>JBDHFN010000130.1:0-7997 GCA_039590375.1 Gemmatimonadota bacterium
GGTCTCGTCGAAGCCCGTAAGCCGCGTCGGCGGCGCACTCACCCCGGGCCACCGCTCCCGATCCCTGAGGAGCCCAACGCCACTTGGACCGCCGACTTCAAAGGCGAGTTCCGGGCCCTCGATGGCCACCTCTGCTTCCCGCTCACCGTCCAGGACGGCTGCACCCGGTTCCTGCTCGAATGCCGCGGCATGCTCCGCCTCGACCTCGACGCCACCATGCGCCGCTTCCGGCACCTCTTCCGCACCCACGGCCTGCCCCAGAAGATCCGGACCGACAACGGCCACCCCTTCGGATCCACCGCCAATCGCCAATATCTCCCGGCTCTCCGTCTGGTGGATCTCCCTCGAGCAGGTCGGCGATGGCGTCTGGTCCGCCCACTTCGGACCCCTACACCTCGGGTGACTCGACGAGTACGACTACCGCATCATGGACATGAAGGAACGATCCAAGAGACGGCGCTAGAACTGTAAACCATGTCCCCAGGACGCTCTGTAAAGGATGTCCCTACTGTTCAGGACTCAGGCGGTCGGGCCTTCACCGCCTCGCCATCGGCGAGTTCACCGCCTCGTTCTTGGCAAGGCGGTGCACCCGACTCATCCTCCTCCTGCTGCTCCGCGTACTTCACCTCCATGACTTCTTGCATTCCGGGGTCGAAGACGGAGTGAAGCTCGAGCGTGTGGTACATCGCTCCCCCGCGGCTCAGCTTGTTTCGGCTGTAATTGATCCAACCCAGCGATTCGAGCCAGAGCAGCACGCGGTCCACTGCGGCCACCACTGTTAACAGTCCGATTCCCCAGATTACGAACTTCAGCATCTCGATTCGACAGCCCCTTTAATCGGGCGAGGCCGATTGCACATAACGTCCCGGCCACTGGGGGGAGCCGCCAGTGGACCTGTTAGCTGCAGTCGTCCGCCGCTCCAGCTGCCGCAGACTTGACCATAACCACACGCGGTTCTGCAGCAGGCGTTACGGTGATCGCCCATGCGAATACAGACTTCTCAGCGCACCTGAGGGAAACCCGTGAAGCCTTCATCCAGTTGGACGCCCCAGCTGTTGAGCAGCATGGAGACGAGATTGTAAGCACCGACAGTAAACACGAGATCCATTAGCTGCGGCGTATCGTATTGTGCACTGAGCGACTGCCAAGTGGCGTCGGAAATGAACGCATCGCGGTGCAGCTCATCGACGGCGCGCAGCAACGTCGACTCGAACGGGGCCCACCCTGGTGCGTCGGGGCCCTGTGTGATGCGGATGAGTTCGTCATCGGTGAATCCGATGGAGCGCGCGACAGCGCTGTGGGCAGCCCATTCGTACTCGGCCGCACAGAGCCAGCCGATGCGAAGGATGAGCAACTCCCGGTGTCGCGGAGATAGGGTGTTGGATTCGCCATTGATGTGGCCAAGGGCGAAGGCATCCCAGCTGCTGGAAGCGACAGGGTGATGAGCAGCGGTCTTGAAGACGTTGAAGAGACGGTTTGCCCGTGCGTGAGGCTCAAGATACGCGCGTTGGGCGGGTGTCCAGTCGCTCTCCTCGATGGGTGGAATCCTGGGTCTCTCCAGACGTGTCGGTCTGTCGTGGGCGGCCAGCATCTGGCTCGAACTTCTCGAAGCTGGATCGTCACCCCCCGCGCAAGCCGTCAACACACTGATCACGAGCGGCAAGACTACTTGGCGGTTTGACATCTCATGTGGCCCCTTCACAGAAGTACGCTCCGCAACACGGAACAGGATCGCTGAGCTGATCCGAATGACCAAAATTGCCGCGCCCGAAGCCCGATCATGCAGCAAAGCAGTTCACGCGCGTCCTGCGCTCAGTCTACGCTGAGCCTGAGACGATGGCAGCTAACGTTCAAAGTCGCCGTCGCGGCTCGCGGACGCGAGCCGTGATCGTCGTAGTGAGCGAAGCGAACGGAGCCGGCAACTGTTTGTTATCTGATGGCGCCGCCACACGGCATCCGCGGCATGAGCGCACATCGGGACGCCTACCTTATTCGTCGTCCAGACAGAGCCCAGCTGCCCGGATTCAGCGTGAGCCCCTCGATGACTTCGCCTGTAGCGTCAAATCGGATGATATCACTGGCAGGCGTGTCGATGATGAACAGGTTAGATGAAGCTGGGATCAGATCGTACGTCTGATTCGCCTTGAAGTAGATCCGCCCCTGACCGGAGAACGTGGCGGCGAGGTCGGTCCCGTTGGCGTTTACTGTAAGCCGCCCACCCCCCGGGAACTCATACACGCCCGCATAACGGCCAAGTAACGAAGCGGCGGGAGCCGTGGAGCTAGCCTGTGGCAACGCTGGGAGTGGGGGAACGCTGTTGAGGACGGCGTCCCAGGCCAATTCGGAAGCAAGAACGCTCAGGTCCACGGCCGAGAGGTCCGGGTTCTCCACTTCGTCGGTAGTCACCGCATAGAGCACGTCGCCGTCCGCCTCCGTGGCAAAAGGCTGAATAGCACGCGCCATGGAGCCATGAACCTGTACAGCCAACCGCTGGAGTTGGGCGAACGTGAGCTTTTGGTTAATGACCACTAGGGTCAGAGTCGTGTTCTCGGTCGGGCCGTCTGCAGGGTCTGGCTGACTCGTCCGCCGACCGAGCGTGCCGTCGATGAGTTCGGCGACCGGGCCGCAGGGTACTCCCGGGTCGTTGCGATGACATCGGACGACCCGCCCGTTGCGATCCACAATCGTCCCCAGCGCATTCACGACTGTAAAAACCGCGACCTTGGTCGGGCCGCTTTGAGCAAACGCTCCGCCTTGGCCTGAGTGGGGCCAAACTGCGTACGGATCGGCACCCTCACGATCTATGTAATAGACGCCCTGCATGGCGAACCTGCCAGCGCCGGTGGCGCCCATCGGAAACCGATTGGACTCAGCCGCTCGTAGAGCCGTAGCCCCGAGGTCGTCGTCGGGGGTGATCCGACTGAACCGCCGGCCCCCGACATCGTAGATGATTCCGCCGAGTACGCCTGCGATGAAGTCGTAGCTACCCTCGGCCCGCTTGATCCTCTTGATCTCGTTGGCCACGCCTGTCGCTGCGGACAACCCGTACCACGATCCGCCTGAGAAGACGACCGCGTTGATGAAGGCCTCTTCGTACCCCAATCGAACGGCATGCGCGTTCACGGTCCCTGGCGACCCACCCCTGACGTCGGCTGCGGCGATGACGCCGTTCGGAAAGTAGAAGACCGTAGTCCCGGTTGGCCCGTCATCGTATTCGGCCACTCCGATGCGCATACCCGGAAAGTCGAACTCCAGAACCGGAGGATTCGCAGTCTGGGCTGTCACCGCCCCGGCACCGGAATGGGCGACGCCCAGGAGCACCAACACCAACCGGAAGAGAACTCTTATCGTCCGACTCACGACTACTCCCATCAGCAGAAACGAGGGCCACTCACTACCTACAGTACTACAGCCAGCCCGCTTCAGCGCTGTCAGATAACGTCTCGGCCACTCGCGAACCCGGCGAAGGCTGGGTTGGGCGAGGGGCACACGCCCCGAGCCGCCAGTGGTCCTGTTAGACGCCGTTTCCGGTTCATCCCGGGTTGATCCTTTACACATCGTATCGGGCTGATGGTTTACAGGTCTCCGAGTAACCTCGTGGCTTCCCCATGCCGGAGGAAGCCCGATGCCCTGGAGGACGCAGACCATCATGGACGAGCGAGCCCGCTTCGTGTTCGAGGCCCAGCACTCCTTCCTCTCCCTCTCGGAACTCTGCCGCCGGTACTCGATCTCACGACCCACCGGCTACAAGTGGCTCGAGCGGTACCGAGCCGAGGGGCTCGACGGGCTCAAGGATCGATTCCACCGTCCTTCGTCCTGCCCACACGGGACACCGCAGCACGTGGTCGACCGGATCCTTGAGGTCCGCAAGCGCCGCGGCTGGGGCGCCCGGAAGCTGCGCGCCGTGATCGAGCGCGAGTTCGGCTATGCCCCCTCGGCCGACACGATCCACCGCATCCTGGATCGACACGACCTGCTCACGCGCAACAAGCCCAGACGCCGGCGTACTCACCCCGGCGAGCCCGCTTCTCCCATGGACCGACCGAACGCCACCTGGTCGGCCGACTTCAAGGGCCAGTTCCACACGCTCGACGGGACCCTCTGCTATCCGCTCACCGTCCAAGACGGTCACTCCCGGTTCCTACTCGAGTGCAAAAGCCTCCCCGGGCAAACGCTGACGCTCACGACCCCGCGCTTCAAACGGCTGTTTCGGACCTACGGACTTCCCGATTTCATGCTCACCGACAACGGCTTTCCCTTCGCCTCGAATGCCTTGGGCCGCCTCTCTCAGCTCTCCGTCTACTTCGTCACGCTCGGGATTACACCCGCGTTCATCGAGCCCGGAAAGCCGCAGCAGAACGGCCGGCACGAGCGCATGCACCGAACGCTCAAGCGGCACACGGCCAAACCGCCACGTGCTTCGCTCCCCGCTCAGCAGCGCGCCTTCAATGACTTCCGGCGCATCTACAACGAGGAACGACCCCATGAGGCCCTGGATCAGCAGACGCCCGCTTCGGTCTACGAGCCCTCGCTCAGGCCGTTTCCGCGTCGGCTGCCTGAGATCACCTATCCCGACCACTTCGAGCTCCGGCTCGTCTCCCAGGACTCCACCATCCGATGGAACGGTCAGAAGGTCTTCGTCTCTCACCTCCTCGGACGGCTCACCGTCGGGCTCGAGGAGGTCGGCAACGGCGTCTAGAGTGTATTCTTCGGGCCCGTCCACCTCGGCTGGCTCGACGAGAGCGACTATCGCATCATGGACGTCAAAGGCAGGAAACAACGACGCTAGTTCTGTTAAACCATCAGCCAGTTCGTTCAGCCCCCCCCCCGTCGCGATGACGCTGAAGAGACCCCAGATCACCTCCCGCATCTTCCTGGCCTCCACGCGGGGCTCTCATTCTCTCGTTGAAGTTGCCGGGTCCGGCTAGGCCCCGGCTGGCTCCGAGAGGGTCCGCGCCACCCGAAAACCCTGCGAATCGCTTTTCCGCTCGGTCCACGGACCTGGCCAGTAGTAGTTTCGCCACGCCGCGCGCACCGCCCACGTGTAGCTTGAGTAGGTGCCGCCTCGCTTCATGGGCCGCTCACACGCCCCGGCCTTCCACCAGGGCGAGGTCTCGACACGGGCGGATCCGTTGCTCGGGTTGCCCTCGTGGTTCTCGTGCCAGCAGTCGGCCACCCATTCGGAGGCATTGGCTAGCATGTCGTGGATGCCGAATTGATTGGGCGGAAAGGAGCCGACGGGCGTGGTGGAACGCTTGTCCCAGCGGCTCCCGCACCCGTCGCAGGCCGCCATCCCATACCCCATCTCGTCGCCCCCGTAACGGGCCGTGGTCGTCCCGGCGCGGGCTGAGTACTCCCATTCGGCCTCGCTGGGCAGGCGGTATGGTTGTCCCGTGAGCTCGCCTAGCCACTCGGTGTACTCGAGAGCGTCAGTCCGGGCGATGTGGATGACGGGGCGGTCGCCCCGCCCCCACCCCTCGTCCTCCGGCTCGTAGCTGCACCCTCCCGCTTCGACGCAGCGGTCCCACTCGGCGAAGGTCACTTCGTACTTACCGATGGCGAACCGGTACGCGATGTCCACTTCCACCTGCGGCTTCTCGGCCATTTCCGTCCACTCGGGGCGGGTCGAGATCCGGGCTGCCGGCGCCTCGCCGGCCGGGGCCCCCATCAGAAAACCTGCCGGGTGGGAGTTCAACCATGATGGGGCACTCCGGGCAGTCACGGAATTCGCGAACATCGAGGTGAAGCTCGGGCGCCCAGGTCTGCTGCCCCGACTCTGCCGCGGCACCTCCGGAGCTCTCCGACGCCTGGAGGTCATAGAGCGACAGAACTGTCTCACCGGTCTCCTCCCGTAGTGTGAGGCCTACAAAGCGCGACCTCGAGACGAACACCACCGGCAGCACAGCCGCATCCATCGTCCCTTCGTACCGGCCGTCCGCGTCGAGGATGTCGATGTGCTCGGCGACGAGGCCGTTGGAGCTCCGGGACACCCAGAGCCGGCCGCCGGGATCGACGGTGATCCATTGGACCGTGGGTACCAGCTCCTCGTGACCGAGGGCGTCCACGATCTGCTCCGCCGTCACGCCGCACGTACGCATGAACCCGGCGTACTCCACCCGGACTTGATCGACGGCCATACTCACCGTCACACGGACCGGCTCCACCGGGCGGCGGATGCTAGAGTCCAGGGCGCCGTCGGCGTACGTGTCGATGCGGTATTCTGGGCCGTTCAGCACGTACACCGTGTCGCCCGCGGGCGCCCACACGACGGATGGCGCGAACAGTCGGGACGCGGGCTGTCTTATGCACGGCAGCTCCATCATCACCATGTCGCGCGGGACCGTGTGGAGGACGACGGTATCGCTGGCCGTTAACTCGATCAGCGATTGCCGCATCTCGGACGCCGATGTCTGCGACGTTACGGTCACGAGCCGACCGGGCCGCTCGTAGACGCCCGGCCCCCAGTAGACGAGGGGCGCGCGCCGCTCGTTCAGCAGGTCGCCCTCGCTCGACCAGCGGCTGAGCACGCCCCGGCCGGTGTCCCACACCGTAAGCGCTCCGTACGGCCCGACGGACAGCGCCGAGGGGCTCTCGAACTCGCCCGGCCCCTCTCCGCTTCGGCCGTAGGTCCCCTGGTACGCGCCTGATCGGTCGAACACCACCACCCGTTCCGCGGAGCGGTCCGCCACGTAGATCCGCCCCGTCATCGGGTCCGCAGCCACTCCCCACGGAACCGCGATGAGCACGCTATCCGGGGTCATGAGGTCCGCGACCCTGGCCGGAGACCATTCAGCGGGTCGGGCGGGCGCCAGATTCTCGACGATCCGAACACCTGCCGAATCTGAGAGGGTGAAGGGTTCGCCTCGGCTCCGGGATTCGCTCTGGCAGCCCACAACCAGCGTAAGGAGGACGTAGGCCCACCCGGGGGAAGTTCTCACGTTCTGGACGTGACCCCACGCCTTACAGTAGATCAAGAAACTCCGTTACGGTGAGCCCGGCCTGTCGAATAATGGCGCGCAGCGTCCCCCGACGGATTTCCTTGTGGTCCGGAACGACGAGGCGGCGAAACGGAGGCTCCCGGTGACGAAGGATCATGTGGCTCCCTCGCTGCCGGTCCAACTCGTAACCGATCTGGCTCAGCGCTTTGACCACCTCCCGACCGGACAGCGCCGGAAGCCGCGTCAAGCTAAACCTCTACGATCTCTTCGCTGATGGGAGGGGGCACTGGGTCCCCGTGCGCCTCAAGGCTCTCCAAGTACACGGCGATAGCTTCTCTTACGTTCTCGAGCGCTTCCTGACGGGTTGCTCCCTGCGAGAGACAACCCGGCAACGTCGGCACCTCGGCAACGTACCCGCCGTCTTCCTCCGGTTCGATGAGAACGCGGTACTTCAGGCCTCGACTCGGGCGCATGGCCACCTCCTCCCCACCAATCTACCACACGGTTCAGATGGGGTCATGTCATATAACGTTTCGGCCACTGGCGAACCCGGCGTCAGCCGGGTTGGGCGAGGGGCACAAGCCCCGAGCCGCCAGTGGACCTTCCATGAGAAAGGCCAGCTATCGCAAGGCCCACGTGGGGGCAGTGGAGCCGGATACCCTGCACCACGCTTCCATTCGCACTCTCGGTGGGCCACTCGTCGGGGGCCCGGTGCACGCTGGGGTCCGTCCCGCTCGGGCGCTGCCATCTGTTAGTCAGGGTCCACTGTCGCAGTCACCCGGACGGGGCGTCGAGGGTATCAGCTCTCGCTTTGTCTACGCGGCCGCTGGGACCGCTTCGGTCTCCTCTGTGCGGATCGGCTCGTACACCGCTCCCGTCAGCCACAGACTGTGCAGCAGCACCGCCAGCTTCCGGGCCACCGCCACCACCGCCCGCTTCTTCGCTGCCTTCCCGCCCCGCTCGGCCAGCTTCAGTCCCCAGCGCCTCAGCTCCGTGTCCGGCCCGAACGGACCCAGGATGTAGTGCGCCGAGCTTACCAATAGTCGCCTCAGCATCGGA
>JBDHFN010000131.1:0-6928 GCA_039590375.1 Gemmatimonadota bacterium
GAGCGAACGCTACGAGGCCTTCAGCGAGAGCGTCAAGGAGCAGATCGAGGAGTTGCTCTCGACTGACTTTGAGGTGCGTTTCCCGCCGGACAAACGAATCGCCGCGGACTGGACCCAAGCGGGCGCCAGCGCCGCTCTCGATGCCCTCCTGGCCGATCCCGAGGTGGACATCGTGCTGGCTCTGGGAGTCCAGGCATCGAGCGTGCTCTGTTGCCGGCCGGAGCTGCCCAAGCCGGTCATCGCGCCTTTCGTCATCGATGTCGAGATCCAGGGGTTCCCGGACAGTGCCGGTGCCAGCGGTGTGTCTAATCTCAGCTACATCGCCTACCCCTCCATCGTTGAGCGCGACGTCCGAGCGTTCCAGGAGATAGTCCCTTTCGACCGCCTCATCATGCTGGCGAATATGGCGGTCGTCGAGGCGATCCCGCGGGCGAATGAGCGGACCCGCGAGGCTCTCAGAGGACTGGGAATGGAGGCCGAGTTCGTATCCGTCGGCGGCGACAGTGACGTGGCGAGCATCCTTGAGTCGATTCCCGAGGATGCAGAGGCAGTCTACCTCTTCCCGCTCACCCAACTTTCGCTCAGACAGATCGAGGGTCTTGCAGTCGGGCTGGCCGAGCGACACTTGCCGAGCTTCTCATTTATCGGCGAGAGCGAGGTGCAGATGGGCATTCTCGCGGGCCGAACCCCCGATACTGGTTACCTGCGTTTGGCCAGGCGCATTGCCCTCTACGCCAAGCGGATTCTAGAGGGCGAGGAGGCGGGGACTCTGCCCACCGCATTCGCTCTTGGCGAGAAGCTGAGCATAAACATGGCCACGGCGAGGGTCATACCCGTCTTTCCTCCATGGAGTGTCCTGACGGAAGCGGAGCTCATCAACGCGGAGCGGAGAGCCGTCGAGCGTACGCTGACATTAGCTGGAGTCGCTCAGGAAGCAGTCCTCGTAAACCTCGACCTGAGGGCGCGGGATCGAGCGGTCGCCGCGGGCGCGCAGGACACACGCATAGCGAGGTCGCGCCTTCTCCCGCAGCTCGATGTCGGAGCCCGGGGCACGATCATAGACGAAGACCGGGCCGCGGCGTCGTTCGGCTCACAGCCCGAGCGTGTGCTGGGGGCTGCGGCGAGTCTCAGGCAGGTGATCTTGTCCGAGCCGTCGTGGGCCGGAGTGAGCATAGAGAAGAGCGTGCAGGAGGCACGCGTCCAGGACTTTGAAGCGCTCAGGCAGGACGTCATACTGGCAACTACCGAGACGTACCTGAATGTTCTCGCCGCCAAGACAGCGGAACGTATCGAACGAGAGAACCTGCGGGTGACCCGTTCGAATCTCGACCTTGCGAGGGTCCGCAGGAGCATCGGGACGGCGGGCCCGGGAGAGGTGTTCCGGTGGGAAAGCGAGATCGCGGCGAATCGCCAACGGGTGATTGGCGCCTCCGCCTTTCGCAATCAGGCAGAAATCGCTCTCAACCGACTGCTCAATCGGCCGCTCGAAGAGTCGTTCGCCACACAGGAGATAGGGATCGACGATCCGTCAGTGGTACCGGCCGGCGAGCGACTCCAGCGGTTCTTCCGGGATCAGTGGTCCTTCAGATTCCTCCGATCCTTCATGGCAGCTGAAGCGCTCTCTGTCTCGCCGGATCTCAAGGTGCTGAAATCCTTCATCGCAGCACAGGAGCGGCGGCTCACTTCGACCGGGAACTCGTTCTGGATTCCCGAAATCGCGCTGGAAGGGTCAGTCGGAAGACGCCTGGCAAAGGCGGGCGCGGGAACGCAGTCGGGCATTCCGGGCCTGACCGATGGCGGTGGGGAAACAGGATTCAGCGAGCCGGACGATACCCAGTGGAACCTCACCCTCGCCGCCTCCCTGCCACTGTTCACCGGCGGCTCGCGGATCGCTGAGCGGGCACAGGCCTCGGAAGAGGTGGACCGGCTTCGGCTGAATCTCTACGCCGCCGGCCAGCGCGTCGAGCAGCAATTGCGATCGGCCCTCCACGCGGCGGGGGCATCGTTCGCCAACATCTCGCTGTCGCGTGACCGCGCAGAGGCCTCACGAAGGAACTTCGAGCTTGTCACGGACTCGTACGGGCGCGGGACCATCTCGATCATCGAGCTCCTCGACGCGCAGAACTCGTACCTCAGGGCCGAGCTGGCGGCGGCCAACTCCCTGTATGCCTTCCTGGTCGACCTGATGAACGTCGAGCGCGCTGTCGGACGCTCGAGCTTCTTCGCGACACCCGAGGAACTGGATGACTTCTTCGACCGATTGGAGAGCTCCTATGAGCAGGCCGATCCGTTTGGCAGAGCACCGTGAGCCGAGGCTCCTCCTGAGAGCGATCATGGATAACTGCTGTTTGATGGGTGCCTGCAGGTCGCACCGCACGAAGCGAGAGCGTGTGTCGCTCGTGACTCTCCTTCTGGTTTCCACCCTGGCAACCAGCTGCGCCGATGCCCCGGAGGTCGAGGAGGTGATCCGACCCGTTCGTTACGAAGCCGTGCTGGCGACCGGAGGGAGCCGGGTGCGTGAGTTCTCCGGGATCGCACAGGCCGGCCTCCGATCACGGCTCAGCTTCAAGGTAGCCGGCACCGTATCTCGTCTTCCCGCGCAGGTGGGCGACAGCGTGAGTGGAGGACAGCTCCTGGTCCAGCTCGACCCGGCCGATTACGAACTGGCCGTGCAGGAGGCCGTCGCTGGACTGTCGCAGGCCACCGCGCAGGAGCGGCGGGCCCGGGCCGACTACCAGCGTGCCCAGGAGCTGTGGGAGAACAACAACATCTCCAGGGCGGAGCTGGACGCCGCACAGGCTGCGGATCAGTCCGCCAAGGCAGCCGTGCGTGCGGCACAACAGAGGCTGGAGATGGCGCAGCGGCAGCTGGCCTACACGAGGCTCACCGCTCCGGTCGCCGGTGCGATCTCGAGCGTGGACGTGGACGTGGGAGAGAACGTCAGCCGGGGCCAGACGGTGGTGGAACTGACGTCCGGATCGCGACCCGAGGTGCAGGTTGGCATCCCCGAGCTACTGATCGCCCAGGTTCAACAGAGGGACCTGGTTGAGGTCCGTTTCGATGCGATACCGAATAATAGCTACCCCGCCGTGATCACAGAGGTGGGTGTGGCACCGACCGGCGCGGGAGCCACGTTTCCGGTGATCGTCCAGCTCACCCGTGACGACCCGGCCATACGCGTAGGCATGACCGCCACCATTGAATTCAGGTTTGAGGCGTCCCAAGAGGGCGAGACGATCTACGTGCCTCCGGTCGCGGTGGGAGAAGACCGGGACGGCCGCTTTGTGTTCGTGGTAGAGCCCGAGGAAGCCGGATTCGGCATCGCCCGGCGTCGGGCAGTGGTCATGGGCGATCCGACTCTTGGCGGGATCGAGATCGTCGAAGGCCTGAGTGATGGAGAACTCGTCGTCACGGCGGGTGTGCGTCGAATCCAGGATGGTCAGCGTGTGAAGCTTCTCGATGAGGGAGACAGCTGATGGACATCACGCGCCTCGCGATCGAGAAGAGCCGGGTTACAGCGGTGGCCCTCGTCGTCATCGCCGCGGCCGGCCTGTCGGCCTACTTCTCGGCTCCCCGAGCAGAGGATCCGGGATTCGTGATCCGCATGGCCACAGTCTTCACGGCGTATCCCGGAGCCAGCCCGGAGCGCGTCGAGCAACTGGTCACGGACAAGCTCGAGAAGGCCATCCAGGAAATACCAGAGCTGGACTTCGTGTACAGCGAGTCCAAGACGGGCGCATCGGTCCTATACGTCAACATCGAAGAACGATACCGAGAGATGCGGCCCATCTGGGATAGACTCCGCCGCAAGGTCGAGAAGGCGCGTTCGGAGCTCCCGGCGACCGGAATCGCTGGTCCCTTCGTAAACGACGAGTTCGGCGACGTCTTCGGCATACTCATCAACCTGACGGGTGATGGCTTTTCGTATCGGGAACTGAAAGACATCGCGGATGAAGTCCGCAACGAGTTCCTGTTGCTCGACCTGGTAGCGAAGGTCGACATCTACGGTGCTCAGGAGGAGCGCATCTTCGTCGAATACAGCAACGCCCGTCTCGCAGAGCTCGGTCTCTCCCCGCTCCAGCTTCAGGCCATCCTCGAGGCGCAGAACATCATCATTCCTGGCGGAGCCGTGAGCACCGACTTCGAGAAGATAACGCTCGAACCGTCCGGCAACTTCGAGACTGTGGAGGATGTCAAGCGGACCGTGATTCACCTTCCGGGGCGCGCGGACCTCGTGTTCCTGGAAGACGTGGCCGATGTGTACCGCGGCTATATCGACCCTCCGGAAACAAAGGCACGGGCTAGCGGCATCCCAGGACTCGTCCTCGCCATCTCGATGCGCCAGGGAGGCAACATCATCGAGCTCGGAGAGGAGGTGCGAGCCGCTCTTGCACGTATCGAGGCCTTCTACCCGATCGGGGTGGAGTTCGACATCGTTCAGTTCCAGCCCGATGCCGTGGACCAGAAGATCGACGACTTCGTCGGGAGCCTTCTCCAGGCCATCGGAATCGTGGGGGCGGTCATGCTCCTGTTCCTCGGCATCAGGACCGGGCTGGTGGTGGCCAGCCTTGTTCCGATGGCGATGCTCACGGCTCTCATGGTCATGGGCCTCCTCGACATCGGCCTCGACCAGATGTCCGTCGCTTCCCTCATCATCGCCCTCGGCATGCTGGTCGATAACGCCATCGTGATGTCGGAGAGCATCATGGTTCAGATGGAAGAGGGAAAGCCGGCGGTTCAGGCGGCAGTCGATTCCGCTCGGGAGCTGCGGATCCCGCTGCTCACCTCGTCTGCTACGACAGCTGCTGCCTTCCTAGTCATCTTTCTCGCGGAATCCAGCACGGGTGAGTACACGGCGCCTCTCTTCAAGGTGGTCGCCATTACCCTGCTCGCCTCCTGGATTCTCGCTCTCACGATGATCCCGCTGCTGTGCGCGAAGTTCCTGCGTGTGAAGAAGGAAGCCACCGACGAGAACTTCGAGACTCCATCGTATCGACGGTATCGAGGCCTGCTGCTAGCACTGCTCCGCCGCCCCTGGCAGGCCGTGGCGGGCGCGGCGATCGTGTTCCTTCTCACTCTCCAACTGTTTCGCTTCGTACCGGTGATGTTCTTCCCGCCGCACGATCGGCCGACCTTCACGGCCGAGATCGAGCTGCCGACGGGATCGCCGATCCAGCGAACCGAGCTCGTGGTCAGCGAGATAGAGAGTCACATCGAGGAGAGCCTGCGTGTCGGAGAGGAAAGAGAGGAGGGGATCGTCAACTGGGCTTCCTTCATCGGAGAGGGAGCGCCCCGGTTCATCCTGTCGTACGCCCCCGAGATGGCAGCGCCGTCGTACGCTTTCATGCTGATCAACGCGACGTCACGAGAGCTCATTTCCGCATCGATAATACCGTCTCTCGAACGCTTCGCCGGCGAGCGCTTCCCGGATCTCAAGGCCACGATCAGGCCGCTCGACCTGGGTCCGCCATCCTGGCCTCCGATCGCGGTGCGCGTTTCCGGCCCTAACGTGGACGTCCTGTTCCGGATCGCGGATGAAGTGAAGGCGAGGCTGGCGTCGATCCCCGGCACGAGACTCATCGACGATGACTGGGGACCGAAGGCCAAGAAGGTTCGGGTAGAAATCGATCAGCCCCGCGCGAGGCGGGCGGGTGTCACCAGCCAGGACGTCGCGATCTCGCTGAAGGCGTTCCTGAGCGGAATCGAGACCACCGAGTTCAGAGAGGGAGACGAGATCATCCCGGTCACGCTCCGGTCCGTGGCCGGCGGCCGAAGCGACCTTGGCAAGATCGAGAGCATCAACGTATACGCACAGAGCACCGGCCGTTCGGTACCGCTCACCCAGGTCGCAAACGTGGAGCTGGACTGGGAGGCGGCCAAGGTGGTCCGGCGAAATCGGATGCGCACGGTCACGGTCGAGGCGGGAACCGCGCCGGGGATCACCGCAACCGAAGTGAACGCGCAGCTGGTCCCCTGGCTGAAGACAGAAAGCGCTGAATGGGGGCTCGGTTATCGGTGGGAGCTCGGGGGCGAGGCGGAAACGTCAGCACAGGCCAACGCCTCGATCATGGCGAAACTGCCGATCGCCGGGCTGATCATCATTCTGTTGCTCGTCGGCCAGTTCAACTCGATCCGCAAGCCGCTGATCATCCTGATCACGATTCCCATGGGTATCATCGGAGTCGTGATCGGTCTGCTGGTCGCTCGCTCGTTCTTCGGGTTCATGACGCTGCTCGGGATCATCGCGCTCTCCGGCATCGTGATCAACAACGCCATCGTGCTGCTGGACCGCGTACGGATAGAGATCGAGGATCACGGACGCCCGGCGAACGAGGCCATCATCGAAGCCGCCCAGCGTCGCCTTCGGCCGATCTTGTTGACGACAATCACGACCATGGGAGGACTCGTTCCGCTTTGGCTCGGGGGCGGGCCGATGTGGGAGCCGATGGCCGTGTCGATCATCTTCGGCCTGGCGTTCGCGACGGTGCTCACGCTGGGATTCGTCCCCGTGCTCTACTCGCTGTTCTACCGAGTCAGCTTCCGGGACTATCGCTACGGTTGAGACCTTCTTCCCGTTGGGCGGGCTCGGGCCTGTGCAGCAGCCACCACTGCCCTGCTTGTTCCCGTCCCCAGTCTCCGTCCGCGCTGCATCCGGCGAGCTGATCCGCCAGCTCCGCCGCGCTCTGGGGACGGTCGGTCGGCTTCTTCTCGAGGCAGGAGAGGATTACTCGCTCCAGCGGCTCGGGAACATCGATCTCGGTGCGTGCAGAAGGCGGCGGCGGCTCTGTCTGAACGTGCTGGAGAATGGTGGACAGAGGGGTGTCACCCTCGAAAACGGGCTGACCGGTCAGGAGCCAATAACCGACGCACCCGAGTGCGTACAGATCGGCGCGGCCGTCGATCTCCGTCCCGGCAGCCATCTCGGGCG
>JBDHFN010000132.1:0-2000 GCA_039590375.1 Gemmatimonadota bacterium
CAGGAATGACCCTGTGGCATAACCGGCAGCTGACGTTGTAACGACGCGCAAAGGAGGGAATGGCCCGCGCCTCTCCTGATGGGATCACCAGCAGGACCGCGAGAACCGTCGGGGCCGCACGCTGTATGTGTCGACACACCATGGCAACACCACTCCGCGTGGAAAGGTCCGGGGCGAGGACGGCGGGATACGCGATCCTCTCACCAGACAGAGTAGGGATTATCAAATGAACGGGTTCACAAGAAATTCGGAAGATGTGGGGTGCAAGGGAGGTTCGCCCTGCCTTCACGAGTCCTTCACGTCTCGCGGCTGAGATTGCCTGAGGCACCCCGGCCACTGCCGTGACGAGGGGGAGGGCAGGGGCCGTGGAACCAAGGAGGTCCCCGTGTACGGAACGATTCTGGTCCCACTCGACGGGTCTCGATATGCCGAGGCGGCTGTGCCGCTTGCGAGGGCGATCGCCGAGCGATCGGGCGCCGAGTTACACATGGTCATGGTACATCATTCGGTGGTGCCGGGAGGCATCCCGGAGGGGTTCAGCGCCTATGCGGAGGAGTCCAGAAAGGCAGAGCAGGAGTACCTGAGTCGGGCGCTGCAACGACTGGTCCCGGGCACCATCGTCAGGACCTCGACCACCTTCCTCGACGGCCCCGTGGTTGAGTCGCTTACCGAGCTTGCCCTCAAGATGCGCCCGGACCTGGTCGTGATGACGACCCACGGACGCGGCGCCTTCAGCCGCTTCTGGGTCGGAAGCGTCGCGGACCGTCTGATCCGATCGTTGCCCATGCCGATGCTCCTGATCCGGCCGGACCCCGACGATACTTCTGCAGGTCCTGCACCCATTCCCAAACGCATCGCGGTCGCTATAGACCGCTCAGGTTTCGGCGAGGCGGTCCTCGGGCCGGCCGCTGAACTGGCCCTGCTGTTCGAGGCGGAGCTCGTCCTGTTGCACATTGTCCATCCGCCGCTTCCCATCGCGGAGCCCCCGCTGCCGTATCTCGTCGGTTTCGACGAGGGGCTCTCGAAGGAGCTCGAATCCCAGGCGGAGACGTACCTCGGGGCCCTGGCGGGGACACTCAGGGAGAAGGGCCTGGCGGTCGTCTCTAGAATCGCACCCGGAGGGGACACTGCCTCCACCATCCTGGGCCTCGTCGCAGAGGCCGAGGCGGGTATGGTGGCCATTGCTAGTCACGGGGAATCCGGGGTGCGTCGGCTCCTGCTCGGGAGCGTGGCCGACAAGGTGATGCGTGGCGCATCCGTGCCGGTGTTCATGTGCCGGCCGAAATCAGAGGAGTGATCGATGCGACTCCAATGGTATCTGATGGTCTCTGCCTGTGTGCTGGGGATGTCTGCCTGCGCGTCCAAGAACTGGCCGGTCCCGGTGCTGGGTTCGGTCGAAGAGCTCACCGTCGTGTGTGGCGATTGGGAAGGGGAGTACCACGATGCCTCCTCCAACCGGGCCGGAAGTATCCGATTCAGCCTAGAGGAGGGATCCGACACGGCGTTTGGAGATGTGTTGATGATGGCAGACGGGCGGGATCGTCCGTTCACGCCACAGGCCGATCGGTATCGCGATAATCAGCACCGCGAGTCTCCTCGACGCCTCATGATCAGCTTCGTTCGGATGGCCCAGAGTCGCATCCAAGGTCGATTGGAGCCGTACTATGATCTCGAGTGTGATTGCACCGTCGAAACAGTTTTTATTGGGAAGCTTTCGGACGACGTGCTCGAAGGGACCTACGAATCGTATCTCGGCGGGCGCAGTACTCCGCGTACCGGCCAGTGGCGAGCCGTGCGGACCTGCGGCCCCGGAGAGGCCTCAGACTGAGGCGAGCTAGGCGGCCTCTCCTTCGTCGCGGTCCTCGTACAGCCAGTATTCCGGATCTGACAGCCACTCCGGCCAGTCGGCGGCCTCTTCCTCGCCCGAGTAATCCTCCTCAGGCTCGAGCAGGGCCTGCTCATCCTCATCCTCGTCAAAGAAGCTGGTGGACTCGGTATCG
>JBDHFN010000132.1:2016-8934 GCA_039590375.1 Gemmatimonadota bacterium
GAATAGGACGTCGTCGTCCTCGTCGTTGGGTTGTGGGGTCCACGGGTTACTCATATTCGCCTGCCTTGGGCGATCACGATCGCCGGGGTCCCTCCGAAGTGGCCGGCACCCGTCAGGAGTGAGGGCACCTGCTCATCCACATTGCAAGTCTCGGGCCTAATCGGACCGCAAATAGTCCGCCCGGAAAGACCGATACCTCGCGCGGGTCTTATACCGCTAATCCATTGTCTTGTAACTGTTTACATTCAGATAGACGAACGGCGGGCTCTACCCCAAGCGGTCTCCATTGGGGGACAGCGGTGCTCCGGAGGCCGAGGAACGCGACCGGGGCCGCTTGTTCCATGTCCCCCGGAAGAGGCCCAAACAAGCCGACTCTCGCGCTCGGCAGTTCGGTCGCGCTCCGTGCCGCCAGGTTCGAGCGCAGCCCTTCCCAGGACAATACGCATCGGGTAAACTTGGGAAATCCGGGCCTCGTTTTTTTTCGAAATGGTCCCGGGCTCCGGGACGTGGCGCAGTCCGGTAGCGCACTGCAATGGGGTTGCAGGGGTCGCGGGTTCAAATCCCGCCGTCCCGATTCGCGGAGTGGTCAATTCCTAATTGATCGCTCCGCCTTTCGTACCCAAGAACAGGGGCCCAGGACGGATGCGGGTGGCACTGGTCACGTATCCAGCCCTGCCTGATCTCTCGTCCGATGACGGGCTACTGGCGCGCGGCCTAGAGGCCGAGGCTTGATGGCCTTGCCTGTGGTGTGGCAGGATGCATCGGTCCCGTGGACGGAATTCGATCTGGTCCTGCTCAGATCCATGTGGGACTACCACCTCCACCTCGACGTCTTCCTGCAATGGGTCGACCCCGTCGGCTGGAGGACTCGGCTGCGGAATTCCCCATCTCTCGTCCGCTGGAGTGCTATGAAGACGCACTTGGATGATCCGCCACGGCGGCCGATGATGTGTCTGCGATGGTGTTTCGTTCGTCAGTAGCTGGCGATTTCACGCTGGGTTAGCTTTGCGTCATCTCGAAGGGCTCGGGGAGGGAACCGATGAAACGAAGGAATTGGCGAGGCACGCTCTTCCGCGCTACGGCATGGGCCCTCCTGGTCACACCGCCCCTCGCGGCTCAAGGGAACGCGCAGCCAACCTGCGAGAGACCCGAGCACCGCCAATTCGATTTTTGGGTGGGGGATTGGGAGGTGACGGCTCAGGGTGGCAACGGGGGCGTAGCCGGTACGAACCTCGTCACCACCACGCTCGACGGGTGCGTGCTCCACGAGCATTGGAAGGGTGCCCAGGGCGGCACCGGTGAAAGCTTCAACTTCTTTGACCGGCAGACTGGGATGTGGCATCAACTCTGGATCGACAACCGGGGCCGGCCGCTCAGGTTCGCGGGTCGATACGTCGATGGCAAGCTTGCCATGAAGGGCGAGTCCCAGGCCGGAGACGGGAACGCGATTCACCACAAGCTCACGTTCATCAACAATGCTGAAGGAACCGTGCGCCAGCTCTGGGAGCAGTCGACCGATGGCGGCACCACATGGAAGGTCGTGTTTGACGGTCTCTATCGAAAGCGGAGCTAATCCGCCGGGGCGGTCGGATGCAGATGCATCTGCCGGAGTTCAAGCTCGAACGATATTTCGCCCAATACGAATTCACCGCGGGACATCTCCTGTGCGCCTCGGATGTCCAGGGCTATCAGCTGCCCGAATTGCTGGCACTCGCCGACGAGGAGGGCCGGCGGCTCTGGGATGAACTCGTGCTCGGCTACACGGAATCGCCGGGACACCCACTCCTCAGGCGAGCCATCGCCGGACTGTATGAGGAGCTAGAGGCGGAAGACACTCTGGTGTGCTCTGGAGCTGAGGAGGCCGTGTTTCTCACGCTCCAGGCTCTGCTCGGTCCCACCGATCACGCGATCGTCGCATGGCCCGCCTATCAGTCACTGCGGGATGTCGCCCGCGCGACGGGTGCCGAGGTCGATCTCCTCCCGCTGGATCCGGCGGGAGGCTGGCTCCCCGATGTGGCCGCACTCGAGGAGTTGGTGCGCCCCAATACCCGGCTGATCGTCGTCAACTTTCCGCACAACCCGACCGGTATGCTGCCCGACCCGGCGCTCTTCCGGAAGATCGTCCAGGTCGCCGAGGGCACGGGCGCGTACCTCCTTTCCGATGAGGTGTATCGGTACCTGGAGTACGATCCGGCGGATCGGCTGCCCGCTGGGGCGGATGCCACCCGCCGCGGCATCAGTCTCGGGGTCATGTCCAAGGCCTTCGGGCTGGCGGGTCTCAGAATCGGCTGGGTGGCGTGCCGCGATCGCGAGGTCATCCAACGAATATCCTCGCTCAAGGACTACACGACGATCTGCAACAGTGCGCCGAGTGAGGTCCTCGCCCTCATTGCGCTGAGGGCGAAGGAGCATGTGCTCGCTCGGAGTCTCGGGATCATCCGGGAGAATCTCCGGGCACTCGACCCCTTTTTTCTTCGCTGGTCAGCCGTGCTTGAGTGGGTCAGGCCTACCGCGGGTGCGGTCGGATTCCCGCGATTTCTCGGCCCGACGGACGTCGCGCGATTGGCAGCCCGACTCCGGGAGGAAGCGGGACTCCTCATTCTTCCTGGTACCCTCTTCGATTTCCCCGGCGCCCATTTCCGACTAGGCTTCGGTCGGACAGATTTCTTGAACGGGCTCGATCGCCTGGATGCCGCACTCACCTCCATTCTGGGAGCGCCCTAACGCTATGAAACTGGCACTGTGACTTCGCCACCATCACTCGGGCGCCGTTCGCGCATCCGCTGGATGTTCTGGCTGTCCGTGGTCGTGGCGGTGGTCCTCTACTGGCGGTACAACGGTCCCCGCCCCTATCCGGAACGGCTACGGCTTCCTGCGGGGTTCACGGTCCGGCTCTTCGCCACTGGCGTGGAGAACGCTCGTTCACTTACTCTTGGTGATAGTGGGACTGTGTTTGTCGGGAGCCGCCATGCAGGCAAGGTCTACGCACTTCCCGACACCAATCGAGATGGGGTCGCCGACGCGGTCCTGACCCTCGCGAGAGGGCTCGAGATGCCGACCGGCGTCGCCTTTCGTGATGGGGCACTCTATGTGGCCGAGGTGAGTCGGATTCTTCGGTTGGATTCCATAGAGTCACGGCTCGATGAGCCCCCTCTTCCCATTGTGACGTACGCTGAGTTGCCCCGCGACATCCTTCATGGGTGGAAGTTCATCGCGTTTGGCCCCGACGGATATCTGTACGTGCCGGTTGGAGCGCCGTGCAACGTCTGCCGGGTCATCGAAGACCGGTACGGCGCAATCTTCCGCATGCGTCCTGACGGCTCGGAGCGATCGGTCTTCGCCCGCGGCGTGCGAAACACAGTGGGATTCGATTGGCACCCGGAAACGGGTCAGTTATGGTTTGGCGATAACGGTCGAGACATGATGGGCGATGACCTCCCACCCGACGAGATCAACGTTGCGACCGAGGCGGGCCAGCATTTTGGGTTTCCCAAGTGCTTTGGAACCAATGTTGTCGATCCGGATTTCGGTATCGAGGGGGACTGCACCATCTCCACGCCACCGGGGCTGGATCTTCCCGCCCACGTGGCCCCGCTTGGGCTTCGATTCTATGCGGGAACCAGCTTTCCCGAGCCTTATCGGAACGCGCTCTTTCTTGCCGAGCACGGCAGCTGGAATCGCACCGAGCCAGCGGGATACCGGCTCACGGTGATACGCGAGCAAGACGACAGTCTCGTGTCGTCCGAGGTATTCGCCGAGGGATGGCTGGGACGGCGCCGGGCCTGGGGCCGACCTGTGGACGTGTTGGTAATGCCGGACGGCGCCCTCCTCGTCTCCGACGACCGTGCGGACGTCATCTACCGGATCACCTACGAGCCATGATGTAAAACGGGCCCGGCACCTGCCGGTGCCGGGCCCACTCCACCCCATCCGTTCTCGTCAGCCGCGTTCGCGAAGCGAGATGTTTCCGTTCACCGTCTCGAGGTCGAGGGTCCTCCCTCCGTCTCCAATCGTGCCGGAGACACGGCGCGGTCCGAAGCGCCCCCTCACCACGAGGGGGAAATCGGTGCGAATGTCGCCGTTCACGGTGCCAGCTCTCACTTCCGCATTGATCCCGGACGGCAATTCGAGGTCGATATTTCCGTTGACGGTGTGAAAATCAACCGTCCCGTTCCAATCGGCGCGCCCCATTGAGGCATGGATGCCGCCGTTGACCGTGCTTGCCTCGGCTCGCCCTTCGGTTTCGACCTCGACGTCGCCGTTCACCGTGGACACGTGCGCATCGGCGGTGAGTCCGGTCGCGTCGACGCCGCCGTTGACCGTGCGCCCGATGAAACGCACACCGGCGGGTACCATGACCTCGAAGTCAACGGACACGTCGTTGTCGTCACTGCTCATGCGCCCCTCGTCCTTGGGGGCGCAGACATTGGGTCGATTCCTCTTGGTGTCGGGGTAGACGGCGCAAATCGTGACCCCGTCGTCGTGCTCGACCACTTCGATCTTGACACTCTCCGGGTCATCATCTCGAGCGTGCTTTGAGGCGGTGACCACCACTTCCCCTCCTCCGCTCCCACGGGCCACGATCTCGCCGTTGATCCCCTTGATCTCGATCGCCTCGCCGGCGGGGATGGTCCCACTCCACCGGAAGTCCTGGGCGTGAGGTGCCGCGCCTGCCTGGTCGGGCAATCCTAGGGTGTTTTCCGGAGCGGTCAGGGTAGGCCAGCCGAAGATCCCTGCGGCGGCGAGGCCAAGAACGGTGGATTTCAACATGGGTCGTCTCCTTGGTGGTGATCGACGTGTCGGTCCGGGACTGGGGGAGTTACTCCCCTCGTTCCAGGCGAATCGTCCCGTCGAATGCTTCGAGCTTAACCTGCGCGCTACCATCGCCGAGCGTGAAGGAGAACCGCTCGCGTTGGGTGGCTCCTTGAATGGTGATCGGAAAATCCGACTCGAACTCGCCGGCGAACGTCGACACCGTGACAGTCGCATTGATGTCGCGCCCGGCAGCGATGGTCACGTCCCCGTCGTGGGTGCTGAAGGCGTAATGCCCCCCCGGACGAATCGGCCCTTCGAACTGGATGTCGCCGTCGACGGTGTTGGCCTTGACGGAGCCGGCCGTGACCCCGTTCAAGTCGATGGATCCGTCGACGCTTTGCACCGAGATATCGCCGGTGGCGTTGATCACCTCGACGTCGCCAT
The DNA here is from genome assembly GCA_039590375.1 of Gemmatimonadota bacterium. GTDB lineage: Bacteria > Gemmatimonadota > Gemmatimonadetes > Longimicrobiales > Gaopeijiaceae > UBA822. The sequence continues at coordinate 7,216 of JBDHFN010000132.1, forward strand.
CCACGGATGTCGCGGTGATCCGCGCCTCCACTCCCTCCACCAACACGTCCCCTTCGATCGAGGTCGCTGTCACGAGCCCCTTACCACCGCGGATGGTCACGTCACCGTCCATGGTCGTCGCGGTGACCGAGGCCTCGCTCCCCTCCACGAGGATTTCGGTTTCGGTGCCCGACAGCTCGAGCGGGAGCCACCGGGGGACGGTGAGCTGGAATGACATCTCGTCGTGCTCGTAGCGTCCGCGGGGCTTGACCCGAACGGCCGAACCGGATTGGTGCACGGTGATGTATCCACGGTCCGAATCGGAATCCGTCTCGACCCGAACCTCGCTCCGGTTCCACACCTGCACCGTAATCTCGCCGGCGAAGTTCGAGAGCGAGAGCCGCGTGTTACGAGAGACGGCAAATGTCGTGTCCTGAGCCGTGGAGACCGAGAGCGCGGTCATCATTCCAAGGATGTTCAGTAGCATGGCTTCTCCGAATCGGTATTTAGCTGGCGACGGTGACGAGGTCCGCAGCTTGTCGCATCACGGCCAACTTCCGCTGCATGGTTTCGGCTAGGTGAGCCTGGAAGTACACACTCGCGGGATCGTCCGCGACGGCCTGCATGGCCTCCGCGATCGCCCCGTCAATCAGCTGGAGGTTGCGCTCCAGGATACGGACGGTGTTCGGGTCGAGCCGCGGCCGGCCCGCCTCGAGCACCTGAGAAAGCTCTGCGACCGCATGATCGTATCGCTGGACTGCCGCGGACCCCAGGGCGACCTGCATGAGCTCAGGTTCGCCTGACTGTACGGCAACGGCAGCTTGTTCGGGGCTGGCCTGCCGGACCAGCTGAGCGCCACCCGCAGACACGAGAATCAGCGCGATCGAGGCCGCGACGAGCTGCGGCAGGGTGAATGCGAACCGCCGCCGCGCCCGGACGTCCGACAGGTTGATCACCTCGGCTTCGCCGGGCACATCGATCCGCGTGGCGATCCCAGGCCAGAGATCACGCGCCGGCGGGCGGTCCGCCAACGTGCTCGCGCGCTCAGCGACCACTCTCAACTCCCTGACGACCGAGGCACACGCCTCACAATCCGGGAGATGTGCATCGACTTGCCGGCGCTCCTCCACCGCTAACGTCCCATCGACGTATTCGGACAGGCGTTCAGTCCAATGCTCCGTCATCCGTGTGCTCCTTCAGCGATCCAAGTACCCGCGCAGCGTCATCCGGGCGCGGTGCAGCTGTGATTTGCTCGTTCCCTCGGCGACGCCGAGCATTCCGGCGATTTCCTCGTGCCGGTACCCCTCGATGTCGTGCAGCACGAAGACTTGCCGTGCCCCCTCAGGAAGTCGACCTAGCGCCCCCTCGAAATCCATCGCAGTCTCCGGCACCTCTTCGCGACTGGGTATGTGTCCGAGGGCGCTGTCGCTATCCACGTATCGCTCCCGGTGCTTCCCGAGGTTGGCCCGCCGGGCGAGAATCACATTGATGCCCAACCGGTACAGCCATGTGCCGAACGCCGCCTCCCCGCGAAAGGTCTTGAGCTTTTGCCAGGCACGAACGAAGATGTCCTGGGTGACCTCATCAGCGAGGTCGTCATCCAGCATGCGGCGCACCAGACTGTGGATACGGGGCACGTGGGCGCGATACAGGCGCTCGAAGGCGTGCGCGTCTCCGCTGGCGGCCAGCGCGACATCTGCGACATCCGGTTCCGCTTTGGCGGTTCGCTGGTGTCCGGTC
>JBDHFN010000133.1:0-9511 GCA_039590375.1 Gemmatimonadota bacterium
CGAAGCGACCTGATTTCTACGCAGGACGCTCTGACACCAGCGCGGTCGACTGGCTCTACAACGTCGCCGTGGTCTCACCCTCACTACGCCCGTCCTCGCGGATGGAGTCGGCGACGTCATTGGGCAACTCGTCGAATGACTTGAAAACGTATCGGTGCTCGACCGTATGGGGCCCCTGGTCGATAAACACCAATGCGACGCCGCCTCCGTCGTCGTCCAACAGCCATCTGACGTTGTATACATCTTCCATCCGTGTCGCCGTCGGTAGTAGTTGGAGGTGTGGGCTGTCAGTCTGCCCGGCGCTCCCTGCTTGCGCCTAATCCTTGCAGAGGCGTAGGATTCGCTTCTAGTGCACAGCTTTGCCAGTTCGCCACGCCTAACGGGACCCCGAGGGGGAGAAGAAGACGGATCCGAGGCTCAGGCTTCGGACCCTGTGACCCTGGGGGGGGGTGGATGGCCGGATGGAGCAGGGCCATTCTGTGTCCGCTGTGTACGTTTGTCAATACACTTGTCGGGAAAAGCCAACATGTCGGATACACTCGGTGGTAGGATCGCGAAGGCCCGCCGCGCTGGTGGGAAGACCCAAGAGTGGCTCAGTGAGCAATTGGGTGTGAATCGTGGAACCGTGAACGGATGGGAAAACCCCAGCGGGAATCCTCCGAGTAGACAACTGGCTAACATCGCGGAGCTATTCGGAGTATCCGGTCACTGGCTCCTGAGTGGTGAGGGCATGATGTACGATGTGACGAGCTCGGCCACCAGAGCGATGGGACGTATCGAGAACGTGCTGGGGGACTACATCGAGGAAGCGGGCTCAAGGATTGCTGCCCCAGAAAGCGGCGACCGCGTAGAGGATCTCATCAATACGCCGGGAGTCATCCCCTGGATAGCCGACGCAGAGATGTGGAATTTCACTTTTGTCGGCGAGCAGGCAGAGGTGATGCTAGGGTATCCCATCGAACAGTGGTACGAGAACGATTTCTGGGCTGCTCACATCCATGAAGAGGATCGGGTCAGGGTTATCGCGTACTGCATGGAACGCTCCCAAGCCGTTGGGGACTACGTCTTCGATTACCGAATGGTCAAAGCGGATGGCGGCACCATCTGGCTCCGTGATTTCGTCGGCGTGGATGCGCTGAATGGCGTGCCGGTCACGATTAGGGGCTTCATGTTCGACATATCCGACACCAAGGAAGATGAGGAAGCCGAGAGACTTCGCCCCCGTGCCCCTGATCCTGACGAGACACCGAATTTGGTGGAGTAGCAGCTGAGTTAGCGGCTTCTTCAGGACTCCCGGAAGCACCCTGATTCCGTTATATTATATATGCGCCCGAGGAGGCGCCCCAGCGATTCGTAGCGGTGGCAGCTGGGAAATCAACCTGCGAACCGCCTGGGGGTTCCGAGCGGAGGCAAAAGCCCGGAACCCCATGTTTTTCCCCCCGTTTCCTGCCGATATTCCGACCCGCTACATCTCCCTCATCTCGTAGACCCGGATGCTCGCGATATAGGGATTGTCTCGAGCGATCTTCTCTGCCTCATCGAGGCTCTCGGCTTCGATAATATTGTAGCCAGTGATGGACTCCATCCCCCATGGGAGGTCCTTGGTTCCAGAGGCGGAGATCTCTCGCCCGCCGCTGAAACCACCTTGATCAACGTTCCTGTCGGCGATCGACTCGAACCAGGTGCCCCATGCCTTCATGATCTCCGGGGTGGGCTTCTCGAATCCGTAGTGGAGCAGCAGAAACTTCTTCAAAGTTCTCTCCTGGTGATTTTCGACTTGATGGACGGAGGTCGATGTGCACACCGTTCATTAATGGGGCGTGGTTCGCCACGATGGCGGCCACCGCAGAATTCGGCATTCCCATGCCTGATGAAGGCGGCATATGGTCCTTCGCAATACGGTAGCACGTGGCCTTGGCCTGATGATAGTAGTCGCCGGCTGCGGCACGAGCACGGGGGTCAATTTCGTTTCAGACGGAAACCTGCAGTTGATCGGCTTCAGCGACGAGTTCGACGATCCAAGCTCGATCTCGAACTGGCTGGTGCGTGCTGCCTTCGAAGGGGGCACATCCGACGGATCGGTCTCGATCAACGGAGGCCAGCTGGTGCTTCGTCCTTCGCAAGATCGCTACTTCCTGGATGACCACAGAGGCCTGAGCCTCTTCAAGACCATCAAGTCGGGCGTGAACCCGCGTTTCATGGTCGAAACCCATGTCACCGCGGTCGACCCCGCGTCCGGTGGCGCGCCAACCGAGGATTTTCATTCGGCAGGACTCGTCGTCTACCCCGACGTCACTCGGATGAGTGACTGGGTGGTGACGAACATTGGCCTGCAAAACGGGACGCTCGGCTTCGAAGACAAGTCGACCGTCAGCGATAATTCCGTGCTCACCCTGTACGCCACTGGGGCGGAGTTTGCCGGTAGCTTGCGAATCTGCGTGGTCGACGACGCCATCACGGTCTTCACCCGCTTGGACGCCGATCCGACTTGGACCGAACGGAACAGCTTCACCCACGCCATCGGCACGACGGTCGGGGCCGGCGTCATGATCAACGACTACCTGGCCGGCACGGATGAGGTGGAAGGCCAGTTCGGGTACGTGCGATTCGAGGGTATCGATTCGGTGGAGGACTGCCGGGTTTGAGCTGACTCAGGGGCGTCTCGAGGACTGACGAAAACACCCTAATTCCGTTATATTATATATGCGCCCGAGGAGGCGCCCCAGCGATTCGTGGCGGTGGCAGCTGGGAAATCAACCTGCGAACCGCCTGGGGGTTCCGAGCGGAGGCAAAAGCCCGGAACCCCATGTTTTTCAACGGCCCCGCAACCAAGGTTGCGGGGCCGTTTCCAGCGCGATTAGCGGCCACGACGGCCCCCCTACCGAATGAACAGCATCTCCTGGTAGGTAGGCAGCGGCCAGAGGTCGTCGGCCACCAAGCCCTCCAATGCATCGGCGGCCTCCCGCACGGCGCCCATCGCCGGCAGCACGGAATCGCGGAAGTGCGCGGCCTCTGCCACCACCTGGTCGGACCCGCCGTCAGCCATCGAAGCCTCGAGCGCGGCGATGCCCTCTTGCAGCGACTTCACACCGCCCGAGACTTCCTCGAGTATCGTTCTGTCGCCTTCATACCCGACCGCCCAGAGATTGGCGCACGTGGACGCCAACTCGTTCTGGTAGCGGGTCGCCGCCGGAAGAATCATGGTCTTCGCGATCTCCACCGTGAGGTTCGCTTCGACCTGTACCGTCATGCAGTACTGCTCCAGATAAGTCTCCATGCGGCTCTCCAACTCCCGCTCGGACAGAACTTCATATTTCTCGAACAGCTCGCGAACGGCCTCGGTCTGCAGGTAGGGCAGGGCATCCGCCGTGGTCTTCAAGTTCAAGAGACCGCGCTCGGCAGCTTCCGCGTGCCATTCCTCCGAATAGCCGTCACCGTTGAAGATGATGGACGAGCATTCGTTGATGATGTCCGTGAGCAACGATTGAACGGCGGCGTTGAGCGCTTTGGGGTCGCCCTTCGTCGCCTTCTCCAGTTCTGTCGCGCAGTGGTCGATCGATTCGGCCACGATCGTGTTCATCGCGACGAGCGGGCCCGCGATCGACTGATTGGAGCCGACGGCGCGGAACTCGAAGCGGTTGCCGGTAAAAGCGAACGGGCTCGTGCGATTGCGATCGCCCGCGTCCTTGGGAAGCGGCGGCAGCACGTCCACTCCGACCGTGAGGTGGGTCCTTTCGATCGATGTGGTGGCACCCCCGCCCTTGATCTGCTCGAACACGTCGGTGAGCTGGTCGCCGAGGAAGATCGACATGATGGCCGGCGGCGCCTCGTTCGCTCCCAGTCGATGGTCGTTTCCGGCCGAGGCCACGACGGCGCGCAAGAGCGCCTGGTGCTTGTAGACGGCACGAATCACGGCCGCGCAGAAGACGAGAAACTGAGCGTTGTCGTGCGGCGTGTCGCCGGGATCGAGCAGATTGCCCTGCGAGCTGCTACCGAGCGACCAGTTCACGTGCTTGCCGGAGCCGTTGATTCCCGCGAACGGCTTTTCGTGCGTCAGACAGGTCATGCCGTACTTCTCGGCGACGCGCCGCAACGTGATCATCGTCAGTTGTTGATGGTCGGTCGCCAGGTTCGCGGACTCGAACGTCGGCGCGATCTCGTATTGGCCGGGCGCGACCTCGTTGTGCCGCGTCTTTACCGGGACCCCCAGCTTGAGCAGTTCGCGCTCGGTCTCGAGCATGCACGCGAGCACGCGTTCATGAATGGCGCCGAAGTAGTGATCGTCGAATTCCTGCCCCTTCGGTGGCGGCGCACCGAATAGCGTGCGACCGGCGTTCAACAGATCGGGGCGGAGGTAGAAGAAGCGTCGATCGATGAGGAAGTATTCCTGCTCGGGGCCTGCCGTCGACGCGACGAAGGCACCGTCTTTGTGTCCGAACAGCTCGAGGACTCGTTGCACGTGCCGGTTGAGTGCCTGCATCGAGCGCAGCACGGGAGTCTTCTTGTCGAGCGCTTCTCCCGTCCAGGAAACGAACGCCGTGGGGATGCACAACGTCGTGCCGTTGGGATTCTCCAGAATGTAGGCTGGGCTGGTCACGTCCCAGATGGTGTATCCGCGGGCCTCGAAGGTCTGCCGGATGCCCCCGGTGGGAAAGCTCGAACCATCGGGCTCTCCCTGAATCAACTGGCTCCCGCTGAACTCGGCGAAAGCACCCCCGTCGCCGTTCGGGGCAAAGAAGCTGTCGTGCTTCTCGGCGGTGGCTCCGGTGAGTGGAAAGAAGACGTGCGCATAGTGGGTGGCTCCCTTTTCGATCGCCCAGTCCTTCATGGCGGCGGCCACGACGTCGGCCAGGGAGGGATCGAGCACCCCGCCGGATTCGATGGTCTTGAGCAGGGACTGGTAGATCGACTTGGGAAGGCGCTCCTTCATCACCCTCTTGTCGAAGACGTTCGACGCGAACAGGTCCTGGGTCAGCGTCCCATCGAAGCCCGGAGGTGAGGTGGTCGGGTTGTAGCTCGTTACCGCGGTGATCGCGCCAAGACGCGCCGAGGAACCCGTAGATGAATGTCCGTCACCGTCCAGTGGACGAATAGGCACCGCGGCCTGAGGGGTCGATTCCTGTGTAGTGGTCATGAAAGCTCCAACAGTTTGCGAGATGGTAGATCTTTCCGTATCCCTCCACAAAAGCAAAGACCGGGCCAGCTTTTCTCCCCGGGTCGATATGGGCTGAAAGCTAGAGAACACGCGAGAAATCGATGGTCTGGGTCGGATTCGGACGGGGGAGAGTACCTACGTGAATGTAGGATAGGCGGCGAGACCTACATTTTGGTAGGCGAAGCGAGCGCCCTGATGCAGCATCCACGACGAGAGTTCGACGATTCCCCGGCTTGCGCCTACCGCCCCGCGCTCGGATGTTGATCCCAGTCTGATCCCGGAACACGCACCGATGTCCGATCCCATCCGTCCAGGAGGAACCATGCGCCGCATCCTACGAGGCATCTCCACTTCTCTCGTGCTCGGTGCCCTCGTCGCGACCAGTGCGGCGGGACAATCGGTCGCGGACATCGTCGAGGGGATGTACGAGGCGTATGAGCGCCAGGCTGTCGGCATCGACAATTACACGCTCGTCCAGAGCATGATGGGCTTCGAGACGGTCAACTACTTCGAGAAGGAGATGGTGGACGGCAGGCCGGTCTTCAGGCAGCGGAACGCCGGGCCCGGGGGCTTCAGCTTCGGCCTCGGCGACGAGGACGCGGGTCAGGGCGACATCTTCCTGATCGGGGCGGACCTGGTGGAGCACGCGAGATACGCGGGTCTGGAGCAGATCGACGGAAGCTCCGTTCACGTCCTCGCCGTCGACGACGTGTTCGCGCTCGGCATCGCCCCTCCGACGGCTTCCGACGACATGAACTTCGTCCCCAGGAGCGCCAACATCTTCATCGATGACGAGATCATGGCGCCTCGGCGGATGGAATTCTCCGGAGACGCGACCACCGACGATGGCGTGCACGAGGTGACGGTGCGCATGGACCTGCTGGATTACCGCGACATCGAGGGCCTCTTGATCCCGCATCACACGGCCATCGAGGTCGAGGGCCTCGGGGCGATCATCGATCCCGAGATGCAGGCCCAGTTCGAGGAGATGGAGGCGCAGCTCGCAAGCCTCCCCCCCGAGCAACGCCAGATGATGGAGCGCATGATGGGCCCTCAGATGGAGCAGATGCGTGAGATGATGGCCGGCGGGGGCGGGGGGATGACGTTGGAGGTCACGGTCACCGAGGTGCGTGTCAACTCGGGGCCGCCGGACGCGTAGGTCATCGTCGTCCGCGCTTCCACTTTCTCCAGAATGCCAGCCGCCGACAGGCTCCCGCGCCGGGGCTTGCCGTCCCACACGCCATAGACGCCTCGATGGGACGCATCTCGAGCAGGTTCTGGCCCCGGATCCGATGGCGGAGTACGATGAACGTTGGGGACGGGTCGAGTCGTGGGATACAGCCGACCGCGTGCCGATCATCTTGGAGGAGGGATCATGAGAGTCGCGAACCGGGTCTTTCTGGGGCTAGGACTTGTGCTGAGCACTACCGGCTGCGGGATCCCTATGAGAGCCGGTGCTGACTTCGTGCCGGATCTGGACTTGGGGCGCTACCGCACGTTTGGGTTGGATGAGGCCGCAATAACTCGGACCGGTGATGTGCGTCTCGAGCAAGATCCCTACTTCGAGGATCGACTGTTGGAGGCTATCGGGCGGGAGTTGTCCACGAGGGGGATTCGCCGCGACGAGTCTTCCCCGGAAATGGTGGTGCATTTCCACCTTACCGTGGAGGATCACATCGAGGTCTATGACGTGGACCCTCCCTCTGGGTCACCAGTCTCTACGGTAGGTCTCGGGACGGGGGTACACCAATACGATCGGGGCACATTCGTCGTGCACTTCGAAGATCCCGAGACGCATGAGTACGTCTGGGTCGGTTGGGCCGAAGGGGATATTGGACGTGCTCTCACCGGCTCGGAAGAAATGCGAGAGTGGGTCGACGAGGCAGTCGAAATGATGTTCGGGCACTTACCGGTCCCAACGAACTGAGGGGGATCTGCCACATCGGAGGCACCCAAATGGCTCGAATCTCATCGGTCGTCGGCGCCGCGTTGGCGGTGGCCGGCATCTTGGCCCCGCGCTCGGCACTCTCCCAGACACCGGACCACGTCGATTCGCAGGGCCAGGCCCACAGCCATGCGGGTGAGCCCGTGGATTGTACGACGCTTGCGGTGCCGCCGTGGAGCGGATTGCCCGAGGCGGATCGCCTGCAAGTCGCTGCGGTGCAAGAGCAGGTGTCCGCTCTCAACACACCGCAGGCCGCGCGTGCCGCCGGGTTCAATCCTGCATTGGGCGATATTCCCGGCATGGGCGTGCACTACGTGCACACGGGCCGCAGCCTGGACGGTGTGTGGATCGATGCACCGGACCACCTGATGTTCGCCAACATCGATGGCGGGGAGCAACTCGTCGGTGCGGCGTACGTGTTCTTCGACGTGCCGGAAACCAAAGTACCCATACCGTTCGAAAGCGACCTTGCCCGATGGCACGACCATCCCCAGTTCGCCATCGAGGGTCGGACCCTGCACATGCTGCACGTCTGGTTCGTTCCCTCTTCGAACGGCCCGTTCGCCGGCCTCAACTTCTGGCTGCCGTACCGTACCGCGGGCATCGAGCCGCCCAGCGCGTGCTGGATGGCCGTTGAGGCAGACGCCGAACGGATTCGGCACGTCTCGTTCGCGCTGGTGCCGCCGCGGCGCCAAGCTGCCGCCGATCTGTTCGCGGAGCGGCAGGCGGCGCGAGCAGACATGCTCGCCGCGTTGGACGAAGCCGCGCTTGCCGTCGACCACGACGCGTGGGTCGCGGCGGCAGACCGCTTCCTCGCCGATCTGATCCCGTCCGAGCGCAGGGCCGTCGAAGCCAGGCTCGAAGCCTTGACCATGGCCCAGATGTCGTCGGCCGAGCGTGAGGCAGTGGGCAACTAAGGATCGAGACTCCTCAAACGCCGAACACCGACGCCAGCTCCGTCTGTGCACACGGCCGCAGGATCTCCCGGGCGTCTTTCACGAGCTGCCACAACATGTCGTGTTCTGCAGCCCTATTTTCACACGAGACCGGTTCCACGAAGCACTCCCACCAAGTGTCCGCCTCCGTGAAGCCCACGGTCACCTGGAGGCAGATCGCGGTAGGGGGGATCTCCATACAACCCGCATACTCCTCAGCATCCCCAAGGGCCGAAGCGCGTAGCAGGCAGTCCGACTCCTCCAGATAGCTCGGTTCGTCCAAGTGTAGCTCAAACAGCTCCGACACCATGATGAAGCCGGTCCCCAATGGAGCGATCGAGCCGGCCCCGCGCGCGGCGGCGGCCTCGGGCGACGCGCCGGCCTCGGGGCCCCCGGAAGCGGCCGCCTCTGAAGACTCGTTGCCGCCACATGCGGAGACGCAAATCACCGCGCCCATGAAAAGGGTGACGCTCGAGCCACCTCGTCTGAAGATGTTCCGTTCTGCGGCGGGTCGGTTCATCGCACTATCGGCTCCACATGCGAGGGTTCATGCAAATCCGTCAGGTGTCCGTCAGCGCGGCTCGCACCTCGGCCCGTGACGTGAACTTCACGCGCGGCCTCCCACTGGCCTCGCCTTGCGACTGCTCCAGCGCATCCAATCGGCTCCAGTCGTCGTAGCTCACCACGTGGGGCTGGCGCTCTCGGACCAGTGCGTCCAGGGCCGCCGGATCGGGAGACTCCGGGTCGAGGACGGAGGACGAGCCGGCGTCTTCCAGCATGGCGCCGGCGGTCTCCGTCCCGTCCTTCTTGTTCGTTCCGATCACTCCGGTGGGCCCACGCTTGATCCAGCCGCTGACGTACATCCCCGGCACGGATCGCCCGGTCTCCGGCTCGGTGACGCGGCCGCCCTCATTCGGGACCACTCCCCAGCTGTCGTCGAAGGGAAGACCCTCCACGGGGAGGCCCCGGTATCCGACCGATCGAAAGACCAAGTCCACCGGAAGCTCTTCGGTATGCTCGGTGGCGCGAGGGCGCAGCTTCCCTCCATCCGAGATGAGCTCGTTGCGCACGATTCGCATGGCCCGGACGCCGCCGTCGTCGCCCGCGATCAGCTCGGTGGGTGAGACCAGGAACCGCAGGGTGAGCAACCGCTCCTTACCCTCGCGGGGCTGCTCGGCGAATCCTTGGAGAATGTCCACCTTCTTCTGTTGAGTGTCGTCGTCCGAGTTCTCGAGCTCGGCCTGGCTAAGGGGATCGAGGCGCACCTCCTCCGGCAAGACGTGGATGTCCGCTCCCTTCAACTCGCCGAGCTCACGAACCTCCGGGTTCGTGAAGGCACCTTGGAGGGGCCCGCGCCGGCCCAGCATGGTCACCTCGCGCACCTTGCTCTGGCTCAACGCTTCTAGCGCGTGGTCGGCGATGTCGGTCTCCGCCAACTCATCGGGTGTGCGGCACAGGATCCGTGCGACATCCACA
>JBDHFN010000134.1:0-6777 GCA_039590375.1 Gemmatimonadota bacterium
GTCGAAGCATGGTGTTGTCCTTTCGTCGCGTGAGCGTTGCTCGAATTCCCGTCTGTACTCACGGGGAATCCTTGCGCCGACATGTTCAGATTGCGTTAAGCCCACGCGGGGGGTGCGCAAAGATCGGGTCAAAAAAATAAGCCGGCGGCGCGGAGGTCCCTAGTTTCCCGCGCAGCCGGCTGGAAGTAGTCCGATTGGTCAGCGCCTGCGGGTCCTCCTCATCGGGGTCGTCAGGGCGGCCACCACGAGCAGCGCCAATGCTCCGGGCGCGGGTGCGCCGGCGGGGATGGGGGTGTCGGGCTCGGTCTCGTAGCCCCAGGCAAAGGTCTCGAGCTCGAGGCCGGTGCGGACCACCCCGATCCAGCCGTAGTGGGTCGCCAAGTCATCCAGGAAGGCGACCCCGATGTAGCTTTCGACACCCTCCGGGATAAGCGAGGCGATCGACAGGTCGGTGGCGACCGCATGAACGGAGAAGTCGAAGAACGACAGGGTCGAGTCACTGATCTCGTCGAAGTACGAGACCGCGTGGGTCAGCTGGAAGAGCCGCCCGACCTGGGCCCCGCCCATGGTCTCGTTGCTCATGACGCCCGGCTGGCCGTCGGGATAGAGCTGGCCGACGCTGGCCGGTCCCGCGGCCCCGCCCTGATCGCTCGAGGGCATGGTGATGTCCAGCCAGCTCAGCGGGTCGAGGGCATCGCCCCAGGTCCAGTCGAAGTGGTCCTGCTGGCCGAACTCGGGATTGTCGAATCGCACCCACGAGGCGGACGCGTTCGCGGTGCCGCCGAGCAGCGCGGCCAACGCCACCGCCGCAATCGCCGGCGCACCGACTCTCTCTCTCTCTTCTCCATTCATGGCTGTTCCTCGGAGGGAACCGGGATCGCTACCCCACCGTAGATGTCTCGCCGATCCCGAATCGAGTCAGCCAGGCCCGCAGGCCGGGGCGCGAGGCGCACCCGTTGCCTGTCGAAGGTCGCTGGACCGACCGCGGTCCGGTGCCAGGCGGCGACACCCCCATGGGGTTGCTATCTCATGACGACCCCGCTCTCTCTCTTCTCGGTCCTCTGTTGGGGCTCTCGATCTCTCTTCTGCGGAGCGGCGGTCACATTGACCTCGCTCGCAGGCAGGCTAACGCGCCTCCGCCGCCGGGGCAAGAACGAAACCCCCAAAAAAGAGGACCCAAGTGGGCCCGCGAGCCGTCCGCGGTCCGGAAACGCGACCAGCCGAGAGGGCCCAGAGGGGAATAAACACCGCGGAGGGCCGTCAGCCGCGGCAGGACGCCTGCGGCGTGAGAACATGGAGGGCCGCGGAGGTGGAAGAAGGGGTGGTACGCTGGGAACGATGTCACATCGCGGTGACGAACCCCAGCCGATCGACAGTGAACTCCTGGAGATCCTGGTGTGCCCGGTCACCCACTCGCCGCTCCGCTTGGAGGGCGATGAGCTGGTCGGCGCGGTCGGCGGACTCCGCTATCCGGTCCGGGAGGGCATCCCGGTCCTGCTGGCCGATGCCGCAAAGCTCCCCACCGGCATCGAGAGCCTCGAGGCGTTCAAACGCCAATACGTTGACTAGCTCGAGCGGCCGGGACTTTGACCGTCATTCAGCAGGGGCCCCAGTTTGCCAGGAGCTTGAGCAGGTCGGCGGTGCCGGTTGCGCCGGAGCCGTCGAAGTCGCACGCTCCCGGGGTGCCCCATTCGGCCAACAGCGCCAGGAGGTCCGCCGTGGCGACCGACCCGTTGCCGTCACCGCAATCCCACGGACAGGGGGGCGCCGGGGGGACGATGAGGTAGCCCTGTTCACTGAGCACCACGGTGTCATCGGGCGGGAAGCCCGGATAGAAGGCCACCTGAATCCCGTCGGTCTTCGTCTCGTCCTGGATCCCGATCGAGATCTGCTGTCCGAACTGGCCGATGCCGGCATCTCCGTGGTGGAGCAGCTCCGCGTATTGGAACTCGATGTGGTTGGATGTCTCGTGGAGGATCATCTCGAAGGTGCTGGGGGACGGCGGCGTGTTGAAGTCCAGGTTGTGCTGGACGTCGTAGAAGCCGACGACGAACTCCTGGCTGCCGGGGCTGCCGGTCGTGTCCACGTAGCCCTGCCCGCCCTCGGTCGGATCGAAGTCGTTCCAGGCGCCGGCGATCAGGTTGGCGGCGCCGTTCCCCGGGAGCGGCAGACCGTCACAGCAATAGGTGCCGCTGTCCGTGAATGACAGGAACCCATTGCTTGCCACGAACACGGAGTCGAAGGTGTTGCCGTAGAACGAGAAGTCGAAGCCGATGGAGACCAGCTCCGAGTCGTCGTCGGTGAGGGCGATCGGCGTTCCCGTGGCCTGGATGTCCCGCAGGTCGAAGGCGGTATCGTCTCCCGTGTGGCCGAATGCATCCGGCCCGGTGGGGCCGATCGGGTCACCGAACAGCGGGGCCCCCGCCAGCAGAGCCGAGGCGGCGAAGACGGACAACGTCTGGTGTGCTTTCATCTCGAACCCCTCCGGTTGCCTGATCCGTCCGGGCGTTCGCCGGACGTTCCACGTCACCAAATATAGACTCCGCCGAGCTGGAGACGAACAAAAAGCCGACCGGCGTGGGGGCCGGTCGGCCTTCGTGCCCGTCATCTCGGAGAGTCTCGAAGGATGACGGGCGAGTGGGTGTCTTTGTCTCCTGCCCGCCGAATCAGAAGACGAGCTGGATCTGGCTGCGGACGACCACCTGGCCATCCTCGCCGGATGCGTCCTCACGCCAGCCTGCACCGCTGCTCGCCCACGTCGCGCCGACCCCGTCGAGGGCGAAGCCGACGTCCGTGGTCCACTTCAGGGCGTGGCCGGCGATGTAGTAGTTGGCCCCGACGGTGATGATGCTCAGGTCTTCCTCGCTGGCCGTGTCCGAGTCGCCCCACTCGTAGCGGGCGAACGCCTCCCAGTCCTCGGTCAGGTAGTAGCCTCCCTGGCCCACGATGCCGAACTGGTCCATGTCGGGCATGGCACCGTCGTTGTCCAGGTGGTTGCCGACCACGTAGGCGAAGAGGTTGGCGCCGGAGAGCTCGAACGACGCGTCGACCGTCCAGGTCACGCGGTCGATGTCCGTCGCCATACCCGAGGCATCGAGATTCTCGTAGTGAATCGCGCCGCCGACGAGCCGAAGCCGTCGTTTCACGAGCCCGGATGTTCCACATCCTCCCGGCCGGGACGCAGCGGGTGGCGAGGGATGCGCTTGCTGTAAACAGGGATTCCGCCCCATTTCTTGGCGGAGGCGCGCCGGTTTGGGGTGAGATTCGGGTTTTGACGTCTTCTTCGTGGGTGACCTTGTGGGGCGGTTGCACGACGGGTAGGTTGCGCGCATGTCAATCGCTTGGCATGGAGGAGGTGACGCGTGACGGACGTCCACTTCTGGAGTAGCGCAATCGCGATTGACCTGTTCTTCGGAGGGATCGGCGTGGGGACGTTTCTCTTCGCCGTCCTCCTCAGCTCCTTCTACAAGAGCGAGTTCAAGTTGGCGTCGAGGGCGGCGGCGATCATCACGCCGTTGAGCGTGGCCGTCGGGTTCACGTTTCTGCTCGCCCATCTCGGGCATCCGGAGCGCTTCTACATCGTCTACATGAAGTTCCGGATCACCTCGCCTCTTTGGTGGGGGGCATGGCTGCAAGCCGTCTTCTTCATCATCAGCGTTCTCTACGCCTGGTTGTGGCTCAAGGAGCGACGGCAGGGGCTCAGGCGGATCCTGGGATACACGGGTGTGCCCTTCGCGCTGTCCGTGGGGGTGTACCACGGCTTCCTCCTGATGGTGTTCAAGTCGAAGCCGTTGTGGAACACGGGGCCGACCACGCTTGCCGCCATCTGCGGATTCATCACCACCGGGGTCGCTCTCGTGGTGCTGATCCTCACGCTAGTGCCCGATCGGAAGATGCTGCTGAAGGAGCTGAGAGTGTCGCGCAACATCCTGGGTGCCGCGATCGCGATACAGCTCCTGACCCTTGCCCTCTGGCTGAGCTCGCTCTTCTTCGGACCGGCCGAGAGCCACGCGGCCATGCTGCGGCTCGTCGGCGACTACGGGGGCTGGTTCTGGGGAGGCGCGGTGGTGGTCGGTCTCGTGGTGCCGCTCGGCCTGGGGGGCATCGCGATCGGCCTGGAGAAGCGGACGGGGAGGTTCTCCTACTTCATTCCGTTCGTCACATCGCTGCTGGTGCTGGTCGGCGGGCTCTCCCTGCGCTACGTGGTGATCGTAGCGGCCTGAGCTCTCCAGGAGGACGATCATGGAACGCGACTCCACCCGGAACGGCCACTCGCTCACCCGCAGGGAGGTGCTCAGGGCCACGGCGGTGGCGGGTGCCGCGGTAGCGGGGGGAGCGGTCGGGCTGAGCGGCTGCGCGGGGCGCCGCGCACCAGCCGCAGCCGCTGCGCTCGAAGGGAAACGGTTCGCCATGGTCATCGACCTGCAGCGCTGCACGGGGTGCGGCGGCTGCAGCCTGGCCTGCAAGATCGAGAACAACACGCCGGATGGCGTGTTCTGGTCCGACAAGGTCACGAGGACCTACGGGACGTACCCGAACGTCAACTACGAATACATTCCCACGCTGTGCAATCACTGCGAGAGCGCCCCCTGCGCGCAGGTGTGTCCGACCGCGGCCATGCACCGCGCCGAGGCGGGAATCGTCAACCACGACCCCGATACGTGCATCGGGTGCAAGGCGTGCGCCGTCGCGTGCCCTTACGACGCGATCTTCGTCAACTACGAGAGGCCCCATGCCTTCTGGCGCGACCAGGAAACCGCCCTGGAAGGCATCACGGCGTCCGCGCACGAGGTCGCGCTGCGTGTCAAGGGAAGGGAGATTCCGTACTACAACACGGCCCGCGAGGAGGACACGCCCCGTACCGGGATCCGGTCGAAGGGGGTGCCCGAGAAGTGCAACTTCTGCCTGCATCGGCTCCGGAGAGGCCTGTTGCCCGCTTGCGTCGAAGCCTGCCCGTGCAATGCGCGGATCTTCGGTGACCTGAACGACCCGAACAGTGAAGTGAGCAGGCTCCTGGGCAAGTACAAGCCGTCACGACGGAAGGAGCACCTCGGCACGTCACCAAAGGTGTTCTACATCAGGAGCTACAACCGTGGGGCCTACAAGAGCACGAAGGGAAGCGTCTAAGATGAAGGCCGCGCTCACCCGTCGATCGTTCATGGGCGCCACCGCCGCCGGCTCCGGGCTCGGATTGGGCATCCTGCCGCCATTGCGGGCCTTCGGCCAGGACGAGGTCTCCGCCCCGGTCGAGCCCGGCGAGTGGAGACCGACGACCTGCCAGGGATGCACCTCCTGGTGTGCCGCCCAGGTCTACGTCGAGAACGGCCGCGCGACCAAGGTGCGGGGCAACCCCCGCTCGAAGGTCAACGGCGTGAACACGTGCGTCCGCTCGCATCTCTCGCTGCAGGAGGTGTACGACCCGGATCGGATCAAGGTGCCAATGAAGCGCACCAACCCGAAGAAGGGCCGCAACGAGGACCCGGGCTTCGTGCCCATCACCTGGGACGAGGCGCTGGAGCATATCGCCGAGAAGATCATCGAGCTGCGCAGGAACAACGAGACCCACAAGTACGTGCTGTGGCGCGGGCGCTATTCGTACCTGAGGGACATCATCTACAAGAACATGACCTCGATCATCGGGTCGCCCAACGGCATCTCGCACAGCGCCATCTGCGCGGAGGCGGAGAAGTTCGGCCCGTACTTCACGGAGGGCGAGTGGACGTACCGGCAGTACGACGTCCTCAACACCCATTACATGCTGCTCTGGGGAGCCGATCCCATCGCGGCGAACCGCCAGGTCTCCTACTACTCCAGCGTCTGGGGTGATGTCCTGGATGCGGCGACCGTGGCCGTCATCGATCCGCGGCTCTCGGCGAGCGCCTCGAAGGCGGACGAGTGGCTTTCCGTCAAGCCAGGCGAAGACGGTGCCCTGGCCGTGGCCATGGCCCACACCATCCTGGTCGAGGGGCTCTGGAACCGGCAGTTCGTCGGCGACTTCGTCGACGGACGGAACCGCTTCATCCCCGGTCAGGAAGTGGATGAGGCAGCGTTCGAAGAGACGTTCGCGCACGGGCTCGTAAAGTGGTGGAACATCGAGCTGAAGGACAAGACGGTCGAGTGGGCGGCGAAGGTAACGGAGCTGCCCGCCGACCGGATCCGCAGCGTGGCGATCGGTTTCGCGCAGCACGCCCCACACGCGATCTCGTGGGTCGGGGGCGGGCCGGTCATGCAGGTGCGGGGCTGCTACAACTCGATGGCCGCCCACGCCCTCAACGGGCTCGTCGGCTCCGTCGACAACGTGGGCGGCACCATGGTGGGCAACAAGAAGTTCATGGACGGGTGGCCGGACTACAAGCCCTTCATGGACGAGATCGCCAAGCAGGGTGTGTCGCAGAAGAAGATCGACCAACGCGGCACGAAGGCGTTTCCCGCCCTGAACAAGGGCAAGTCGGGCGGGGGCGTGGTGACGAACCGGTGCGCCGACGCCATCCTCGCCGAGGACCCCTACGACGTGAAGGTCGCCATCGGCTACTTCAACAACTTCGCGTTCTCCTGCCCCCAGAGCGACCGCTGGCATCAGGCGCTCGCGAAGATCCCAACCGTCGTGCACGTCACGACGCACGCGTCCGAGTTCACGTGGTTCGCCGACATCGTGCTCCCCGCGACCCATCACATGTACGAGAAGTGGGGGCTATGCCCCTCGATGGCCGGCGGGTACACGCACATCACGCTCAACCAGCCGATCATCGAGCCGGTCTGGGACGTGAAGATCGACGA
>JBDHFN010000135.1:0-8337 GCA_039590375.1 Gemmatimonadota bacterium
GATCCGCTTGATGCCGGCTCGGGCGATCCGCCGCCACTCCTCACGGCTCTTCTTCACGAGGAACTTCGCCGAGCCGTACATCGTAATCCGCTCGAGATCGGGGAACCTCGCCTTCGCCGCCTCTCCGAGGGTGACCAGCTTCTTCGTCGGCAGGACGGCGGTGTTCCCGTCGGCCAGGAAGATCGTTCGGACCGCGTGAGCTCCGTAGGTGGCGAGGGCCAGATCGAGGTCCTCGATGACTTCCTCCATGGGGCGCACGTGAAACCGGCGTCCCTTGTACATGGCGCAGAACGTGCACTTGTTGTGGGGACAGGCGAGCGTCGCCTGGATGATCAGGGAGTGGGCCTCACTCGGCGGTCGGTAGACTGTCCCCTGGTAACGCATGGTCGGAACGCCGCGATGCTCCTTCCTCGGAACCTGCGACCATGTTAGCTCACGGCCTCCTCGACGGGTGCCTTCTTGGTGGCGACGAAGTAGGTGTCTGCAGCACTCTCCGCGCCCTCTCCTCGTCCCAGACCGTGTCTGGATCCGGTGCCTCTATCTCCTCCACCCGAGACACGGCCGTGCGGTGCAGACGCGACATGGTGTACAGCATCAAGCCGAGGGGATGATCCAGGTTCTCGGCCACCTGCTCCTTTCCGGCGATTTCCTCCATGATGAATGTGCCCTCGGGCCGCAGCGCCTCCGCGATCTTCTCCACGGCCTGCCACGGCTGTCTCCGGTCATGGATGGCGTCGAAGTCGAGGATCAGATCGTAGCGGTCGGGTTCATCCAGCGTGGCGACGTCCCGGACCAGGAACCGGACGTTGGTGAGCCCCAATTTAAAGGCGCCCCAGGAAGCGTGATCGATGTGAGTCTGGTCGGGATCGTAGCCGCGAAAGCGGGACTCGGGAAAGGCCCCCGCCATGAGGTTGACGGCGCGACCGTCACCACAGCCGATGTCGAGCACGTTGATGCCAGAATGAAGCACATCCCGAAGACCGGGGACGAGGGGAAGGATCGAATCCACCAGGGCCGCCACGACCTCCTGGTTGCTCCCCGTTTCGATCACATGGCGGAAGCAAGGGGACGCAGGGCTGAAGCCTCGGCCGCCTTCCCTGAAGCGTGCCACGATGCGATCCTCCAGCGTGCCCAGCAACGGGATGCACTGCGCCAGCGTCGCGAGCTTCCTGAGCACGGCCACACGGGAGAGGGAGGCCGCGTGCGCAGAGGGGAGCTCGTAGGTAGCAGCCGGACGGTGCAAGATGATGCCACTCGTCGCCATCGCATCGAGCCACTCGCGCACACAGGTTTCGTTGAGGCCCGCCACCTCGGCGATCTCCGTCGACGTCGCAGGGGGCTGCCCGGCCATGATGTCGAACAACCCGGCCCGCCGCCCGACGAGCATCAATAGCGCGAGTGCGCCGTCGTCGATGATGCTGATGGCCCTCTGGGCGAGGGCGTCTTCGTTGCTCTCTTCGTCCAGCTCGGCCATTGCCGGTGTCCTCGCTTCCGCTGACACCAAACCGTGACCCGGCCCGGCATTCTCCTCGTATCACGGGGTTGTAGCTATGTCAATCCTTGCGGAATCGAAGGGACCCGGCTCACGGACGTGTCTCTTCCTCCGAGGCTCCGCGACGAAGTCCGATGAACACGTAGGTAAGCGTTCCCGCTACCGTGAGATAGACGGGAGTCATCACCAGGCTGATCGCCAGTGTCCAGTTGAACGCGTCCTGCCAGCGTATGGCCACCATCATCAGCCACCCGATGAACAAGAGCACACCCGTCGCGAACGCCCACGTGTCAATGAATAGTCGGTACATCATCGTTCTGCCCTCCCGGTGCCTTCAGGGACCGGTGTGTCGGGCTCGTCCGGTAGGTAGCCGGCGATGCGGCTGCTCGCTTCCTCGATGGCCACTTCTCGGCCTTCCTCGATCTCCCAGATCGAGATCAGCGGGAAGAACTTCGCGAACACCATGAATCCGAGCCAGAAGAGCGCCACGGCCGCCGCGAACAAGCTGATCTCCGTCAATGACGGCCAGTAGGGATGGCTCGGGAAATCGACGTACGGCACCGCGAGCGAGGGAACCACGATGATCAGACGTTCGAGCCACATGCCGACCACCACGCCGATCGACACAACCAGAATCGACGGGATCGTACGGGTTCGCTTCCGAGACAGGATTGCGACCGGGAGGACGAAGTTCAGAAGCACCATGAGCCAGAAGGGAACGGCGTAGGGCCCGGAGAGCTTGAACATCATGACCGCCAGCTCGGCAGGTTCGCGCCCGAAGAAGCCGGTCAGGTACTCGGAGAATGTCAGATAGAACCATATGATCGACATCACGAGAAGCAACTTGGAGAGATTCGCGAAGTGCACCAGCTTCAGATAGCGCTCGAAGCGATAGACCTTCCGGAAGACGATCATGATCACCAGGAGAGCCCCGATCCCGGAGTAGATGGCGCCAACAACAAAGTAAGGTCCGAATATGGTGCTATGCCATCCCGCTGTCAGGGTCATCGCGAAGATGTAGCTGATGACCGTGTGCACGGAAACGGCTACGGGAATGACGAGAACCATGAGGATGTTCATGGCCCGGTTCAGAACCTGACGCTGACGCGGTGTGCCCTTCCACCTCCAGCTCAGGAAGTCGTAGAGCCAGCGCGGTCTGGTGCCTCGGTCCCGCAGCTTGGCGATGTCAGGGATCATGGGCACGTAGAGGTAGACCGTACTTGCGGCGAAGTAGGCCGTGATGCACATGACGTCCCAGAGGAGAGGCGACTGCAGACGACCCCACTTGAAGATGTTGAGCATGCGGTCCGGCCGGCCCAGGTCCAATAGCGGGTGGAGGCCGCCGATGAGCAAGACGATCGCCGTAATCACCTCTGCCATTCGAGTGATGGGCCGACGCCATTCGGCCTGGTTCAACCTCAAAATGGCGGAGATGAGGGTGCCAGCGTGGCTGATCCCGATGAAGAAGACGAAATTGATGATGTAGAAGCCCCAGGTCACGGGCTGGTTCATGCCCGTGACTCCCAGACCGAGGCGGAACTGGTTGACGTACTGGTAGACGCCGAAGAGAACGACGGCCATCAAGAGGGCGGCGGTCAGATAGAATCCCGCTCCCGTGTGTTCGATCGGACGATAGAGCGGCTCGTCCCTGTCCGCGGGGGATCGGCGGCTCTCAGACACGACGTTCCCTCCGATTCAGGTAGACGATCGCGGGGTCCGTTCCCAGTTCCTCCAGCAACTGATACCCGCGTGGGCTCCGCCGGGCGGTCGCCGCTCCACTGTGGTCGTCGTCGAGATCGCCGAACGTGAGCGCCTTGGCCGGGCAGACCTCGACACAGGCGGGCTGATAGTCCTCTTCCCGCACGTCTCTCCCCTCGACTGCGGCATCGTCGCGCGCTCGTTGGAGTCGATGGCTACAGAAGGTGCACTTTTCGACGACGCCTCTGTAACGCAGGGAAACTTCGGGATTCGTGTGGGCGCGGAGCTCTGGTTGCCACCTCGGCTCCGACCAGTTGAATACCTTTACGGTGTACGGGCAGGCGGCCATACAATAGCGGCAGCCGATGCAGCGTGCGTAGATCTGCCCGACGAGTCCATCGATGCCCTTGTACGTGGCGTGGACCGGGCATACCAACGTGCAGGGGGCGTTGCCGCAGTGATAGCAGAGGGCGGGGTAGAGGCTCACCGAAGCGCGGTCTCCCTCCGGCTCTTCTCGGCGCGCGACACGGATCCAGCGGAGCACGCGTCCCATCTGCGCCTCTTCCGGAGAGGACTCCGGGATGTTGTTTTCCACCTTGCATGCGGCGACACAGGCTCCGCAACCGGTACAGCGGTCGAGATCGACGGCCATTCCCCAGCGTCGAGTCTTCAGTTCGGATCCGGAAAGTTCCTTGGCCATCGGAGGCTCCCTTACGGTTTACTCAAGCCTTCAGCAGAAAAACGGGAACGGGGCCCCAGGCTGGCGCCCCGGTCCTCTTGTCCAGAACGGCGAAGGGGAGCTTCAGGGGATTGGCACCCCTTCCGGCAGCGACGGAGCCAAAGGCTTCATGGCCGAAACCGACGGGCGCGGCTACGACCGACGGAGTCACGCCTCGGGTCACGATCGCCCTGGTCGATATCTCTGCGCGGGGTCCTCGGATCTTCACTCGATCGCCCGTGACGATTCTCCGAGGACGAGCATCGACGGGATGTATTTCCACCCAGGATTCCCAGGCGAGCCCGTGCGTCATCCCGGAGATCTCCATCATCATCGGCCGGTTGAGCACCCGTCCGCGCTGAACTGCGGGAGTGTCGAAGGGGATGAGCCAAAGCTGGTTTGGCGCCAGATCCGTGAGGCGCGGAGGTCGTTCTGGCCGGACACCACGCCCGCCTACGGCTTCCGCGCCGGCCTCCGACTCCTCTGCCCTTGCGCCCGGCTCGGAAGGGGCCACCCAGACGGAGCGCCCGGAAACAAGCGACCGGACGGCGGCAGAGGCGCTCGCGGACTCGAGCGTTCGGCGACCGTCAGCATCCACAAGATCTCCCTCACGCCGCTCGACGATGAGCTCGACCGCGGCTTTCACCGTGTCCTTCCAGTTTTCGGCCCCGGGCGAGAACCCGGGCCCCGCTACGCCAGCGGATGCCAGGCCGAGGACGACGTCCTCCACGGCGCGACCTTCCACGACCGGCACGAGGGCGGGTCGCTGGACCTGCAACGATGCCTCCGGCGACCCCCAGGCGGCGGAGGGCAGGTCCCAGGACTCCAGATCGATCAGCGTCGGAACCGTCACGTGAGACAAGCGGGACGTCTCGTCCTCATGTGTCGAGAAGGAAGCCACGAACGGGATGTGGCTCAGGGCGCGTGCAATCTGGTCCTGTCCCGGCAACTCATGCACGAGGTTGGCTTCCACGCAGATGAGCACATCCACCGGCGACCGCTGGATCTCGAAGAGGGGGTCCAGGATGTTGGATAGGCTCGCGGGATCGGCTTCACCGGGGGGGCCCAAGCCGAGCTCTTGGGTCAGATCGGTGAGCGGATCGCGTCCCCACGAGAGACCCCCCTCTTCGCGAAATCCGTCCGTCCAGAGGTTCAGAGCCAACCCGGCGAAGGCATCGCTGAATCCGTTCGGCCGTCGGAGGATGCCCGGCCCGGGAAGCGTCACGGCGGGATGGAACCGCCTCAGCGCCCTCACCGCCGCCTCCAGCTCTTCGACGTCCAACCTGTTACGCCGCGCAACGCTCTCCAGCGAGTACCGTCGGGCGAAGCCGACCGGGTCCAATGCATCCGAGATCCAGCGCGCGTACTCCGGAAGGATGGAATCTCTCTGCGGGTGCTCCTTGCTCAGCGCCTCAGCGAGGGCGAGCAGAATCTCGTGCTCCCGGCCCGGCTGGCAGGGGATCCAATAGTCGGCCTGGACCGCGGTCGGGCTCTGTCGAGCCCCGAGGTAGAGGGTGGGCGCGTGACTCAGGAGCGGATTCTCCCTACGGTCGCCATGAGTTCGCATCTGAGTCACCGGGCTTCCGTCGTGCTCGAGAATCTCGCTTCCCACGAGAAGGAGAGTCCCGGCTCGGGCGAGGTCGAACCGAAGCCGCCCGCCCGCTCCGCCCCCCAGGAACTGCCGGACCAAGCGATCGAGCGCATGTTCGATTCGCAAGGGAATGTACCTGGCCCCCGGAATCGACCGCACCCAGGACTCGAGAAGTCGAGTGCCAAGGGAGGGAGTGCGTCCGTCGACTACCGCGATCTTCTCCCCTTCCCCCGATGACAGGAGTCCGCGAAGGCGTTCGTCGAGGACTTGGATTCCTTCGTCCCATTCCACTGCTTGTGCCGCCGCTCCCGCATCGGGACGCTGCAGAGGCCTTTCTAGCCGATCCGGATCGAAGAGCGCCTGCATCTGCGATTGACCTGCCACACACAGGGCGCCGAGGCTTGCCGGGTGCCACGGGGTGCCACGGAGCCCGACCGGAAGCTCATCCACCTTGCGCATGGCGAGAGAGCAGTGGTTGGGGCAGTCGCGACACACGCTCCTCGAGAACGACGTGAAGCCCGGACCCCTGAGGTCTCCGTACGCAAGTCGCTCATTGGCATACGCTTCGAGTCTGGGAAACAGCCAATCGTGGGCGGAGATCGTCACCCCCGCACCACTCAGGAGTCTGAGAAAACGTCGGCGTGAGATGTTCATGTTCGGCCTACCGGTGGCAGAGCGCGCAGTCGATACCCGCGCGCGGGTTTCCGCTCTCGAGGTGGCAAGCGACGCAACGCTCCATCCCCAGCTCACGATTGAAGCTGATGTTCGGCCGAGAGAAGGGGAGCTCTCGCTCCGCAACCTCTCCGTGGCATCTCTCGCAGAGGATCTGTCCAGCAACGACGTGTCTCCGGTGAGAGAAGCGCACGTGCTCGCGCAGCTTGTGCACGCGCTTCCAGGGGATCGGCTCTCCGCTGGCCAACATCTCTACCAACCTGGCTTCCTCGGCGTTCTCGCCGTTCTCGCCGTTCCCGTCTTCGTGACAGTCCGCGCAGTCCTCCCCCAACGGAATCGTGGCGTGATCCGCCTCTTCGGCACCGATATGGCAATCGGTGCAGGGGATCTCCTCTTCCGCGACATGGATCTTGTGCACGAACGCGATCGGTTGCTCGACGTCAACGGTCGGGGAGCAGGCGAGAGCGGGGAGAAAGGAGCAGGCGAGGGAGAGGAGAAGGGAGCAGGAGGCTGTCGTGGAGCGCCTGAGAGCCGTGGCCGGCGGTCCTCGCTGAGTGACGGCGAGGACGCCGGGCCGATGGCCGTGCGCGGGTCTCGAGCTGTGCGCGCTCATGGTCCCCTCGGGGCCTCTCTAGCTGCTACGCGGCATAGTTCCTCGTGCCTTCATCGCAATGTTAGGCGCAGGTCCCCATCGGTCCGATATGACCGACGTCATAACCACCCGTGAGTGCCGGTGACGACCGGTGAACCCTGCAATACGCGCGATTGTGCAAGCACCCGAAATCCAGGGGGAATCCGCGTCCGGTCGATGCGGATCGGTCGCAAGCGGGGGCTCGACGCTGCAGCCGTCGACCTCAGGACCCGCGGCGCTCGATCATCTCCTCCGTCCAGAAGTCGGGGTCACGCCGCTCCATGAACGACCGGATCGCCTCGAGGACCTCCGGACCGCCCATCACGTTCGGCTCGATCATTCCCAGGAAGTTGCCCGAGTACTGGAGCGGCATGTCGATCGCCTCGAAGCTCTGCTTGGCCCCTGCCAGCCGGGAAGGTACACGGTCGAGGAGGTCGTCACACCAGCGCTCGACCTCCGCGTCGACGCGCCGATCCTGGACCACCGTGTTGCAGAGACCCGCTTCCAGGCCCTCCTGCGCGGTCAGGAGCCGACAGCGGAGCCAGAGCTCGCGCGCACGCTTCATCCCGACGATGTGAGCGGAGTTGGCGACCATGTAGCCGGTGGCGGGACTCCCAATGCGCGGGCCGTTTTGCCCGAAGATGGTGCTCTCGCCGGCGATGGTGAAGTCGCAGGTATAGGCCATGTGGTTGCTCGCGCCGATCGTGTAGCCGCGCACGGCCGCGATCACCGGCTTGAGGCACTGCTTGATCGTCGGGTCGACCTGGGCCATCGCCGGGCTCTGAACACCCGTCAGATCACCCCCCACCCCGAAGTGGAGACCCGTGTGGGTGATCACGATGACCCCGATGCTTCCATCCCGGTTGGCGTCCCGGAGCGCACTGACGATCGCCTCGAACATGGGTCCGTTGAGCGCGTTCATGCGATCGGGGCGATCGAGCGTGATCCGTGCGACCCCTCCCCCGCGAGTCCGGTATCGCTTCTCGTAGACGACGTGCTCGAACTCGCGCTCGCTCCGACTCCAGTCACCCCACTCCGACATCAGTATCCTCCCACGATGGCGTCGGCCTGCCGGAGCAGATCGACGAGCTGGCCTTCGTCGATCCGCTCCAGGTGCTCCAGTGCCGCGTCGAGATTCAGGAGCCGGCTCCACAGCGGACACGCGATCAACCGGAGGTTCGACTCCGCCCCCGTGGCCCGCACGAACGCGCGAACGTCCGACCATCGGTGATCGAGCTCCTCGTGGCCGAGCGCGAGCCCCGCCTGCTCCGCGGCCGCAACGATGGCGATCCGGGCGTCCCGCGTCTTGAAGTTTCGAGACCACTGGAAGGTACCGGTGTGGAGCGCGGCGAGCGCCTCCCCGGCGAAGACGACGGCCGCGGCTCCCCCGTCCCGCACGACGGCTCGGGCGAGCGCGAGGTTCCCCAGGACCGAGTCCTCGAGAGCGTCCCGGCAGATCATCACCGCATTCATCAGCGCTCCCCTCTCGACTACGTCTCCCGACGGATCAGCCTCGGCGTCACGATGAGCGCGCC
>JBDHFN010000136.1:0-9464 GCA_039590375.1 Gemmatimonadota bacterium
GGGAACCGGGTATTCAACGCGCCCCTGGCCGAGGCCAACATCGTGGGACGGGCCATCGGCATGGCGCAACGAGGCCTGCGGCCCGTGGTCGAGATCCAGTTCTTCGATTACATCTGGCCAGCGTTCGAGCAGATTCGAAACGAGCTGGCCACCATGAGGTATCGGTCCCAGGGGGGGTATTCCGCGCCGGTCGTGATCAGGGTCCCCTATGGTGGTTACCTGAGGGGCGGAGGGCCCTATCACTCCCAGACCGGGGAAACGCTGTTCACCCATACACCGGGCCTTCGGGTCGTGCTTCCGTCGAGCGCCTCGGACGCGAATGGGCTCCTGAGGACGGCCATCCGCTGCGAGGACCCGGTCATCTTCCTCGAGCACAAGCACCTGTATAGGCAGATTCATAACAAGGGCCTGTATCCGGGGAAGGATTTCATGATCCCCCTGGGCAAGGCGAATACGGTCAGGGAGGGATCCGATCTCACCATCGTGACGTGTGGAGCGCTGGTCAAACGCTCCATGGACGCCGCGAAGATCGCGTCGGAGCAGCATGGAATCGAATGTGACGTCATCGACCTGAGGACGCTCTCTCCCCTCGACATGGACACCGTGGGGCGCTCCGTGCAGAAGACGAACAAGGTCCTCATCACGCACGAAGACTCGCTGTCTTGGGGGCTCGGCTCGGAGATTGCAGCCCGCATCGCGGACGAGCTCTTTCCCTGGCTGGACGGACCTGTGCGTCGAGTCGCATCGATGGACACGTGGGTTGCGTACGCGCCACAGCTGGAAGACGCGATTCTCCCGCAGCCGTCCGACGTACTCGAGGGCATTCTCGACCTGGCTGGCTTCTAGAGTTTCCTTCGGCAGGCCCCTAGGCGACCGGAGGCTTGCCCACATCCCCCTCGCCCGTGGCATCTGGCAGAATCAACCGCACCGCCCGCCGGTAAAACACGTAATTCCAGGCCCAATTTACCAGCACGAGCAATCGATTGCGAAAGCCGATGAGCTTGGCGATGTGAACGATGAGCCACAGGAACCAGGCCACGAAACCGGTGAATGATCGCCCCCACAGCCGTGCCACCGCCGCGTTCCGACCGATTACCGCCAACATGCCGAGATCCTTGTAGACGAAGTCTCGTGGCTCCTCACCTCCGATCATCCGGGCCACATTTTCAGCCGCCACGCTTCCCTGTTGAAGAGCAACCTGGGCGACCTGCGGAAGCGGCTGGCCATCAGCCTCCAAGTATGCGAGGTCGCCCACGACGAACACCTCGGGATAGCCCGGCGCCCGGAGCGTACTCTCCACCGGAACCCGACCGGCGGGACCGACGGGCAGCCCCCAACGGCCCACCGCGGGATCACCTTGGACGCCAGCGGCCCAAACCACGGTGTGCGTGGCGGTGATGCCAGTATCGGCACCGGTGGCGCGGGTCACGACGCTGTGGGCCGCCACCTCGACCACCTGTGACCGCGTGTGCACCCTCACACCCCGCCGTTCGAGGCGGACCTGTGCATAATCCTGCAAGCGCGGGGGCATGCCAGCCAGGAGCTTTTCGCCGCCCTCCAGCAGCCGTATGTCCACCTCGTCTCGCGCGATGCTCCCAAAGTCCTTCAGAAGGGGTCCGTAAATGAGTTCCGCCAGTGCCCCCGCATATTCGACACCCGTCGCTCCCCCACCCACGATCACGAACCTGAGCAAGGCCCTCCGCCTGGATGCATCCGCCATTTGAGCCGCCCGCTCGAAGCAGTCCAAGACGTGGTAGCGGAGTGGGACGGCGTCATCCATCGTGCGAAGGGGAAAGGCATGACGCTCGGCTCCCTCCACCCCGAAGTAGTTGGGCACGCTCCCCAGGGCCATCACCAGGTAGTCATATGGGAGCCGGGACCCATCGGCCTCGACGATCCGGGCATCGAAATCGATGCCCTCGACCCGGATCCTCCGGAACTCGACGAGGGGATGCCGCCTGAAGAGACTGCGGACGGGATAGGCAATTTCGCTCGGTCCCAATTCAGCCGCGGCGACCTGATACAGGAGCGGGAAGAACGTGTGGTAGTTGTTGCGGTCGATGAGGGTCACCCCGAGCCCGACCGAGACGAGCCTCCGCACGGCCCAAAGCCCCCCGAACCCAGCCCCGATCACTACGATCCGGGGCTTCGCGTCAATCACGCTGGGATCAGTACTTCGGGAGGCTCGGATCGATATCGTCCACCCACGCGTGAATCCCCCCCACGAAGTTGAACACGCTGGAAAAACCCTCCTCCACCAACATCTGAGCCGCGCTCGCGCTTCGGGCGCCGGTCCGGCAGTACACGACAATCTCCCGGTCCCTGGGAATCTCGTCCAGACGATCGGGTAGCTCGGCGAGCGGAATGATCACGGCGCCATCAGGCTCCAAGTTCACGATATCCCACTCGTGCGGTTGCCGGACATCCAACAAGAACGGAGGCTCCTCGGACCTCAAGCGCTCGTTGAGCTCCACGGCTCCCACGTCACCAAATGCGTTCTCCATTTCCTCTTCCCTCTTCTCAACGGGCGCTTTCAACCCGCAGAAATCTTCATAGTCGATGAGTCCGGTCTGCGTCGGCTCATCCCCACAGACCGGGCAATCCTCGTTCCTGCTGACGGCCATCTCTCTCCAACTCATTTCAAGCGCGTCAAAGATCAGCAACCGTCCGCTGAGCGTGTCACCTCGTCCGAGAAGGAGCTTGAGTTCGGGATCAGACCCGCCGGCGGAGGCTCTCGGAACAGGCATCTGTAGCATGGTCCTCCTTCGCTCGCGAACACCGAGGCCTGTCCCTCCCAGCGGAAGACCGATCCGTAGACGTTGGGCTTTCCCAGCAGCACACAAGCGTCGTTGACGAGATAACGCGTTGGGAAGTTGTCGGTCCCGTCCGCCACGATGTCGTACGCCCCAAGGATCTCCAGTGCATTGCTCGAGTCGAGCCGGACATCGTGCGTTACCACGGACACGTGCGGATTCACGTCCGCCAGGCGCTCCCGAGCCGAATCCAACTTCGCCCGGCCCACGTCCTTGGTGCCGTGAAGGATCTGCCGTTGGAGGTTGGTCGCGTCGACCTCGTCGAAATCGACCAGGCCCAGCGTGCCGATCCCTGCCGCGGCCAGATACAGCGCGAGGGGTGAGCCGAGCCCTCCAGCACCCACCACGAGCACCCGCGAATCCTTGAGGCGCAATTGTCCCTTCTTGCCGACCTCCGGCAAGGACAGATGCCTCGCGTACCTACTGAGTTCGGCGGACTCGAACTCGGGTTGTTCGCGCTCGACCAACGTCGGACCTCTCCGAGAAAAGGGGCTCAGTCACTGCTGCTCTAAATACCGGCTACCTCCGATGGCGGTCACCCGCATCGAGGCTGCCTCCTCGGCGAGGGCCGCCACCTCCTCGACCGGTCGTTCCTGGATGGCCGCGACGTCCACCAACTGTACAAACAACAGTTGAAACTGCATCGGGATGCCGAGCGTGCTACGATCGGGCCAGAGCTCACGGTCCTTGAGTCCGCGGTAGCGATAGACATCATGCACCAGCGTCATGCTCCGTTCGACATCGAACCATTCCTCCCCCATCCGGGCACTCCCCTGGATCCAACCCTCCGGCGGGTCCGCCTCGGTGTCCCGCATAACGAGCTTTGTGGCGATGCCATGCCGGACTCCCCAAGGGGTCAAACCGAGTTGGCGAATGAGTCCGGCCGAGCTGGCGAAGTAGATCGGTCTCCGGCCGGCGGCGTCGTTGATCATGCTCAGAGCGATCCGCGGACCACGCTCCAGGTAGTATCCGGCCGGATAAGTGATCAATACGCCATCGATGGACAGGCTGAGATCCGCTTGGAGCTGGCCTGACCCGACGTTATCCATGGCCTCATCCGTTGCCAGAGAGACCGATTGGCCCGGGGGCTCAGGGGCGTCCGCATAGATCTCCGCAGCGAACTGACCGTCGAACGGTCTCTGCCGTCCGGGCTCCGTCTGCTCCCTGATCTGACGCGGGTACCAGTCGGTATAGAGGTATTGGAGGACGACCACGGTCACGTCCTCGCGAATGCCTTCGATCTCTTGGGCGTACCACAGCGGAAACGTGTCATTGTCTCCATTCGTGAACAGGACCCCGTACGGCTCGACACTCATGAGCAGGTCGTACGCCCAATCGATCGTGGCGTAGTCGTCCGCCCGGCTCGCCCATTCCCAGTTGTACGCCATCGGAATGAACGCGACCAAGAGGACGGGCATCGCCTTCCGGTAGGCAGCCCCCCCGCCCCAGTGATCGGAAAGCGCCGACCAGAATCCGGCCAGACCGATCCCGGCCAGATTTCCCCAGAAGAAGAAACTCGCCACAAAGAAGTAGTCCCTCTCACGAACCTCGTGGGCGTTACGGTCGACAATGTCTGGCGCCAGGGAAAATCCGTATTCGAAGTTGAGGTAGACGACGAGACCCACCATGAGCGTGGCCGCGAGCAGGCCCAGATACGTGAAGATCATTCGGTCGGCACGCCACACCACGAGCAGACCCATAAAGCCCATCGCCAAGAACAGCACGGTCGCAGGCAGTCGCCCTCCAATGGGCAGCTCGCTCAAATCCGCCCCGCGCGCCCACTGCCAATCGAAGTACTGAAAATAGTTGAGAAACTGGTGTGCCAGCGGCGCCTGTCGCTCCGTGATAGGGGGCTTGGCGTACTGCGCTCGTGACAGCGACTCGGCCAGCGCAGGACATCCGGCCTTGCCGTTCGTATAGACCGCGACGACGGCGCCGGCCGCCGATTCACAGACTGGATTCCCTTCATTGATGATGGGGCCCTGAGCCGCGCGAATCGGGAGGAAGAGATTGAACGAGATTCCCAGCACCACCAGGGGAATGGCTCGGACCCAAAAGCGCGACGTCATCAGCACGGCCGGGCCCGCCAGTAACACGAACAAAACCAGAGCGGGAGCGGGAAGAACGGACATGAGGTGATTGGTCGCCCCCAGTACCGTGATGTAGATGGCGAGCAGAAGGGCTCTGGCCCCCGCCGGCTCACCCCGTTGGTCGTACCATCGGACGGCCAGCCACGAGACCGCAGCGATCACAGCCACACTCACCGTGTAGACTTTTTCGTTCGCGGTAGACTGATTCCAGACGGTGTAGGCGGTGGCCCCGATCACCGAGCCGCACGCGGCGCCGATCACACGCATCCACCGCTCCTCGATCACGGTGGACAGCACCCGATGCCCAATCAAGAAGAAGAAAAACGTCGCCAGTGAACTCGTGGCGGCGGCCAGGAGATTGATTCGCACCGCGACGGGCAATCCCAACGGAGCCAGTAGAACGCTCCATACCCTCGCAATGCTGACGAAGAGAGGATTCCCCGGCGGGTGCGGAACACCCAGGATGTGTCCCGTCGTTATGTACTCGCTGGCGTCCCACCAGGCTGTAGTGGGCGCTAATGTCAGGACATAAAGGCCAAAGATCGCCAGCCCCACCAACGCCCCTTCTCTGTACGGAGGTCGGTATTCGGTCATTCCTGCCCTCATGAGAGGTTGGTGCCACTCAGGTATCCGCCAACAGACCAGCAGCGGCCCCCAGCAACTCCGGTCGGCGCAGCCTGGCCTGAGTATTTCCGAAGTGCCAGGGCATGGGGCCAAGATAACGCCTAGCGGTGTTCGGCACCGCACTAATAGCTTCTTTCTCCATGACCACAGTGCTGAGAACCACCCGAGCCCTCGGGAGCTGGATCACCGGCAGGTCCGCCGTGGAGGAGTACGAGACCGTTCTGCCCAGAGGGGATCGTGAGGTCCCGGCTTCGGTCACACTCCCGAGCGCCGGAGGCCGAAACCTGCCAGGCTGGGTCGTTCTGCATGGGGTCACCCGGCCCGGGCGATTCCATCCGACCCTACTGCGGTTCGTGCGCGCTCTCGCGTCTTCCAGAGCCGCCGTTCTCGTGCCCCAGATCCCCGAGTGGGTCGACCTTCGCCTGGAGCCCGAGCGGACCCTTCCGTCGGTTCGGGCGGCGCTCGATGGCCTCCGGTCGTTAGCGAGTACGTCGGACGGGCCCTATGGGTTGATCGGCTTTTCCTTCGGTGCGCCGCAAGTGATGATCGCCGCCTCTCACCAAGACGTCGCTGACCAGTTGGCGGGGGTCATCGGGTTCGGTGGCTACTGTGATGTTGGAAGCATGGTCCGGTTTCAGATGACGGGCCGCTTCGAATGGGGTGACGCCACCCATCATCTTCGCCCCGATCCATACGGGCGCTGGATCATGGGAGGGAACCACCTCACGTCGATTCCGGAGTATCAGAACGCCCAGGATGTCGCCGATGCCCTGTGGCGCCTCGCCGTCGAGGCTGGAGAGAGGCGGATCCTGGCCTGGGATCCGTCCTACGACAAGCTCAAGGAGCAGTTGAGGGAACAAGTGTCCAAGGATCGAAGGGACGTCTTCGATCTCTTCGCCCCTCCGGCGGACCGCGAGCCACCGGAGGCCGAAGCCGAACGGATCACACCGTTGTTGACCCGCGCCGCCTTGGAAGCCTCGCCCCTCTTGGACCCCCTCCCCTTCCTGAATGGTGTCGGGATCCCCGTCCAACTCATTCATGGGCGCAATGATCGCCTGATCCCATACACCGAGACGCTCCGGCTGGAGGCGGCGTTCCCCGACAGGAGGCGAGTCGACACCACCATCACGGCGCTCATGGAGCACTCTGAGCAGGGAGGACGCCTGGCCTCGATCGGAAAGGAGATCAGCGAGGGCGCGAAACTGCTGCGCACGCTCGGGCGGCTACTCGGAACGATCTAGTGGAGCAGCGTCTAGAGCTCCTACTTTCCCGAGAGGAGCCCTACGGCGGCCGCGCTGATCTCCGGATCCTTGTCGTTCCTGGCCTTTTCGACCAGGCTCACGGCATGCGGCGTGCCGATGGAAGCCAGCGCCGCGAGGCCAGCGAGGCGCACCTCCTTGGGCGGACGTTTCAGGAGGGAGCCCTTCATCCGCTTCACGATCGCCGGCACGGCCGATGCGTCACCCAACGCGCCGAGCGCCCGAAGGACCTGCTCGATCACGGAGTCCTCGTCTCCACTCTTGAGGATCTCCATGAGTTGCTTATACGCTCGCTCCACCTTGAGGACGGAGACCGCACGGGCGGCCGCCGCCCGCACCTCCGCGTCGGAGTCCCCGAGCATGCTCGATACCAAGAGCCCAGCGTTCTCACCGCCGATCTTGGCGAGTGACCGCACCGTCTCGCGCCTGACCCCGGCGTGTTCGTTGGCCAACGTGGCGGTCAGGTGTTCGATCGCGCTCTCTCCGCCCACAGCACCCAGCACGGCAATACCGTTACGGACGACGAACCAACGGGAGTCCCCCAGCATCTTCTCGACCGCTACCGCACCGGCTGAGCCGAAGGCCGCGAGCGCCGCCACGTAAGTCTTACGAGCCAAGCGATCTTCGGTGTCGGTCAGGGCTCCCGCGATCGCGTCGGCGACCGGGTCGCCCAGTCCCACATAGGCTTCAATGAGCACCTCACGCTCCTCCTCGACCCGCATACGCCCGAGCAGGACCACCATCCGCGCCACCACGTCCCCATCCATCAAGTCACCAGCCAAGCCCTCCACCTCCACGTCCCCAGCGGCTCGAAGAAGCAGAGCATTTGCGCTCGAAGCGATCTGGTCCAGGGCACCGGCGGAACGTGCCTTCTCGACGGCGGTGTGCACGGCGCGTCGTGCCGCTTCACGTCCGGCGGCGGGCGCCTCGAGGTACTCAGACGTCGCTTCACTGAGCTCTTGTGCTATCGCCGCCGTGGCCGGATCGAGCGCTGTGTCCGGATC
This sequence comes from Gemmatimonadota bacterium, assembly GCA_039590375.1. Taxonomy (GTDB): domain Bacteria; phylum Gemmatimonadota; class Gemmatimonadetes; order Longimicrobiales; family Gaopeijiaceae; genus UBA822. The sequence continues at coordinate 7,791 of JBDHFN010000136.1, forward strand.
AACCGCCGTGGGCGGGTCTTCAGTTTCAACGGGATCCGTGTCCTCCTGATCCTCAAACGTGACTTCCAGCGGGGCCTCCACAGCGACTTCCTCGAGGTCTTCCGCAACGACTTCCAGCGGGGCCTCCACAGCGACTTCCTCGAGGTCCTCGGTGGCGAACTCCAGCGGAGCCTCCACAGCGACTTCCTCGAGGTCCTCGGCGGCGACCTCCAGCGGAGCCTCCACGGCGACTTCCTCGAGTTCTTCCGCGGGAACCTCCAGCGGAGCCTCTACAGCGATTTCCTCGAGGTCCTCGACAGCGACGTCCCGTACGTCCCCTCCATCGACCTCCTGCTGGTCCTCTACATCGACCAGGGGTGCCGACTCCGCCTCGGATTCAGGGCTTGGCGCCGCCACGAGATCAGGCCGGGCGTTCACGTCCAACTCAGACTCCAGGCCGAGCGCAACAGAGACGTCGACGTGGTCCTCTGCCGCTACATCCGGGGCCGCGGTCGCCGTCGTCTCGGTCGCCTCCAAACCACCGAAGAGCGCCGAAATCGAGCGAGCGATCTCGCTGAGTTCATTTTCGTCTTTTCGAGTCACTTGATTCCCGTTAGGAGGGCATCAGGTTCGCCATGCGCCAAATGTAGGCCGCGTAAGCCCCACAGGCGAGGAAGCACGCAGTGTCGGACCCCTCTTATGAAGGTACTGACGGATGAAGGCGAGCAAAATCCTCCTGATTGAGCCACGTCTGCGAAAACGGCGCAGCGATCGGCTCAGGTGGAGGACCCTTCGGGAGCGGGGGACGGGGGCTGCTCGAACGGAATCGACAGCCTGGGCAACTCGAAGGCGCCCTCGAACGAGGGATCGACGCACTTCTCCTTTCCACTCCAAGCCTCGATGTCGACACGGAATACAGCCGTCCGCTTCATCTCTTCGGGGACGATCGGCCTGTAATCCCGGCCCGCCTCCAGGTGGGGGGCATACCGGTCGAGAATCATCTGGAGCGCGGCCTCGGCCTCTTCAGGGTCCTCGACGATCTGACCAGTGCCGAAAACGACAACGCCGGAGTATTCGACGCTGAACTCCAACGCCTCGTCGGCAGGCAAGAAACGCCCCATCTCGGCGGTCGAAAACGCCACCTGGACGGGCTCGCTGAGGTTCGTCTCCGTGCGCCCCGTACGAGCCGTATGGAGATAGATCGCGTGCCGGCCAGAGTCGTACACGAAAAGGTTGCTGTTCAAAAAAGGCTGGCCCTCCCTGACGGTGGCGAGAAACCCGAAGGCCGCACTCTGAAGATAGGCCCCGATCCAGGCGTCGTCCTTACCCCGATCCTTCCTCCGCATCTGATTCCGCGTTTCCGGTCCGGTCACGACATTCGCCCCCCCTGAGCCCCGCCTCTCGGCTGCGACATGTAGTTTTCAACGAGGCCTACGCGATGATGAACGGGACCGACCGAACCGTGAACGAGCAACCGCTCGCCACGCCTGTCCTGCTCCAGGCCTCGGCGGAGAGGCCTCTGAAAAGCGCCAGGGTGGCGGCGCGCACGGCAGCGAACTCGGCAGCCAGCTCGGCCACGGGGCGGGCGCCCGCATTCGACGCCGCGACGTACTCGTCTTGATTCATCCCGGGCAACGGCCCCTCGTCTCCGCGGGAGAATGCCAAGGCGCGAAAGCCGAAGGTTCGCTCGGTATC
>JBDHFN010000137.1:0-6552 GCA_039590375.1 Gemmatimonadota bacterium
TACGCCAACGCTCACGCGCAAGCGATCGCGAAGTTCGATGCGATTCATCGCCTGACCAAGGAAATCGCACCGGATCGCATCGAGCTCGCGCTCACGTCCGCCGACGTTCGCCGCATCGCGGCGTCGGGGAAGAAAGTCGCGATGATCGGTATCGAGAACGCGTATCAGCTCGGTCTCGACCTCGACAACATCCGTGATTTTGCCGAGCGAGGGGGACGTTACATGTCCCTGGCCCACAACGGGCACAGCCAGTTCGCCGACTCGAACACGGGTGAGCGGGACGGCGTTTGGCTGCACAACGGGCTGAGCGACCTCGGCAGACAGGCGATCGCCGAGATGAACAGGTGGGGGATCATGATCGATATCTCACACCCCTCCAAAGAGGCCATCATGCAGATGATCGAGCTGACTCGAGCCCCGGTCATCGCCTCCCACTCCTCGGCGCGGGCGCTCAACGACGTGAGCCGCAACCTCGACGAGCAGCAACTCATGGCCGTGAAGGAGAACGGTGGTGTCGTGCAGACCGTCGCCTTCCGAAGCTATTTGAACACGGAGAAGAACAACGCGAATCGTGACGCCGCCCAGGAGATCACCACCGCAATCGCGGCGGAGATGGACTTCGAGATACTCAGTGGGCGCGGTGGTGGCGCTGGCGGCGCACTCCGGGCGATGAGTGAGGCGGAGCGTGAAGCCTACCAGACGGGTTTGGCCCGAGTCGAGGAAGCGGCTGCCGCCAGGATCGCAGCCGAGGTCGATCCCGTGACCCCTCCGGTCGGCGTGGCGGACTTCGTGGATCACATCGACTATCTGGTCGATCTGATCGGCATCGAGCACGTCGGAATCAGCTCCGACTTCGATGGTGGAGGTGGAATCAGCGGCTGGAACGATGCCTCGGAGACGTTCAACGTGACGCTCGAGCTCGTCCGTCGCGGATACACCGAGGGCGAGATCGGCATGATCTGGAGCGGGAATCTGCTGCGGGTCCTCGACGAGGTCCAGGCGGTGGCGGCCGAGATTCAGGCGGGGGGCTGAGCTTTGCGCAGGTCTCGGTAAGGGTCTCACACATCATGGCCTCCGTTCAGTCCTCCGTTCGACGCACGCTGAAGCCCCTCCTTTTCAGGCTCTTGGGCCGCCGCGGTTACTTCCGCATGCAGGTCTACGCCAAGGCAAAAGACATCCGGCAGAGGCTCGTCGAGGAGAAGGAGATGGCCCTGCTCCCCCGACTGGTCGACGAGGGTGACCACGTCTTGGACATCGGGGCGAACTTCGCCTACTACAGCACGAGGCTCTCCTCCTTGGTGGGAGAGGCCGGCCGGGTCACCGCCTTCGAGCCGATCCCGTTCACGCACGACGTGTGCGCCGCCCTTCTGAAGAAGTTCGGTGCGACGAACGTCACGCTCTTCCAGAAGGGGGTCGGCGCGCGCGAGGAGCACGTGGAGTTCAGCGTTCCTCTTCAGGACTTTGGAGCGCTGAGCGCCGGCCAGGCGCACATGGCGGAGCGGAACAACGAGCTCGAGGGAAAGGAGAACTACTACACGTTCGACAGGGCCACCGAGTTCACGTGCCACGTCGTGGCGTTGGACGACTTTCTGACCCTCGACGAACGTCCCCTTTCCTTCGTGAAGATCGACATCGAAGGAGCGGAATTCTATGCCCTCCAGGGGATGCGCCGACTGTTGGAGACGCACCGCCCGGTCGTGCTGGTCGAGATACAGCCCTTCTTCCTGAAGGGGTTCGGGATCGCGGAATCAGCGCTGGTCGAACTCATCGACCAACTCGGCTACGATTTGTACCTTTACGACAAGGGCAGTGGGAAACTCCGTCGCCATCCCGACGCCCTCATCGATAGCAACTACTTGATGTTTCCCCGGGACAGGATCGGCGAGTTCGAGGACATCCTGGCCTGAGCGTCACGAGGTGAGACCAATGGACTACGTCGAAGAACTCCGTTCGATCTTCTCCGGGCCTGATCTCTACGAGGCCCACGAGAAGTCCGTGCCGGTCATGCGTGCGATGGCGCATGATCGAGAGTTCTTCCTCGACGTCATCCGGCAATGCCTCTCCGACCCCGAGTACCTCGATCGGGTGCGGCACTACCCCACGCTCGCCTTCCCCATCGAGGAGAACGAGGACTTCACGCTCGTAGCGAACGTCTTCCTTCCTCTACCCGACGGGAACCGGGACCAGTCGTTCCAGAGCATCCATCACCATGGCCAGCTCCTCCTGACCACCGTATCCGCGTTCGGGGCAGGCTACGAGTCGATCGTCTTCAAGCCCGGTTATTCGATCGATGAGGAGACCGGGCTCACGGATATGCAGATGGATCGTCTCTACCAAAATGAACTCCACAACCTGGCCTTCATCGACAAGCTCACACCTCACGTCGTGTTCTACCCGGAGGCCGCGTCCGTCACCTTCGCGCTCTGGAGCCGGGAAAAGCATGAAGCGCTCGACAAGATGAAGAAGATGAAGGTGTTCCAAAGCGTGAAGAAGCCGCTCAAGCGGATCATCAAGATGGCCGGCCTGAACGCGGCCGTCGGGCTCAATCCCATCGAGTACAACGATTTCTACCCAAAGGGGGGCAAGATCTGGGGCTTGAAGGACCGTCTCGGATACCCCGAAGGAACGAACGACAACTGGCTGCAGAACGTCTTCTCCGTGGTCCAGCAATACGGCTTCGACGATATGGACTTCCTGCGGCAATTGAAGGCTGACTGCGAAGCACGCGGTCGGACCGCGCCGATTCCGTGGATCGACCGGCTCCTGGCTGGGGAGACCATCGATCTCGAGTTCGAGCCGAGCCACCTGAACGTGGACAGGGTGAACCTCAGCAAACGCGAGATCCTCGCGGTCTACGGCCAGGAAGCGGATTGAGGCGGGGCCGTTGTCCGCCCTGCTCCCTCGTTTGAGGGGCGCTTCGTCTTGAAGACAGTCCTGTACATATCCTACGACGGGATGACCGATCCGCTCGGGCAGTCGCAGGTGATTCCGTATCTCACGGGCCTGGCGAAGCGGGGCCATCGCATCACCGTGCTCAGCTGCGAGAAGCGACACAACTTCGCGCTCTTGCGCGAGCGTTGCGAGACGGCCTTCACGGACAGCGGCATCGAATGGCTTCACGTGCCGTACTCCAAACGGCCTCCCGTGCTTTCGACCTACGTCGACCTCGCCCGCATGCGACGACTCGGCAATCGCCTCTCTGCGGGGCATCGGTTCGACATCGTGCACTGCCGGACGATCCTCTCCATGCTCGTCGGCCATCCGCTGGGACGCCGAATGGGCGCCAAGCTGATCTTCGACATGCGAGGATTCTGGGCCGACGAGCGCGTGGAGGGCTCGCTGTGGAACCTGTCCAACCCGATCTACCGGGCTATCTACGAGTACTTCAAGAGAAAGGAGCGTCGCTTCTTTCGTGAAGCCGACCTGGTCATAACCCTCACGCAGCGCGCGAAAGAGTTCATCCAGTCCCAGAGCGCGCCCGGGGATGTTGCGGAGATTGCCGTGGTGCCCTGCTGCGTCGACACCGACCACTTTTCCCCCGAGGCCGTCGACCGGGAAATCGTGTCGCGGCATCGGCAGGAGTTGGGACTCCCGAGCGACACGTTCGTTCTCACGTACTTGGGCTCCCTCGGGACGCGCTACATGCTGAAGGAGATGATGCGCTTCTTCGCCGTTCTTCTGCGCGAGGACCAGGGAGCCCGATTCCTCATCGTGACCCGGGACGATCCCGCCCTCATACACTCGGCCGCCCTCGACGCCGAGGTCGACCCGTCGGCCATTTGCATCGTGTCGAGCACCTACGAGGAGATCCCCAACCTCATCGCCCTCGCCGAAGCCTCGGTGTTCTTCATCAAGACCGGGGTGAGCGGCAAGGCGGTGTCGCCGACCAAGCAGGCGGAATTGTTGGCCATGGGCGTCCCCGTCGTGTGCAATGCCGGGATCGGTGACTGCGATGAAATCCTCGGGAATACCGGCGCCGGCGTGGTCGTCGACACAATGACCGAAGAGGCGTTTCACGACGCGGTCGTGTGGATGCGGGCACGGGACGGATGTTCCAGCGACCAGATCCGGCGGCTGGCGCTGGACAGGCTGTCCCTTGAGAGCGGGATCGCGCGATATCACGATGCGTGGGAGTCGCTCTGATGATCGACTACATACGCGATCCCGATGGCTGGATCGAGGTTCCGCCCCAAAGAATAGCGTGCTTCCACACAGGCTCGGACGCCAACATCGATCCCGAAACCGTCGTCTCGTTCGGGGACGAGTGGACCAAATTCGATCGGTTTTCGGACGCCGAAATCCAAAGGATCGGGGACGAGTACTTCGACGTGGTGACTGACGTAATGCTGCCTGCCCACGCCACCGCTCTCGACTTGGGTTGCGGCGGTGGGCGCTGGTCACGGTACGTCGCTTCACGGTGCGCCTTTGTCGAGGCCGTCGACCCGAGCGAGGCGGTCCTGGCCGCACACGCGGCGACCTGCGAACTGGCGAACGTGCGCGTGACCCAGGCTTCCGTCGACACTCTTCCCTTTCCGGACAACAGCTTCGATTTCATCCTCTGCCTTGGCGCCCTTCACCACATCCCCGACACTGCGGCTGCCCTCGAGACCGCGGTGCGGAAGCTGCGTCCCGGCGGATGGATGCTTCTCTACATCTACTACGCCCTCGAAAACCGTGGGCCGGGCTACCGGCTACTGTTCGGAAGCGCCGACCTCCTCCGCAGAGTTGTCTCGAGACTCCCGGGGGCGCTCAAGCGTCTTAGTTGTGATGCCCTGGCGGTCATCGTGTACCTTCCCCTGGTTGCCCTGGCCAACGCTGTGGGAATCCTCCTGGGAGGGAGCGCTGCCGAAGCGATTCCGCTGCACTACTACTCCGGGAAGTCTTGGCGCGTGATTCGCAACGATGCCCTCGACCGATTCGGGACTCCGTTGGAGCAGCGCTTCACTCGAGAGGAGATCGCCGAGATGATGATGGGGGTCGGCCTCGAGGACCTTCGCTTTTCCCATCGCATGCCAATGTGGCACGTGGTGGGCAAGAAGGCCGCCGAGTGAAACGCCTGCTCGTGGTCTGCCCGCATCCAGAGAACGTCGCGCCGGGTCAAAGGCTCAAGTACGAGCAGTACTTAGATCATTGGAGAGCCAACGGCTATGAGGTGGTCGTTTCGCCCTTCATGACCCGCAGGTTTCAGTCGATCGTCTATCAGCCCGGCCGGATCCCGGAGAAGGTCTTCTGGGTCGGCTGGGGGTATGTCAGGCGGATTCGCGACCTGCTCCGGCTGCCGTTCTACGATGGCGCGTACATCTTCCTCTGGGTCACCCCGTTCGGGCTTCCCTTCTTCGAAGCGTTGTTCGCGTGGACGGCGAGGAGATTCGTCTACGATATCGACGACATGGTCTTTCTCGGGCACTCCAGTGAGGCTAATCGCTTCATCCAGGTATTGAAGGGCCGCAAGAAGATGATCTTCCTCATGAGGAAGGCGGACCACGTAGTCGTGTGTACACCGCACCTCGAGGCGTTCGTTCAACAGCACAACCCGAACACGACCGACATCTCGTCCACCATCGACACCGACCGTTATGCGCCCGTCAATCCCTATTCGAACGCCCGTCGGCTCACGCTCGGCTGGAGCGGCAGCCACAGCACGGCCAACTACCTGCATCTGCTCGACGATGTGCTCTTGGAGCTCGCCCAGGAGATCGACTTCCAGTTGAAGGTCATCGGTGACCCGGACTTCACCGTGGACGGGGTCGACGTGCTCGCCCAGGAGTGGCGGGAGCGGACCGAGGTCCAAGACCTCCAGGCGATCGACATCGGATTGTATCCTTTGCCGGACGAGGAGTGGGTGTTGGGGAAGAGTGGGCTCAAGGCGCTTCAATACATGGCGCTGGGGATTCCCACAGTAGCGACGGGAATCGGTGCGAACAGCCGGATCATCGAAGATGGAGAAAACGGATTCCTGGTCTCCGATCCCGGAGAGTGGAAGCGCTGCCTCCTGCAACTGGCCTCCGATCCCGAGCTCCGAAGGCGGATCGGACACAACGCGACCCGAACCGTTTCCGAGCGTTTTTCCGTGCGGGCGAACCGGGACACCTACCTCGGTGTGCTGGACGGCGTGTTCGGTGGTGGTCGAGCGCCGTCGGATGAGGTCACCACATCATGACCGCTACCACGTTCAAGGACCGCATTCTCAAGATGGGGTCGGTGATCTCCGTCATGGGGATCAGCAATGTGGTGGGGATGGCCAGCCTGGTCATCAAGAACAAGGCGCTGGCCATTCTCGTCGGACCGGCAGGGATCGGCATCATCTCCCAGGCCGTTCAGCTTCAGCAGGTCGTGGCAAACGGAGGGTCACTGGGGGTAGCGTCGGGCCTTCAACAATCCCTGAGCAAGATCCAGGATCCAGACGATGCCGACTTCAAGAGAGTCGCCAGCCTGGGTTTCCGTCTGTTGATCGTCATGTTCTTCATCACGGCGCTGGCGGTGCTCGTGTTCCAACGACCCATCTCTCAGGCGGTCTTTGGTGGCTATCACCCGAGCTGGATGGTCGCCATC
>JBDHFN010000138.1:0-6536 GCA_039590375.1 Gemmatimonadota bacterium
ACACCCACCAACCCCAGGCCGGCACCGCAAGGAAAGGCCTTGCTCATCCCCTTATGGATCTCTTCGAGGGTCTCATTCAGGTTGGAGAATCCATGGTGACGATTCTGGAGAGCCGCCTCCTTGAACTCCTCGGCCAGCTCTTCGAACTGCTCCAACATGTCGTTGTACTCATCCCCCTCGATGGCGTAGTTTCGGCCGTTCGCGGTCGTCACAGGCGCGAAGCCTACCGACCAGAATCCCATGTCGTCGGTGAGGTGCCGGAAGATCTTCATCACGTCCAGATTTTGCTTGGTCAACGTCACCCGGGCGCCGATGGGGCGGGTATTGTGGCGCTTCAGGAGCTCCTTGATCTTCGGCTGGACCACCTCGTAGCTGCCCATCCCGTTCTTGAAGACTCGGAATTCGTCCTGCGACTCCTTGGGCCCGTCGATGGAGATGGTCACACCCACCTCGTTTTCGACGAGCCACTCGATGACCTCCGGGCGTAGCAGAGTGGCGTTGGTCGTGAGGCTGAACTGGACCTCTTTACCCAGGATGACCGCCTTCTCCCGAGCATAGGCGAGGGTCTTCTTCAGCACCTTGAAGTTGAGGAGCGTCTCACCGCCGAAGAACGTGAGATTGGCGACCCGGTTGCTGCCCGCCTCCTCGAACATGAAGTCGACGGACTCGCGGGCCGTCTCTTCGCTCATGAACTTCGGCTTCTCGCCGAAGTCCGTGTCGACGATTTTGTCTTCGCCGTATTCGTAGCAGTAGGTGCAGGCCAGGTTGCACTTGTTGGTGACGTTGAGGACCATCGTGGTGAGCGGAAAATCCTGCGGCGGAATGACGGGTAAGGACTTCGTAGGGGGCAGGCGAACGTCTCCGATGGCATGGATCCCCAGGAGCTCCTGAATGGCGTCCGCCACGTCGTTGGCCGGATGGCGGTCCGCCAGTGCCTCCGTGAGCTCTTCGGGGGACATGGGCTGTCCATCCAACGTCCTCAACACGTCCCATGAAGGTGTGTCGACGTGGAATACGCCGGCGCTGGGCACCATGTACAAGAAGTGCTGCCCGCCACCCTCGAAGGGGTGGAACTCCCTCAAGCCCAGGGCGCTCATGGGATGTCTCCCCACGGATCCCAGCGCATATAGAGGGGCACCGTAACAACGAGGTGCGCCCGAGCTCTGAGCGGACGATCGGCTTGGCCCCCGGGCGGTGTGAAACTCGCCACGACCCATACGTCGCCGATGTTGTTTCGATTTCCACTCCGTTCGGGATTGGGGCCGTCCGGCGCGGGTGTGAAGAGTCCGCTGCGTGCATCGATTCTGCCGACGAACTCGATGTCGTCGTCGTCGAAGGTGGCGGAGTATTCCTCCAAGCTCCAAGTGGCGTCTACAACGCCGAGATCCACGTCGTCGCCCGTCCCCGTCCTTCCGTCCGTGCCCTGATGATAGGCGCGCGCCTCGAACTGGGTGAAGCCCTTCGGCATACGGGCGCCACCAACGCGCGCCATTCCCCACTCCGGGTTCACTCGGATGGAGTGGATCTGGTCATAGACGAATCCGCTCTCCGGACGACGGGCGCCGGAAACGGTAATGTCTCGTGGCCCCACAGATGCGTCATCGTCGACGTCGACGATGAGCGTAGCCAAATCCCCCTCGGACCGCACGACTCGTTGCACGGTGACTCCGGGCCCCAGGTCCACCGCTTCGGGTGTGAGAACGCCCTGGGGTAGGTTGGCGCCGAAGATTCGCACCTCCAGTCCCTCGGCTCCGGCTTTCAACGCCCTGGGCTCCATCCCGAGGATCATCGGGTCGTTACCCACTCTGTAGAGGTGGGCGTCGAAGCCCAACTCGTCGTAGTCCCCGGTAAACCAGCGTCCCGAGATCTGCTGCCAATCCCGCTCCACGAAGATAACCTCTCGCAGTGGCTCTGGCCCATTTTCCCGGACCGAGCTGCCGCGCCACTGATAGCCCGTGTACACGATCGAGCTCCCCCTGCGGGAAACGAGCTCGCCAGAGCGCGCATAAGTCAGGGTGGAGGACGTAGTGAACTCATCGTTGGTACCCGCTACGGGTTCGATGGTCAGTTGCCCGAACATGCGGCCATACCCGGGCTGAACCGCTGACACGGCCCACGTTCCCGCGACCTGCGCCGGCTGCATGGTCGCCGACCAGTCGCTCCACTCGGGCGTTTCAAGCGGGAACGCTTGCGCCAAGTGCTCGATCGCCTTGTCCATGGGGTGGCGTGTGTCACTTGGAGCTCCGGGGCTGCCGGGGGTGGGCCCCATGTATCGGAAGGCCTGAAAATCCGAGACCGGGTAGTATCCGCGATGCATGGCAACCAGCAGGCCCCACTCCTCGCTCGTCCGGCGTTGGGTGATGACGCGCCCCATGGAGTGGCATTGTATGCACGTCGTCTCGGTGTCGTCGTCCGCTTCGTAATCGAAGTCGATGAGTCGGCGTTCGACCTCGAAGAGCCCCGGCCGCAACTCCTCGGGCGCAATGCCATGCTCGTTGGAGAGATACCGGACCATCTCCCGGGCCGATGCCGGATCGATGTCGACGCCGTTGAGAGCGACCATTCTCCGGATCGACGTCTGCCACCCCTCGGGCGTTTTCCGCATGTAGGACAGACGAGTCATTCGGCCGGAGTCGTCCCGCGTGTGGCAGGAGGAGCAGTTGGCGATGACGAGATCGTTCTCGATCGGAGTTCCTTCGCTCTCGGCACCGGGCTCGGTCTGGCCGCGAGCGCTCGCGGGGTACAGGAGCAACGCGAAGCCGAGTAAGAGGCTATGGCCGGGCGCGAGGCACGGCCGAGTGCGTCTGTTCATATGCCGACTCCGCCGTTGTGTGCGACTCGGGCGGCCCCGAGAACGTCAGGGCTACGTCGAGGCATAGAATACGCCGCCCTCAGATATTCTGCGAGTGTGCGCGTCAATTCTCTTCCAGGATCCCGCGGGAGATCATGACCGAGAGGGCACCCAGGAAATCCGGTAGGATCACCGGGTCGCCCGCTCGGCAGTAGGCTTCGAATAGATCAGGCACCTGCGTGTGATCGGATGCTATGGCCAGGACGCGCTTCACGTCGATGCCGCGGAGATAGCGAACTCCTCCCGGGACCAGGGGCGTCGAGAGACGTTCCTCCATTGCCACCTCATCATCTATGATCGTCGGGCGTGCGATTACGGCCAGGGTCGCTCCCGGCCGTAGATCGATGGATGGCGTTCGTCGGAGCCGGTCGAAAGCGCTGAGTACGGTGGGGTCTCGCTTCAGACGCTCGATGTCCAACTCGCCGTCCTCGTCCGGCTCATCGTAGAGCTCGTCCATGGCGGCACGGTCGGTCCAGAATGCGTGACGGTGCTCTCTGCCGCCGATGCCAAAGACTTCGGCCGATTGCTTGCCATAGCTGGCGTAGATGCGCCGCTCACGGCCCTCGTGGAAATCGAGGCATGCGGACTCCATGTCGGGGCGCCTCAGGCACGTATGGGTGACGACCGCGGCACGCCAGCCCGACGTAAGAGCCTTCTTCACGCCGAAGGAGGAAACCGGATCCAGAAAGGAAGCCGCGTCGCCCACAAGCAGCATGTGATCGTCGGAAAAGCGACGGGCCGAATACATCGAAGCATTACAAGCCCATGGTTCGCCCTGGAGAGTTCCACCTTCGAGCAGCTCGGCGAAGCGATCGGTTTTGGCCATCTCAGCGCGATAGATGGGGCCGATCTCCTTTCCCCCTTCCAGGCCCGTCGCGTGCGGATCGACCATCAGGGTGAAATAGCGTGATTGGTCGTCGACCGGGACCGACCAGGCCCATCCGTCCGTGTAGCTCTCAACAAGGGTGTGGGTCGGGTCGGGAACGTCCCACCCCTCTTCTCTACGCCAGACGCCCACGAGCGCCAGCGTGCGTGGACCGTCGTCTTGCTGCCGAAAGCCCCGGCGCGCCACGACGCCGGAGCGTCCCGAGCAGTCGAGGACCCACCGCGCCGTGATCGGGGCGGCGTCCTCACTGGTCGCGCAGTCGAGTCGGTAGAAATCCGACTCCCGCTCCACACCGCGCACCGTCGCCTCGGCTCGGATGTGTGCACCCTTGGCTCCGGCCAGGTCGAGCAGCACCCGATCGAGATCGGTCCGCAACACCTGGTACCCCTTGGTGCCCTCCGGAAAGCTTTCGACGCGTAGGTCGGAGCCACCCCACCAGACGGAATGGCCCGCGCTCCGCACGAACCCCGCACCGTCCACCACGCTCGATGCTCCGATCCGATTGAGGATCTTGCCCGTACTCGGAGGCAGCGACTCGGCGAGTTTGGAGGACGGCGAGCCGGAGCGGGAGAATACCGTGACCGAATGTCCCCAAGCGGAGAGAAGGCACGCCGCCGCGGCCCCTGCGGGCCCCCCGCCAATAATGGCTACGTCGCTCGGTCTCGCGTCCACCGTGTCCTTCAGCTCGGCCCACCGTCGAGTCTGACCCCTTCCGCCGTCTCCTCATTGACTGCCGCATCTTCATCCACCAACCCTCTCGAGCGAAGGAGATGCTTCACCGCCAGCCAGTACTCCTCGTTTGAGAGCCTCCGTGGCGCCTCGTACGGCATCGCGAGTCGCACGTAGTTGAAGAGGCGCTGGGCCGTCCCATAAGAAGCGAGGACCCGGGGATACAGTGGCGAGCCGATCCCACCCTCGAATTCGTGACACGCAGCGCAGCGCGTCTGATAGAGCTCGGTGGCCATCGCGCGCTCCTGGACTCTCCGTTCCTCCGCCCGACGCGGAACGATCACGGCGATCGCTGTGATCAAGCCTATGGCAGCGATCAAGGCCACTCCCCTGACCAAGGCCGCACCCCCGACCGACGCCACACCCCCGACCGACGCCACGCCCCTGACCGACGCCACACCCCAGACCACGCCGTTTCGCCTGGACATCGGCTCCGTCCCCTTTGGGCGTGGAAGCTCGCCCAGCTCCCTAACTCACCGTGACCGGATGAGGAAGCACGATGTTCAGCAGGTATCCCTTGCTGTTGTAGGCGATCTGGTCGGGCTGACTCTGCCCGGCCGCGTCGGTAGCGCGGGTGAGCAGCGTGTGGCTGCCGGCCGGCGCGTCCCACTCGAACTGAAAGCGCTGCCACGCGTGAGGCAGCACCGGGTCCAGTATGCGGGCCGTCTGCCAGGTCTCTCCGCCGTCGGCGCTCCACTCGACGCGGCGCACGGGCCCGCTCGGCGAATAGGCGAACCCCGAGATCGAGTTGGAGCCTCGTGACAGCTCCGCCGGTCGCGGGAGGGCCAAGGCGCTCTTCACGACACCCGTGGTAATGGGCCCACCGTCGGCGGGCGCGTAGTCGTCGGCCGGCCAGTCCTCACCGATCAGCACATACGACGTCAAGTTGTTGCTCGACCAGACCTTTTCGGACGTCACGACGATGCGACCGAGCCATTTGACGCTGCTGCTCCCCACCCAGCCGGGGACCACGCTGCGGAGCGGAAAGCCGTGATCGGGTGGCAGATCCACGCCGTTCATCGTGTGAGCCAGGAGGGTCGTGGGATCGAGGGCGCGCTCGATGGGCATCGGCCGGCTGAAGCCGCCCTCGTCGAGTCCGATCAGGTCGACGTCGACGGCGTTCGAACGGACTCCCGCCAGCGCGAGTACCGAGGCGAGCGTGGGCCCACCCCACTCGGCACAGCTGACTCCACCGGTGCCCCACTGACCACCGGCCGCCGTCTGGCCCACGACGGACCCCCAGAAGCCCCGCCAGTTGCCCCCACACTCCAGGTACGCCACCACCGACTGATCCGGCAGGGAACGGAGGTCATCCATCGTGAGCTCGACGGCCTCGTCGATGGCGTCTCCTTCGACACGGAGCCGATACCCGGCGACGTCGATTCGGGGCGTGGGCGCGTGGTTGCGAACGAAGAACAGCTCGTTGGGGGTGATCACCCCGTCGAGCAGTTCGAGGCGTGTCTCGAGGTTCGTCGGATGCTGGATGAAGGGGTCCGGGTCTTTCACCCAGGGTACGTCGGCGACGCCCAACTCGGTGCCCGAGCCGGAAGTGGCCGGTGGTCGCTCACAGGCGGCGAACACCGCGCCCAAACCTCCGACCGCAAAGATCTTCATGACGTCGCGACGCGATATCCCCTCCCGCCGCGCACGCTCGATGAGCGCGCTCACCTGGCTTCGGGTGAGTGGGATCCGCGCGCTATTGGCAGTGAGCGAGGGCCGCGGAGAGCGGCCGTCGAGTTCGGCGTTCCGGCCGGAAGCCGGATCGGAATTGGACGGGGACATGGGCGACAACATGCGTCGGAGATGTTCCATGCTGCAAGGATGGGCTCGAGCGCTCGAGCGGAGCGAGCGCCGGCCCTGGCCCGTTCAGCCGGTAGACGAAGCGGTGGCGGTCAGCTCCCAATTACCGTGATGGTCCCGTTGACGGTTCGGAGTGAGATTTCACCCTGGCCACCACCCAGCCTGCCGCTGAGCGAATTCGCGGTCCGAACGGGGTTTACGAGCGGAAGGTTCGACAGGCTGATGGTGCCGTTCACGACCGAGGCATCGAAGTCGGCCGATACGTTCGCA
>JBDHFN010000139.1:0-6509 GCA_039590375.1 Gemmatimonadota bacterium
AGCGGGGATCAGAAGTGTCCCGAACAAGGCGATCAGGAGAAATCCCGTTGCGAGGGCCGCGGAGACTTTCACCAAAAGTGGTCTCTCCTCTTTTGATCGGATCGGCTGGATATGGTAGTGTCGTGCACCGTCTCGCCATCACGAGCGGCTCAGGACCAGATCAACCTACAAAGAAAACGAACATCATGGCCGCACCACGTACAGCCCGACGGACGCACAGTTTCACCGAGTCCGTCATTCGTGAGATGACGCGGGTGGCTCGAGAACACGACGCCATCAATCTGGCTCAGGGGTTTCCGGACTTTCCCGCTCCCGAGGTGCTGAAGGAAGCCGCCTGCGCCGCGATTCGCGCCGACCGCAACCAATACGCCATCACCTGGGGATCGCCACGTCTGCGCAAGGCGCTCGTGGCAAAGTATCGCGAGAGGTACGCCATGGATGTGGAGGGTGACCGGGAGATCACCGTGACGTGCGGCGCGACCGAGGCGATGGCTGCGGTCATGCTGGCACTCATCGATCCCGGGGACGAGGTGATCATCCTCCAGCCGTTCTATGAAAATTTCGGCCCGGACACCGTGCTTTGCGGGGCGAACCCCATCTTCCTTCCACTCGAGCCCCCCCAGTACCGTCTCGATCCCGATCGCTTGGCCTCTCTCGTCACAGACCGCACACGGGCCATCGTCGTCAACACTCCCAACAATCCGACGGGCAGGGTTTTCGATCGATCCGAGCTGGAGGCGATCGCCGCGCTCTGCATCGAGCACGACCTCATCGCCATCACCGACGAGATCTATGAGCACATCTGTTACGAGGGAGAGCACATTCCGATCGCGACCCTGGCCGGGATGCGCGATCGAACGATCACGGTCAGCGGGCTCTCCAAGACGTTCAGCATCACCGGCTGGAGAATCGGCACGATCATCGCGCCGCCGGATCTGACCGGGGCCATCCGGAAGGTTCACGACTTCCTGACCGTGGGTGCCCCCGCGCCCCTGCAAGACGCCTGCGCCACCGGCTTGGAGTCCCTGGGCCCGGAGTATTATGCCGGCATGGTGCAGGACTACCTCGCGCGCCGCGACGTCCTGCACAGCGCCCTGGTGGACGCCGGCTTCCGATGTGAGAAGCCCCAGGGAGCCTACTACATCCTCGCCGACTTCTCCGGGCTCAGTGACGAGGGGGACGATGCCTTCTCGCGACGCATGGCGCGCGACGCTGGGGTTCTGCCCGTGCCGGGGTCCAGTTTCTTTTCGCCGCCGGAGCTGGGACGATCCCTCGTACGTTTCGCGTTCTGTAAGAAGCTGGAGACCCTGGAGAAGGCCAGCGAGCGGCTTCGCGATTTCTCCAGCGGCCGGGGATGACCCCCGAACGCCCCTAGCCGTTCACAAAGTCCTCGAAGCACGCGGTACGTGGATACTATCTTTCTCGCATGACGAAAGACGACCCTCAGGATCCGGTGAATCAGGGCGCAAATCTGCCCCGGCCAACTTTTGCCAACGGTTTCCTCCAGCTTCTGAGCCTGATTGCACTCTCGTGGATAGCGTGGCAATGGATCACGTGGCCCGATGTGAAGGATCTCGCGGACAACGACCCAAAAACCACCTCATTCATCGAACTATACAGAGATGGCGGGAGTCCATCCGAAGATCGAACCGTCGACTGGCAATGGGTGCCATACGCTGAGATATCATCGAATCTCAAGCGCGCGGTGCTCGTGGCCGAGGACGCCCGCTTCTTCACACACCATGGGTTCGCGCATGCGGAGATCAAGGCGGCGATAGCGGAGGCCGTCGAGCGGGGTGAGCCGCCCCGTGGCGCGTCCACGCTCACGCAGCAACTCGCCAAGAATCTCTGGCTCTCACCCACACGCAATCCACTGAGGAAGCTCAGCGAAGCCGCCCTCACGATCCATCTCGAGCAGACGATCCCCAAGCAGCGGATGTTCGAGATATATCTCAACGTGGTGGAGTTCGGGGTCGGAATCTACGGAGCGGAGGCCGCCGCCCAGAGCTATTTCAACAAGCCGGCCTCGAAACTCAGCCAACGAGAGGCCGCACTGCTGGCGGCAGCACTGCCGAGGCCCAAGAGTTGGCACCCCGGAGTCGATGACGAGGGGTACTTGAGCAGGGCCAGGCGGATCCAAAACTGGATGACCGACGCGAGCTTTCTCGACCGATATTTCTGAGCCGATATCGCCCCGTTACGTTTGACCCCTTTACGCCACCCTGCTCATGCCCGAGCGTGATGTCCCGCTACCTGTGTCTGGGACTCGAACAACTTAGGTCGGAACGAACGTCATGGCTCAGATACTCGACCCCGCGCCGTCTGATGACCTCGCGACCGGTGTGTCGGCGCCCGCGCAGATCACGCTCTTCGGATTCGACGTCGTCCCGGCGGACGCTCGCATCGAGGCACGAAGCAGAGGGTGGCGGGGGCGGCGCGCGGCGATGGCCCTGGCCGCAGGGCTGATCGCGGCTCCGGCGGCCGCCCTGGTGCCGCCCCATGCGCCGTGGGCCCTGGGAGCGCTCGGCATAGGCCTTCTGACCGCCCGCCGGTGCTGGGCCGAAGAACACACTCTCCACTCCCTGAAGGGCGCTTGCCCGCGTTGCGGAGTGGACATCTCGATCTCTCGCTCGGTCCGCCTACGTCATCCGCATCCGATTTCCTGTCCGTCATGCCATTACGAGCTGGCGATATCGGTCGATCTCTGAGACGGCCCAGATCCAAATCACCCGATCCGATCTGTCACACGGCTCTGGTCTCCGATGCGGCCCGGGTCAGCGTGGCTACTCGGCTACATCCCTCAGCACGGCCAGGGGTGGGCGGGCGAGCACGCCACGGCTGCCGATCAGACCTACGACGACCGTCACGGCGGTAACCCACAACCACACGGTTCCCAGTCGGACGAGGTCCAGGCGGAACGGGACCTCGAACACGTTAGACGTCATCATCCATCCGGCGATAATGGCCAGCACGACTCCTGCAGCGGCGGCTAGCGAGCCCAGCACCGCGTATTCGATCGTGAGGATCTTGAGCACCACGCGTCGTCTGGCTCCGAGCGTCTTGAGGAGCGCGCTCTCGCGCATCCGCTGATAGCGCGACGTCGAGAGCGCGCCGATCAACACCAGGACCCCGGCAACCGTACTGAAGACACCCAGAAAGCGGATCCCCTGATTCGCTCGCGCAAGAATCTCATCGATCGTCTGCTGGAGCCGGGAGAGGTCCAGGACCGAGACGTTGGCGAAGCGAACGACGAGATCCCGTTGCATTTCGGCCCGCTCCTGTTCACCCTCGATCAGGGCCAGGACCACCGCCGTCTGAGGAGCCTGTTCCAGTGCACCGGGTTCGAAGACCACGTAGAAATTCGTCTCGAAACGGGCCCAATCCACGGTGCGCAGACTCGTGATCCGCGACTCGACGGGCACCCCCCCGAAGTCCCACGTGATCTGGTCCCCGAGCCCGACGCGGAGATCCTCGGCCAACTCCACCTCCATGGAGACCCTCGCCACGTCGGCCGGCTCGGCCGGCGCGTCCCACCAATCACCGGCGACCAGAACCTCGGAGTCCGTGAGTTCGGGCCGGTACGTGTGACGGTACTGCCGGCGTAGAGCCCACGATCGGGGGCGCTCACCACGCGGCGCTTCCAGGAGGGTCTCCACCGGCACCCCGTTGATCGCCGACAGCTGCGACGGCACCAGGGGCGTCACCTCGAGCGGACCGGCCACGCGTGAGTCGAGGAAATCCTCCACCGCTTCACGTTGGTCCGCCTGGACATCGAAAAGGAGAAGATTCCAGTTGCCGGCGCCCGCCTCGAGTGAAAACGCCTGAGTGAGGCTGGTCTCGACGAGCCCCACGGTTCCAATGACGAACGCGCCGAAGCCCAGAGCCAGCGTGACCGAAACGGTCTGGTTTCGCGGACGGAAGAGGTTGCTCACTCCCTGCCGTACCGGGTAGGACAACCCATGCGGGAAGAACCGCTTGGTCGCATAGATCAGCACCCGCGCCGTCGCCCATAACGCGAGCGCCACCACACCCAGCGCGATCGCGAAGCCGATCCCCTGATCGGCCTCGGGCGCCTCCAACACCGTTAGGCCCACCAGGGTGACCGCGAGCAGCACGAAGGCGCCGACGCGTAATGCATCGGTGCGTCTCGGCGGCTCGAAGTCGTGCCTGAGCGCGATGAGCGGAGAGACTCCCCGCACCTCCAGAAGGGGACCCAGCGCAAACATGATCGCCACCCAGACCCCGAGAGCGACACCCGCCCCCAGGGCGAGCCACGACACCTGAGTGGTGACCCCCACTGGCAACAACCCGGTCAGCAGCAGCGGCAGCCCACGCTGGACCGCCATCCCCAGTCCCACTCCGATGAGCGACCCGATGAGCGCAAGACCCGCAGCCTGAAGGACGTATGCGGCGAACAGGGTCCGCTGGAGCGCTCCCAAGCAACGCAGAACGGCAACGGTGATCACTTTCTCGCGAATGTATACGTGGATCGCGCTGGCCACGCCGATCCCACCGAGGAAGAGCGCCGCCAGACCCATGAGACCCAGGTAGCGCGACACATCCTCCACGGCTGAGCTCATTTCGCGAGCCTGAGCCGCGGCGGTGGTGTACCGGAGCTGGTTCACTTCCAGCACTTGGTCGTTGCGATCCCTGAACGCGTCTCGGTCGACCCGCTCCGGCATCCTGAAGTTGGCGTGATAGCGAGCGATGGATCCGAAGGTGAGCAGACCCGTCGAGGGTATCCGGTCGTGTGCGATATACACGCGCGGGCCGATCGCCGACTGGAACCCCACCTCCGTGGGCATCCCGATGACCTGACCCCTGAGAACGAACCGGGCTTCTCCGATCAGCAACGTGTCCCCAATGGCCGCGTCGAGTTGGATGAACACGGCGGGGTCGGCCACCACCCAGGGCCCCTCGTGAATCACGGCCCACGCCTCGTCCGGCACCGCGGTAATGTCACCGTAGTACGGGTAACCGCGTTGCACGCCCTGAACCTGGAAGAGCCGAACCCCCTGGCTCCGCGTATCGAGCACCATCGAGGCGAGCGTGGTCGTGCGCGCGACATCCCTGCCCTGGCCGGCCATGGAGTCGAGTACGGCTTCGAACGCTTGCGGAAACTCCCGGTTGGACGAAACCCGGACGTCCGCCCCGAGGAGGGCCCGGGCCTGGTCCCCGAGCGAACGCTGCACGTCCGCCCTGAACGAGTGGATGGCCACGAGCGAGCCGACCCCGAGCGCGATGGAAGTCACAAAGACGGAAAGACGCCGATACGCCGCGCGCCCTTCCCGCCAGGCGAGCCGTGCCGCGAAGCTCCGGATCACTGTCCCGTCCCACCCTCGTCGGAAACGATCCGTCCATCCTCCAGAGAGATCGTCCGGCGGGCACGTCCGGCGAGATCGAGGTCGTGCGTGACCAGCACCAACGTGGTTCTGAGTTCCTGGTTGAGCTCCTCGATCAGTTCCACGACGCGCTGGCCCGTCTTCCGATCCAGGTTTCCCGTCGGCTCATCCGCGAACAGAATGCGCGGCTCGTTGGCAAAGGCCCGCGCGAGGGCCACCCTCTGCTGCTCGCCACCCGAGAGTTGCGCCGGATAGTGACCCCAGCGGTCCCCCAGACCCACTCGCTCCAGGAGCGCCGTCGCTCGCTCGCGAATCGAACGTCCATTTTCGTGCGAAGGGCCGTCTCGAAGCTCGAGCGGTACCATCACGTTTTCGAGAGCGGTGAGCGTAGGCAGGAGATGAAAGGTCTGGAACACGAACCCCACGTTGTCTGCGCGAAATCTCGCCCGCCCGTCCTCGGTCAGAGTCTGGAGATTTTGACCGGCTACGGTTACCGTGCCTTCGGTGGGCTCGTCGAGTCCGGCTAGGAGGCCGAGCAGCGTGGTCTTCCCGCTACCCGACGGTCCGACGACCGCCACGAAGCTCTGCGGCTCCACGTAGAGATCGACTCGGTCCAACACACGAAGGGGCTGACCCCCACTCATGTATGCCTTCGACAAACCCTCGGCGCGGATCATGGCGGCTGTTGGGATATTGGTGTTGGGGATCACCCAGACCACGTGTGGCTCGGGTGGCGACTCGGACGTGGTACGCTCGGCGGACCAGGAAGGTTCAAGCTTGGGGGACGTGGCCCCGCTCAGCAACAGGGTCGACGCGTCCTCCACCGCCGTGGACCCGGCTCAGCGGGCTGATCTCGAGAGCCGTGTCGTCTTCCTTGGCACGAGCCTGACGGCCGGTTTGGGTCTGACCGATCCGACGAACCGCTTCACGGATCAACTCCAGTCGCTGGCGGATTCCGCGGGACTCCCTTTCCGGATGGTCAACGCTGGGGTCAGCGGAGACACGAGCGCGGGAGGGCTTCGCAGAATCACCTGGCTGCTCCGGGCCCCCGTCGCCGTGTTGGTCCTCGAGCTCGGAGCCAACGACGGTCTCCGCGGTCTGTCGCCCGACTCGATGAAGGCCAACCTCCAGGCCGTCGTCGACAGCACCCGGACCCACTATCCCGAT
>JBDHFN010000140.1:0-6384 GCA_039590375.1 Gemmatimonadota bacterium
CAACGACTTCTTGGTGTTGTCTTCGTAGCGGATTCCGTTGGTGGCGTGTTCGAGGCAAACCTCGAAGCGCTCCTCGACGCTCGGGTCGGCGGGAATGGGATTGCCGTCCAGCGCGGCCCGTGCTTGAGCGAAGACCCAGGGCGATCCGTGCGAGGCTCTCGCGATCATCACTCCGGCGCAACCCGTCTCGTCCTTCATGCGACGGGCGTCCTGGCCGCTGTTCACGTCACCGTTACCGATGACGGGCACGTCGAGCGCCTGGACGAGCGCGGCAATCTCGTCCCATCGAGCCCGCCCCCCGTACATGTCCGTTCGGGTCCGGGCGTGGAGCGTCACCATGCGCGACCCCGCATCCCGACACCGGAGTGCAATGCCGACCGGATCACGCGAGGGTTCATCGTAGCCGCTGCGGATCTTGGTCGTCACGGGCAGGTGTGTGTTCCGTACCACGGACCGGATGATGCGCTCGACCAGGTCCAAGTCGCGAAGGCAGCCCGACCCACCGTTACGCTTCACGATCTTCTTCACGGGACATCCGAAGTTGATGTCGATGAAGTCGGGTCCGAAGAGATCGGTTACGAGCGCAGAGGCTTCACCCATCGTCTTCGGGTCGGATCCGAAGATCTGGATTCCGATCGGCCGTTCGTCCTCGCTGAAGCGAAGGTGCTCGCGCGTTTGCCGGTTCCCCTGCATGATGCCATCGGCGCTCACAAACTCCGTGGATACGACGTCGGCACCAAAGCGCCGGCAGAGCCTCCGGAACGGAGCTTCGCTAACACCCGCCTGGGGCGCGAGAAAAAGCGGCGTTCGGCCGCTCGCCATCAACTCGAAGACATCGATTGCCATACCGAGAAAGGTAGGGTCCGACCCAACACGGGTGAAGAGGCGAGGTTTTGACAGTCCCCGTGTCGCTGAAGATATTCCACGGTTGTCTCTCACGGATCTCGATTCTACGAAGGGTCCGCCCTTCGGAGGTACACATATGAAGCTCAGGGACCTCTTCACGGCCGATGTCGTGAATCTCAATCTCACGTCGGAGTCGAAAGACGAGACGGTCAAACAACTGGTTTCCCTTCTCCAGATCGATGAGAAATCGAAGGGGATTCTCTACAAGACCCTCAAACGCCGAGAAAACCTGGGGTCGACGGGTATAGGCCGTGGGATCGCGATTCCCCACTGTCGGTCACTCGTGGTCAACCGACTCCAGCTAGCCTACGGGAGAAGGCCGGGAGGGGTAGAATTCAAGGCCATCGACGACGCGCCGGTATCCAATTTTTTTCTCATCGTGGCGCCCCCGCTCGAGGTATCCAATCAGTACTTACCGGTCCTTGGCAAGATCGCCCAGTTCGCGAAGGACGATGACGTACCGGACCTGTTGGCCAAGCTGGAGAGTCCTGAAGACTTTCTGAAACTGTTGGAAGAAAGGGCGACCTGAGCGCCGACTACTTCGCCACGTACATCCGCATCACAGCGGTGGCGCCGTTCACGGTCAGTTGCACGAAGTAGATCCCGGACGCCACCTCCCGCCCCGACTGATCCAGCCCATCCCAATACGCCTCGTACCGGCCCGGGGTCACGTATTCGAGATCGACGAGGGGAGCTTGTCCGCTCGGATGACTGAGCGCCGTCGGGGTGGCCACGAACTGCTGGAGGACGTTGTAGATACGGACGGATACAATGGCCGTTCCTCCGTCTGAGAACAGGACATCGAGGAGATCGAAGGGAATCCTGGTCTCGGGATTGAACGGATTGGGATAGTTCTGCCCAAGTGTAAATCCGCTTTCTTGCTCCCCAGCCGGTCTCGTATCACCCGGGGGCCCTTGGGCCGAAATCCCCGGCGCGAGGCCGAAGAGCACAGAAAGCAGGAAGACGCTCAATGTGCGTCTCATGCTATACCACCCTATGCCGTAGCTGTTGGACTAATCGCCCTCCATGGTGATTTCCACTCGTAATCCAGACGCTTGCTTCCACAATAACAGGCCACAAAACGACGGAAAAGACCGCGCCGCTCCATGCTCCGCCGGGCCTGCTTTCTTAGGACTCCGTTCGACCTGCTTTGGTTCCAATATACTCAATCGGGTTTCCTCTTTCCCACATTTCTTCCGTCCGGCCCCCGAGTCGTCAGTCCGGTCAGATCGAAGTGACTCAGGATGGGGATCAAGTGCTTGCGGGTCACGGGAAGCACTTCGCGGAAGTCGGCGGGCCCCAGTCCGGTCGCGCCGGCCAGCTCGGTTGCGACCCGTTCGGCAGCTGCGGAAAGACCCTCCGCGTCGATGAAGAGCTCATTCTCCAGCGCAACCAGATGACCTCGCCGTTCCAATAGCTTCAAGAGGGGCCACAGATCGTCGCGATTCCGTATCGTCTCCGGCAACTCCGACACCATTGGCGCCGCCAACCCGGCCTTCCGGTAGAGATCCAGCACCTCGTCCATGACGCCACGTTGCTTGTCGGTCACCACGGGCTCATACCCGGTCCGCGACACCAGGCTGTCCCGGACTTCCAGGGATCCGGACGCTACCGCCTCGCTCAAGAGCAGGTCGGCCAATCGCCCTTCATCGTGAGTCGGTACCGCTTGGCGTAACAACTCCACCGTGATGCCGCCGCGAAGGGGTTCGTCTCGATGGAACGCGTCGACGGCCTCCTCCATGAGCGTTCGCGCCGCCTCGACGATCGACCCGTCGAATAGCCGGCCCCCGGCCTCGCGGGCGCCCTCCTCGGTGAGCGCCGTGCTTGCTGCCTCGACCTCCGCGGGCGAAAGGCCCGTGCGTATCGACGCCTCGTCCAGGGGAATCCCTCTCCAGGAAGCCAAGCGAAGCGCGGCGCCGAGGGCCGCTTCGGCTTCCCCATGGATGATGGCGTCCAACTCCGAGGCCTCCTCGCTGCTCAGCCTCTTTCGTTTTGGGGGGAGAGCCTCCGCGACTACGCCCCCTCCGATGGTGGTCACGGGGGAATAGGACCGGATCACGAACCGGTCCCTGGTTCGTGCCAACAGGGGGCGCTCCAGGCGAAGCTGCACCCACCCTTCGTCGCCGGGCCGCACCTCTTCTCCCTCCAGCGTGACCACGCGGGCCATGACCTCCGTGGTACCGAGGTGTACCCGGACGCGCTGGCCGTGCTTGACCATCCACCCCGTCCCTTGAACGACGCGCAAACGCGCGGTGAGCATCCCCGTCGCCCCCCAAGCGCCGTCGGCCACGAGAACCTGACCGCGCTCCGCGGTATCGAGATCGATTTCACCGCCGGTGATCGCGACCGCCGTCCGCTCCCCCGCCCCGGCGTGCTGAACCGAGGCCCCATGAACCTGGAGGCCCCGTACCCGCCCACGGACGCCCGACGGCTGAAGGACCACTGCGTCACCGATCGACAGACGCCCACTCCAGAGAGTCCCCGTGACCACCGTTCCCGTGCCCTTGATGGTGAAGGCGCGATCGATGGGCAGCCGGATGAGATCCTCGCTGGAACGGTTTCCTGCTCCCTCGGCCACATCCATCAACTTGTCCTTGAGAGCATCGATCCCTGCGCCGGTGACCGCCGAAGTGACCACGACGGGTGCCTGGCTGTAGGGCGACTCGCGAAGGGCTTCCCGCACCTCCTCCTCCACCAGTGGCAGCCACTCCTCCTCCACGAGGTCGGCTTTCGTCAACGCCACGACCATCTGTCCGACCCCGAGCAGCCGGACGATTTCCAGGTGTTCCCGGGTCTGCGGCATCATTCCCTCGTCGGCCGCCACCACCATCAGGACCAAGTCCATCCCGGTGGCGCCCGCGAGCATGTTGCGGATGAATCCTTCATGACCCGGAACGTCCACCACGCCCATCCGGAGGTCCTCGCTCGGCGCGAAGTCGGCGAATCCGAGCTCGATAGTGATGCCGCGGGCCTTCTCCTCCTGCAGGCGATCGGTATCCACACCGGTCAGCAACTTCACGAGCGCCGTCTTCCCGTGGTCGATGTGGCCGGCGGTACCGAGGATGAGTCGCTTCTCGGTCATTCGTCGAAGCCGGCCACGGCGCTGAAGACCCGGAACGTCTTGAGGGGCTTCGAGCCGGAGATGTGATGACGTACGAAGTCGTGCAGCAGCCCCATATGGGCTCGGGGCTTGCCGAGCTCCGCGGGTACCGTCCCATGAAGTAGCTCGACGATCTGCTGGCGGGCACCCGGACCCACGAGGGGTCCTGAATGATCGAAGGCACAGTCGGAGCAGCGCACGCCCCCGGCGGAAAAATCGAAACGCGACACCTCCGAACCGTCGAGCACCCTGCCGCAGTGGACGCACTGGTCGATCTGTGGCTCGTATCCGAGAGTGTTCACGAGCATCCACGCTTCGGCGAGCACGGCTCCGACAATTCCCTCCCGGGGCTCGGCCTCGATCCGCCTCAGTCCGCCCGTGAGGCTCTCGAATACATGGGGGTTGGGGTCGGGCGCGGTGTGCAGAAGCACGATCTCGGCGAGTACCGAGGCCCCGGCGAACCGCAGCACGTCTTTACCCAGAGACGCGCCCCCTTCTTCGACCGCGAATTCTTTGAACGTCTGAAGGTCGCGGGTCGGCCGCATGTACGCTGTGAGCTCGCCACGGGAGAACGTGTCCAGGCTGCCCTGCCCACGGGCTCCACCTCGGCGGACCCCCTTCGCCATGACGCTGACGAGTCCCACGTCTCTGGTATAGAGCCTGAGGATTCGACTCGTTTCACTGTAGTCGAAGGACCTGAGGAGAACCGCCGGAGTGCTCACGACCGACATTCTTCCCTTCCCGTCAGTCGCTGTTCCGGAGAAGGGACAGAAGTGCTGCACGCCGCTCGAGGAGCTCCGATCGTGCGCCAGCCTCCGCCGCCTCGACAAGCGCGTCATCGACCAGAGCCACCTGGAAGATCAGCGCTTCCCGGCCCAACCGGAGACCCGGCCCTGCCGGTACCGGTCCAACCGGACGCACGTACCCGAAAACTCCGAGAGCGGCCAACACCATGGCGGTCAGCACCGCGAACCATTCGAGAGGTGGAGGACTCCCCTCTTCCGTCTCGATTATGGTGAGATCCAGATCCACCAGTGCGGTCCCCCCATAACGGCGATAGGAGGATTCGGGCCCGAGAGCCACGACATCCACAGCTTCCAGGCCCTCCACTCGCAGCGGTGGGGCAGGCTCCTTGACCAGCATTTCGAACACCTCGGTGCTGCCTGGAGCGGGGATCGTCGATCCCAGGCTCTCGAGCCGATAGCGAATCATGAGCACCCGATCTCCCGGAGGAAGCGGAGCTCGCACCAGGACCCGTCCCCGTTCGAACGTGACCGCATCCGGTGGCAAGTCACCCTCGCCCAGTTCGGCCTGGGTAGCGCCCGGGGGAAGCGGATAACTCCACACGACCCCGTCTTCTTCCGCCACGAGCGTTCGGGTACCCCGATTGGCGAGCGCGAAGAGGTCGGTGACGACCCACTCGCCG
Source organism: Gemmatimonadota bacterium (assembly GCA_039590375.1). GTDB lineage: Bacteria > Gemmatimonadota > Gemmatimonadetes > Longimicrobiales > Gaopeijiaceae > UBA822. The sequence continues at coordinate 5,433 of JBDHFN010000140.1, forward strand.
CCGGCGAACTCGATGAACATGGTGCGCACCTCCAGCGGCAGAATCACGCCCTCCGACGGCACCTCTTCAGCCTGGTATACGTCGATCACATACAAGCTGTCGAGCTGCTCCAACGTCGTGATGGCGGATCCGAAATACAGGACCCCCTCGTAGTCGATCGAGGCGAAGTAGACCTCGCCCTGGACATCGCCATCGGGCACGCTTGGAAGTGGAAATCGGAACTCACCGCCCGGCACTAAGCTTCTCGAGTCGACCTCACCCGATCCGTCTGGGCCCACCCGGTGAAGTACGACCGTACCCGCGTCGAGGGTCGAATCACCCTCGCGGACGATCCCCCCGAGAACGGCCTCTTGCTGGGGCAAGAATGATGGTGGGGTACTGCGCGCCAAGACGGGAGACGCTCCGCCCAGAACGACGCACACGAGCATCGCCGCGAACGCGGCGGAACTACGGAGTGAAGCGGCCAAAATCCTCGGGGGCGAGCTTCCGCAAGTACTCCTTGAGTTCTTCGGCAGCCATTTCAGTGTCGGGCTCCCCCTCGAGTACCGGCGGCTCACCGATCGTCAGCTCTCCTGTCCCCTCCAGGGGCGTGCGCTCCAGGAGCTCTTCATGAGCGAAAATGTCAGCTTGCAGACGGAGCGCGACCGCGATCGAGTCCGAAGGACGGGCGTCGACGGAGATCACCTCTCCATTCCTTCGAATGATCATCTCCGCGAAGTACGTGTTCTCCTCGACCCGGCTGATGATGACCTTCTGGAGGGCGCCCCCCAAACCACCCACGATGGAGGCAAGCAGGTCATGGGTGAGTGGTCGAGAGAACTTCATATCGGCGAGCTCCATGGCGATGGCGCTGGCCTCTCCGGGGCCGATCCATATGGGGAGCACGCGCTCGCCCTCATGCTCCTGGAGGATGACCACAGGCGTATTGGACGCGCGGTCCAGCCCGAGACTC
>JBDHFN010000141.1:0-6120 GCA_039590375.1 Gemmatimonadota bacterium
CCGCTTCTACGTCGACCGGATCATGCGGCCGCAACCGCTGACCGACCTCGAGCGCACGCGCCTCGCCCAGGAAATCGAGACTGGAGGATCCTCGGCCGTGGAGAGACTCGTACAGCGCGCGATCCGGGCCCTCAGCCTTCTTTCGAGAGAGCTGGGCGTGGCCGTCGCCCCGAGTCTGGAAGAGGCGATCGTCGAACGACTCGAACTGATTCAGGTATCGAGCGCCAAGATCTTGATGGTGATGTCCATCAAGAGTGGGTTCGTCCACACGGTCTATGTCGATCTGCCCGGCGAGGTTCAGCCCGACGTTCTGCTGAGCGTCACACAGGTCCTCAATGAGCGGCTCGCGGGCCTGACGCTCCAGGCCATAAGGAAGACCCTGCCCGACCGGCTGAGGGACACCGGCGTGGCGGGCGGAGGGGCCGACGAACTCTTGAACATCTTCATTCAGTCCGGCTCCGAGCTGTTCGATTGGACGCCCCTACAAGAGAGCAAGGTCCATCTCGGCCAGACCAGCGTCCTCGCCGCTCAGCCGGAGTTCAACACCGGGGAGCGACTCAAAGGACTCATCGAGCTGACGGAGCAAAGGGCCCTGCTCGCCGACGTCCTGGGCAACCGCGAGCACGGGGGCGGACTGAAGATCACCATTGGAAACGAAAACCCCGAGGAGGCCCTGTCCGATTTCACCCTGGTCACGGCGGAATACCGGGTCGGACAACTCAAGGGCGTCATCGGCGTGATCGGACCCACGCGGATGCCGTACGAAAAGGTGATCGCGATCGTCGACTATACGTCGACGCTGGTCAACAGTGTTCTCGGCGTCTAGCGGCGCACCACACCGAATCGGATTCTCGCGAAGATAAATGGCCGACTACTATGAACTGCTGGGTGTCTCGAGGGGCGCGGGTCCGGACGAGATCAAGAAGGCCTATCGCAAGCTCGCCCTGCAGTACCATCCGGATCGGAACCAGGGGTCGGAGGAGAACGACGATCGGTTCAAGCAGGTAACCGAGGCCTACGAAGTCCTCTCGGATTCCGAAAAGCGCTCGATCTACGATCAGTATGGGGAGCAGGGGCTGAAGCGCGGTGCGGGTGGAGCGGGTGGATTCGGGGGTTTCGACTTCTCCGACGCGCTCGAGGTCTTCATGAGGGATTTCGGGGGTTTCGGGGGGATCGAGGACCTGTTCGGTGGCAGGCAGCAGAGAGGCGGATCCCGATCGGCGCCCCAGGGTCAGGCCATCAAGGTCAGAGTCCGGGTATCCCTGCCGGAGGTGGCCACGGGCGTGACCAAGACGCTGAAGGTGGCGATCCTGGACACCTGCGAGCTGTGTTCGGGAAGCGGGAGCGCCGACGGATCCGCACCGGCTCCGTGCACGGAGTGCGGAGGGGCGGGGGAGGTGCGTCAGGCGCAGCGAACGGTGTTCGGGCAGTTCATCAGTGTGGTCCCGTGCCGCGCGTGTCGGGGTGAGGGTCGCGTCATCTCAGACCCGTGTCCCACCTGCCACGGGGAAGGACGGGCTCGCTCCGAGCGGCCCATCACGGTGGAGATTCCACCTGGCGTGACGTCCGAGAACTTCATCACGCTGCGGGACGAGGGTAATGTCGGACCGAGGGGTGGACCCCGCGGAGATGTCCTGGTGCTGATCGAGGTCGAGGCGGATCCCCGATTCGTTCGCGACGGGCCGCACCTGCGATACGAGCTGCCCGTCACCTTCTCGCAAGCCGCTTTGGGGGACGAGGTCGAGGTCCCAACCGTGGATGGGGTGGTCAGATTGACCATTCCGAAGGGGATCCAGAGCGGGGAGGTCCTGCGCCTGAAAGGCCAGGGGCTTCCAGAGCTTCATGGGCGCGGCAAGGGGGACCAACTCGTCCGAGTCGTGGTGTGGACGCCTGAGCAATTGACCGCCGACCAGGAGGAAGCGATTCGAGCGCTTCGTGACCTGGAAGAACCCGCGCCGGAGCAACTCGAAGTCGACTCCGGACGGAGCATATGGTCCCGGGTCAAAGAGGCGTTCACGCAGGCGTGATCGACGCCTCGGAATCCGCCGACCCCTCGGAATCCTCCGACGTCTCGGAGTCCTCTGACACGGCGGAATCCCCTGACGCCGCGGAGTCCTCGGACGCCGCACCCGACCGCTGGTTGGCCATCTCCGTTGATTCGGTCTCGCCCATCGTATCTGAACTCCTGGTCGAGCCCCTGCTCGCCCTTGGCGCGAGGGGAGTGCAGGAGGCCGACGGGCGATTGATCACGCATGTGCCTCCGCCCGCGGACGCCGAGACATTCGTGAAACGGGCCCAGGACTTGCTTCGTGCGGCCACGGGACTGGACGACATCGATCTGACCTGGTGGTGGCAGGACCACCGGGATTGGTCCGTGCTGTGGAGACAGGGGCTGGCTTCGAGGGCCGTCACCGACCGGTTGGTCATCAGCCCCAGTTGGTGTGAAGCCTCCGCTCCCGAGGGCGGGGTCGTGGTCGTCATCGACCCCGGCATGGCGTTCGGGACGGCCGAGCATGAGACGACGCGGGGCGCTCTCAGGTTGATGGACCGGGCCCTATCCCCCGGCGAGAGGCTTCTCGACGCGGGTTGCGGTTCGGGAATCCTGGCGATTTCCGCCGTCCGATTGGGTGCGGACCATCTCCTGGGCGTGGATATCGATCCGTACGCGTGTGGTGCTGCTCGGGAGAACGCGACCGTCAACGGCGTTGCCGACTCGGTCGGTATCGAGGAGGCCGCTGTGACCCCCGAGTGGCTCCGAGGCCGGGGGCCATTCGACGGCGTTTTGGCCAACATTCAGGCGGGGGTCCTGACGCCCCTCCTGGAGAGCTTCGCGGGAGTGCTGAGGCCGGGGGGCTGGATGATCTTGAGCGGGATCACGGAACACGAGTGGCTCGAAATGTCGCAGTCTACAACCGCTTCAGGCTTCGAACTCGAGGACGTCGACGCCGAGGGAGAGTGGCGCACCGGGTGGTTCACGCGGCGCGTCGATTCGCACTAGCTGCTCGCTCGATCAGTAGAAGCCAGCGTGCCACGGCCGTTGCCGAATTCTCATCGACCCTCTTTCCCAGGCACCGAAGGCTCTCGGCGGTCCGGGCCGACACCGGCGAGCTTACGCCGGTGCCCGGCTCGAGCCCGAGAACCCAAGTCTCAGGGCTCCAGGGCGGGACCTCGCCTGGCCTTGCGGTCGCCCGCCGCCAAGGGCCGATCATGGGGTCGAGCACACGAAACAGGTCGGGACGCGACCGAACTTCCGCTAGGATCCGCTCCGCGTTGGCCACCTGGCCGGCGGTCTCCTCCTCGATCGCCTCTACGAGGCGAGGAAGCGGCAGCGCTGGAGTAGGAGAACGACTCAGGATCTCCAGTGCGAAATCCTGTATGGTCTTCATGATCCCCCCAAGTGACGAGAAACGAGCATCGGTCCCTCCAGAAAGTCTCCGGAGAATACCGATCAGGTGGGGGCCGCTCCATGGCTGGATGGGCCCATATTGGGTAGGTTCTCCCCCATGTCGGAAGATCTGAAAACGAGGCTCCGAAGCGACCTCGTCGTGGTCCGAAAGGCGCGAAATCGGTTGGGCACCGTGGTCCTCACGACCCTCCTCTCGGAGGTGCGTAACAAGGAGATCGAGGTCGGAGAGGACCTGGATGACGAGGGGATTCGAGCTGTCGTCGCCAAGGCGATCAAGCAGCGACGTGACGCGGCGGAGCAGATGAGGGAGGCTGGGCGTCCGGAGTTGGCCGACAAGGAATCCGAGGAGGCTGCATTGCTCCAGGAATACCTACCCCCCGCGCTCACCGAGGCCGACGTGCAGGCCCTGGTGCGGGAAGCGATCGATGCCGGCGCCACTGAGATGGGTGCTGTAATGGGCCGAATCATGCCGAAGATCCGCGGACGCTTCGACGGAAAGGAAGCGAACCGCATCGTCCGGGAAGAGCTCGCATGAGTCTGGAACGGCTCGCCTGCGCTTGCGTGGGATGAGCCAACACGCCCTCGGCGTTCTGGACTTCCATCGAGCCCTCGAACAGGTGGCGGGGTACGCCACCTCCGAGGCCGGCCGAGCGGCCATCCTCTCCCTGCGGCCGCAGACCGATCGCGAATCGGTGGAGCGCGAGCTCACGCGAGTCTCGGAGACGGAAGCCTTTCTGAAGGCGTGCTCGACCTGGTCGTCCCCCGAGATTCCGGATTGCCAGCCGATTTTCGAGCGTCTTCGGGTGGAGGGAAGCGTGTTGGAGGGGGTGGAGCTGTACGCGGTGGGCGTCGCGCTCGTGTCCGGAGGCCAATTGGCCGAGGCGCTGGACGCGGAGTCCTTCCCGGCTCTCACCTTTGTCCGAGACAGGTTGCATGCGGAACCGGATCTCGAGGCTCGCATCGCAAAGACCACGGACGAGTCGGGAGAGATCCTGGATTCCGCCAGCCCCGATCTCCGCCGAATTCGGAAGCAACTTCGCGGCTCGCGAAACAAGATCGTGCGGAAGCTGGAGGCGTTCGTCGCGGATTTGCCGGAGCGGGTCAGGGTCGAGGATGCGTCCGTCGGCGTTCGCGACGGACGCTATGTCGTGCCTGTTCGCCGAGAGGGCAAGAAGGACGTCGGTGGGATCGTCCACGATGAATCCCACACGGGTGCGACGCTCTTCATGGAACCGCCCATGGCTATAGAGCTCACGAACGAGTTGCGGGCGCTGGAGCGGGAAGAAGCGAGGGAGATTCATCGGATCCTTTCTGAGATCACACAGATCCTGCGGCCCCTCCATCCGTCGCTGACCGCCAGCTGGGAAGCCCTCGTCGACTTCGACTCACTCGCCGCCCGGGCTCGGGCCGCCAGTGATTGGGGGGGATGCAGCCCAGAGCTCTCGGACGATTCGGAGGGGTGGACCATTGTTCAGGGCCGCCACCCACTGCTACTGGCGAATTCCGACGCCCCCGTGGTCCCCTTCGACCTGAGCCTGGAGCCCGGTGAGCGCATCGTGGTCGTTTCGGGTCCCAACACAGGCGGCAAGAGTGTGCTCCTGAAGGCGGTGGGGCTGATCGCGTCCCTGACCCAGAGTGGTGTCGTCCCACCCGTCGAGGAGGGAACCCGGCTCCCGATCTTCGACTCGGTCTTTGCCGATATCGGAGACGAGCAGTCCATAGCGGAAAGCCTTTCGACGTTTTCCGCGCACCTGACGATCTGGAAGGAGGTCGTCGAGCGGGCCGACGAGGGGTCCCTGGTTCTTCTCGACGAGATGGGAACGGGCACCGATCCGGCCGAGGGGGCCGCACTCTCGCGGGCTCTGATCGAGTGCCTCTCCGAGAGGGGGGCCACCGCGGTGGTCACCTCCCACCTCGGGGCCTTGAAGCGTCTCGACACCGAGGGCAGTGGCGTGGTCAACGCCTCACTCCAGTTCGACCCCGATGGGATGAGGCCCACGTATGAGCTCGTAAAGGGAAGGCCCGGGCGCAGTTATGGTTTGGCGACGGCCCACCGCCTGGGACTCCCCAACGACGTTCTCGAGCGGGCGGAGGCCCACATGGAGGGTGGTGACGCCTCGATGGAGGATCTCCTCGAGCGGCTCGAGAAGCAGGAGAAGGAGGCTCGTGCACTTGTCGAAACGCTGAGTCGTGAGCGAGAGGAGGCGGCCGGCCTCCGCGCGGACGTAGAGGCTCGCGAGGCCGAACTCCAAAGGGGAGAGCGCGAGGCGGAGCGGAGCGCCCGGGAGGAGGCGCGCCGCATCTTGATGGAGGCTCGACAGGAGGTGGAGGAGGCCATCCGCGAGGTTCGGGAGGTGCGGTCCGAGAAGGAGCTGGAGGGCGTCGCGCGCAGGTCCCGACAAAGGGTCGAAGACGCGGCCCGCCGTCAACGAGAACTGCGACCCGGCGGACAGAAGGGGGCCGGCTCCGGGACCTTCACGCCGGGGGACCGGGTGCGGCTCCTCGACGGGGGCCTGAAGGGGGTCGTGGCCGAAGTGCGAGACGACCGCGCCGTCATCGACACCTCCGGAATCCGCATGAAGGTGCACGTCGCGGATCTGGAGTTGGTGAACCAAGTCGACGCGGTTCGGGACGCTTCGGCGGGGTCGGCCCTGTGGAAGACCCCCGAAGGGCCGGTCCAAACAGAGGTCGACCTCCGTGGGCTTCGGGTGGAC
>JBDHFN010000142.1:0-9689 GCA_039590375.1 Gemmatimonadota bacterium
GACTACTTCACCATCCACGCGGGCGTGCTGCTGCGCTTCGTTCCCCTGACGGCCAAGCGGGTCACCGGCATCGTGTCCCGAGGCGGCTCGATCATGGCCAAGTGGTGCCTGGCCCATCACCGGGAGAGCTTCCTCTACACCCAGTGGGACGAGATCTGCGAGATCCTGGCCGCCTACGATGTCTCCATCTCGTTGGGGGACGGTCTCCGGCCGGGCTCCATCGCCGACGCCAACGACGAGGCCCAGTTCGCCGAGCTGAAGGTGCAGGGCGAGCTGACCAAGCGCGCGTGGGAATACCACGTCCAGGTCATGAACGAGGGCCCGGGGCACGTGCCCATGCACCTGGTCAAGGAGAACATGGACAAGCAGCTACACGCTCGGGCCTCTGACCACCGACGTTGCGCCGGGATACGACCACATCACGAGCGCCATCGGCGCCGCCATGATCGGCTGGTTCGGCACCGCCATGCTGTGCTACGTCACGCCCAAGGAGCACCTGGGCCTACCCGACAAGCACGACGTCCGTGAGGGCGTGATCACCTACAAGATCGCGGCCCACGCGGCTGATTTGGCCAAGGGCCATCCGGGTGCCCAGATCCGCGACAACCCGGTTCGAGTTCCGCTGGCGCGATCAGTTCAACCTGGGCCTCGATCCGGAGCGGGCGCTGGACTTCCACGACCAGACCCTGCCTGCCGAGGGCGCCAAGGTCGCCCACTTCTGCTCCATGTGCGGTCCCAAGTTCTGCTCGATGCGGATCACGCAGGACGTCCGAGACTTCGCGAAGGAGCACGGCATCGAGTCGGCCGAGGACGCGCTCGCGCTCGGCATGGAGGAGAAGGCCGAGGAGTTCAGGGAGAGCGGAGCGGAGGTGTACCGGCCGGCGTAGGGGGCGGGCTCGACCACCGACAGAACCACTGGGTGGGTTCGGCCGTCCCCTGAAGGCATTCCAGCGCCGCAGGGGTCTTCAACACCACCTCGAGACGTTCCTGGCGCAGGCCGCAGGGTGTGATCCCACCGGCACCGGCGTTCCCGCTTGGGTCGAGCGCGAGTTCCGGGCCTACCTGCGGTGCGGCATCCTTGCCCACGGCTTCGGGCGCGCCCGCTGCGCCCGCTGCCGCCGCGAGTTCCTGGTGGCGTTCAGCTGCAAGGGCCGGGGCGTGTGTCCGTCGTGCAACGGGCGTCGCATGGTGGAGACCGCCGCCCATCTCACCGACAACGTCCTGCCCCCGCTGCCCGTCCGTCGGTGGGTGCTGTCGGTCCCGAAGCGGATTCGCCCCTTCCTCCACCACAATCCGGCCATCGCCAGTGCCGCGCTGCGCATCTTCGTTCGAGCCATTCGCTCCACGCTCCGAAGCACCAGTCCCGGAGCCAGCCCTGGAGCCCAGATCGGCGCCGTCTCTTTCCTGCACCGGTTCGGGTCGGCCCTCAACGCCCACTTCCACTTCCACGTCTGTGTCATCGACGGCGTGTTCGGTGTGGATCAGCACGGTGGTGTCCGCTTCCACGAGGCCACCCATCTCACTCCGTCCGATTGGGAACAGCTCCAGCAGACCGTTCGCCGGCGCGTGCTTTGGTACTTCCACCGCCACGGCCTACTCGAGCGCCACGTCACCGACGATGCTGAACCCGCTGGAGGCCTGCCACGTGAGCATGGTGGATCTCGTGTTCCAGCTCGAGGAACTTCTTGGACGGAAGGTCGGAGAGTGACCTCATCGCGGACCTGGACGCCGAACTGACCGTCGAGCGATTCTGTACGTTTGCCCGTGCGCCGTCGCGGCGGGCACAGGCTGAAGCGGTGACCGTGTCCTCTGCCAACCCACTACGGTTCCGGCTGCGATCATCGCGTCGTGCCAGGCGGCGATGCCCTCCCGATCGACACGGGCTCGTGAGTCGGTCAGCTCGGCCTATCTTCTGGCCGAGCGCGACTTGGATGCGGTCCAGATCTGATTGGGCCCGATCGGGAAGGACGGGCACCATGGCCCGCGCGGAGCCTACCGCGCGGAGACCAGCCCCTACCGCTCCACCACCGCCACCGCCACCGCGTAGTGACCGTTGCCCACCCCGGTCACCGTGGCGACCATGCCCCGCGACCGAAGGTCGATGACGTAGAGGTAGCCGACTTCCTGCAGCAGAGGCAGCACACGCGGTCCGCCGCTGATCACCGCATACTGCCCGTCGGGCGTGACGGCCGAGCCCTTCGGGCGCGCGACCCGTCCGTCCACCCGGACCAGCGGAATGCGCCCGAGCTCCGGATCGGATTCACCGGCGAGCGCCGCCTTGAGGTCCACGATCGAGACCTTGTTCGCGCGCACGTTCGGAACGATCACGTGGCCGTGTTTCCGGCTGAGCCGTCGCGCTGGCTTCCTCCGTTGCTTACGATGACGTGGCGGCCGTCGGGCGTGGCCGTGATGCCCCACGGACCGAGCTGGGTCGGGACGCGGGCGATCTCAGCAGCGGGGTCGCCCCGCAGCGCGCGAGCGACGTCGATGACCGACACGTCATTCGTTCCGCCGTTGGCGGAGAAGAGGTAGGCGGCTCCGCGCTGGTCACGACCCAGCGCCAGCCCGTTCGGGTCCGGGAAGCAGCCCCTTCCGGGATCCGGGGACAGCACGGCCAGGCCCTGGGGCGGCCCGTAGGGCGGGACGTACGGTACCGGGTAGTCGGAAGAGTCGAACCCGGGGGAGCCCATTGCCAGCTCCACAATGCCGCGCAGGTTGCCCGGGAAGACCAGCAGCTCATCATGGTGCAGAATTGGTTCGACGAGCTCGAGGAACTGGTGGGGTCCAACTGATATGAAAGGGCTGACGTCAAGGTTGTGTTGTGAGGACCCGAGGACAGCTTCGACCATCGATCCTCCTGTACTTCGCCGGCTAGGCTCTCGAAACGAATGACCAACACGACACGGACAGCGCTCGCGCTTCTCGTTTCCACCCTGGTGGGCGGATGCTCCACCGCCGAATCGGAGACGATGACACCGACGGCGGAGCCTCTGTACTACCCTGTGACCGTCGACCATACCGGTGGATGCGTGATGATGGGCCCCAACTGCGTCCGTTACGTCATCCAACTGGACGGCACGGTCGAGGTCTACCGTAGGGGTCGCGCCGAACCCGAGCTGGTCGGTGCCACCACCGTCGATGGCGCGTTGATCGCCGAGCTGTCGACGGCAATGGTCGAAGTCGACTTCGCGGCGCTCCGCTCCCGTCTCGGACCCGGCCACTGTGAGGGTTGCAGGGACGGTATCGACATCACGATCACGTTCACTGTCGATGGCGCCGAGGTGGCATTCGACAGCCTCGAGGAGGAGCTCGATCCGGCAGAGCCGATCTTTTCCGCGATCGGTGACGTCGTCGCGGCGGCGGACGGCGCTGTCGAAGTACCCCTCGAGGCTTGGGGAAGGTAGAATCACGAAGCCGAACAAACGTCAGAAGCCGCTGCCGCCGCCACCTCCGGACCCTCCACCGCTCGATCCGCCACCGACTCGCCCCGAGCTACGGGCCACGCCGACTCGACGTTCCGGGTCGCCGAGTCGCGCTGCGGCTCGGATTGGTCAAAGTGGTCCGCTGCGGGACGGCTCTCCATGTGACCCGGGGCGCGCGCTTCCGGCGACGGTCATGCACGAGGGGGCGATGCCCGAGTCCGAACACATCACCGAGCTCTTGGAGGCCGTACGGGACGGTGACGATGCGTCCATGGACCGACTCTTCGAGGCGGTCTACCAGGACTTCAAGCGCCGCGCACATTTCCAGCTCGCCGGGGCGTCGCCCACGCTGAACACCACCGCCCTCGTGCACGAGTCCTACCTCAAGCTCGCCGGAAGCGCGAACCAGGACTGGCAAGATCGCGCCCATTTCTTCCGAGTGGCAGCGCGAGCCATGCGCCAGATCCTGATCGACCGCGCACGCCGCCACCTCACGCGAAAGCGTGGAGCCGGGGCTGTTCCGCTCGATCTGGAGGGGCTGGAGGTGGCGACCTCCGACTCGGATCGGTCGGCGGAGACGCTCATGGCCCTCGACGAGGCGCTCTCGCGTTTGGCAGAGCAGAGCCCCCGGCTGGCGCAGGTCGTGGAGTTGCGCTTCTTCGGCGGACTCTCGGTCGAGGAGGCCGCCGGAAGCCTGGGGGTCTCGGATCGCACCGTGAAGCGGGACTGGCGCTTGGCGCGCGCGCGTTCCTCCATCAGGCCCTGACGCAGGACGATCTCGACCCATGAGTCCGCCAAGGTCTCCGCCGCAACAGCCCGACCGTTGGACGCGGATCGCAGAATTGTTCCACGAAGCGGCCGAGCTGCCGCCGGGCGAGCGACCGGATGGCGAAGCCGCCCTCGGCGTCGGTGATGGTGGCGAAGGCTGTGCCCACGACCTGCACCACCGCGTCGGGAAGGGCCTGGCCCTGGTCAATGGATGTGACCTGGCCCGTGATCGTGCGCTCCTGTGCCTGGAGCGGAGCTCCCCAGAGGAGAGCGAGTCCTGCCAGGATGACTTGGGTACGCCTCTTGCTGACTCCTTCGGCTGGTCGCCCGTTGAGGGGGATGGGTGCCGCGAGCGGGCTGGTTCGCCGGGGCTCGGACCCGGAGCCGCATCTTACGAAACTGTCAGATTTCTGCAAGAAACACGGAAGGTGTCATCCAGGCATTTCTCGCAGGCGGGGCCGGTGCGGGACGCCGGTCGCTAGAGTGTGGGGGAGGGGAGACCTGCAGCGAGGGCGACGGGCGCCCGACTCCTTTCTTCTCGGTCTCGCCAGTAGTACGGCCCCGCGAGCCGTCCACCACGGGGAGCAGATGGAGGCCGAAAGAACATGTGCGCGACACGGACGTGAGTTACTTTGCCAACACTCCCGTGGTCATTGGGCTGGTCTGGGTCCCCGGAGCGGCAGAGGCGACCGGGCTCGCCCATCGGGCCGCGTGGACGCGAGACCCGCTGCTCCCCAGAAGCCACGACCGAGGCACAGAACTTACGAACCGGAATCGGATGTCCGCCCCGGCCGCCTCACCATAGCTGTGCTCCAGACGCGCCCCGAAGGGAGCGATACATGAGTGGTTCTCGACGAGGCTGGCCAGGGTTGGTGCTTGTCGCGCTGGCCTCGTTGATGCTGGTCCCCACCCCCGTCCAGGCATACATCGAGCCGGCAACCCGTAACTTCTTGATCCAACTCGTCGCGGCCGGCCTACTAGCCGGCATTCTCTCCATGAAGCCGGTCTGGCGCAGACTCACGCGGCTCGGCCGGCGTCGTGCTGGCAGGGAAGAAACGACCGACGACTTAGAAGGCCGTTGAAGAACGGGAGTGCGCCCAACACCAAGGAGGACATATGCGTACAGATTGTGGGTTGGGGCGGCACGGCCCCATCTCCGTCGTTGGCGCTCCTAGACGTAGCTATGGCTATGCCGTCGTCGCGCCGCCTCGGATCTGGGGCCGTGGCGCTCGCAACGCGGCGCGCTCCCGTTCTTCAACGGCCTTCTAGGCAACAGCCGAGAACCCCGAGAGGGTATCAGACCGGCTCTGATACGCATGGTTCGTTGCCTTAGCCCGGTGTTCGAGGTGCCCTTCGCTCCGGGCCGGTCGGATCACCTTCCACTCCCGGACGGGGCGATCGATTCGGTGACGTCCAGCAATCGGTATATCTCTTCGGTGTCCATGAAGACGAACGACCTCTCGGGCAGCAGGCTCAGCTCCTGGCCGAAGTACTGGTTGAGTATCCACCGCCAGGTATTCACCGGTGTCATCGATGGGGACAGCGTCCCGGTATCGGCCTCCGGGGCGTAGATCGCAGCGAGCACGCCGAACTTGTAGCCCAGATCCTCTTTGAGGGTCAGGTCCAAGAGTGCTCCTTCACGCGACTGCGGAGCTGTGGCTGCCTCGTGGAATGACTTGAGGGATTCGGGGAGCGGCCCTTCGTCCGCATGTATGACGATGATCGGCGGACTCTCCGATCTAGCGAGCAAGCTGTCCACGAGCTGCAGAAGAAGTGTATTCGTGTGGATGAGCTGCTGGGTGTAGTTCTCCTTCGCAGTCCTCTGGCGCGCCACCTCTTCCGTCACGAACGCCCCGCCCCGGTCGAACACCCAAGGCTCGTGCGGAACGAGAAAGTGAGCCAGAGTGAACGTCGGGCCCTCGAGCGCCGCGACCTCCGCGACGGCCTCGAATTGGCGGGGAACGGATTCATAAAGGCTCCACGTAAGGTGGCAGAACACACGGTGACTCGCTACCGCAGGGAGGAGGGGGGAAAGCACGCTCGCTGCGATCAACGGGTCCAGGAGCGATTGTGCCAAACAGCTTTCCACGTTGATGTCGGCGAGCGGATTGCGTCGTGTACCGGCCCACCAGCTTCCCGAGTGGACATACGTATAGCCGAGACTCTTCAGGTAGTGAGTGAGGCGGTTATCCCGTATCATCCTGTAGAGAGGTCGAAGATCGGCGCCCCTGATCCCGAGGTCTCCCAGGAATCCCAGGTGCGTCATGTTCAAGGATGACGCCATTGACTGCGGCGTGAAGAAGTAGTTCGCTCGGCTGTCGGTCCCTATCCAGAACCCTCGGCTCTCGAGAGCCTCCAGGAATTCCCTGTTGTCGAAGCCGTAATAGCCCTCGAGGGTCTTGGCGCTACCGTATCGATCGGGGATGAAGAAGTAGATGTCAGGACGCTCATCGGGCTCGGAATGGGCTGCGAGGCGTGGGCCTGGATCCATCGCTTCGTTGAAGTCGGGACTCAGGTCTCGAACGTTGAGAGAATACTCGGCGATGAGCACTACTTGAATTGCGACGAGCGCGGCCCCTGTCAGGTTGGCAAATCGAGTGAGCCACCGGGGCGCTCCCCTGGATCTGAGCAGAAGTAGGACGCCGACCAGCCAGATCGCACACCACGTCCACCATAGGCCCGAAACCTCGGAGCCTCTGAGCTCTGCGGCATCTCTGGTGGGCGCGAGGAGCCCGGCCACTCCTCCCCAAGCGAAGATGAAGACCAATGACAACGTGACGACGAGGGCCGACCGTTCAATGTCTCGGAGCGCAAGCCAAGCCGCGAGCCAAAGCGCTGCGGCGCAGGATGCGAGAGCGAGAGATTGAAGAGCGATTTCCGAGACGGACACTTCGTTGAGGTTCGCGACTCCGATCACCATCACTGGGCCGACGGCGAAGAACAGTGGGTGTAGAATCGGACCGCTCGACTCCTCAGAAGGCCTTGACGGACGGACCATGGGCGTTGTTCTCTCGCAACCTTGGGCACGACGCCGTTCGCGTGCTACATCCTCGGGAGAATAGTGTGCGGCCAACTCTGCTCGCCAACGTTGCAAGATGCGCGCCGCACCTGGCACCGAACGGGGCGATCTGCCCCTACTCCGTGCCCGGCCAGACGAGCCGGTCCCACGCCCCGCTCGGTTGCCACCATGCGTTCCTCGCCCCCGGCTTCCAGCTTCTTCCGCAGGTTGGCGACGTGCACGTCGACGATCCGCGTGCACGGATCGAGACTGATGCCCCAGACCCGGTCCAGGAGCTCCTGACGGGAAAGCGTCTTGCCGGGGCGCTCCATCAACGTCACGAGCAACCGGTACTCGGTGTCGGTGAGCTTGACGGGGCGATCTCCGCGTCGGACCGACCGCTCCGATTCGTCCAGCTCCAGGTCGGCGAACGTCGCCGCTCCGACGCGGCCCGAGGCGGCGCGCCGCTTCAGCGCCCTGACTCGCGCGAGCAGCTCACTGAGCTCGAAGGGCTTGGTCAGATAGTCGTCGGCGCCCGCGTCCAGACCCTTCACGACGTCCTCCGTGGCGCAGAGTGCGGTCAGCATGAGGATGGGCGTGGCGTCTCCCCTGGCACGGATCTCGGATGCGACGTCGAAGCCGCTATGCCCCGGGAGCATCACGTCCAGGATGATCACGTCGTAGTCCCTCTGCCATGGCGAGCCCCGCGGAGCCGGTGGGGGCGATCTCGACCTCGTGCCCCTCCCGCCTCTTCACTGCCTCGGTTGTGCTGCGCTCGGCAGGTTCGTTCATGACCGGCAACGTACGAGCCGAGTGCCGAATCCGCAGTCTCGGTCGGCTCTGCCTCAGCAGCACACCCCGTCCGTGGAGCAGCACGCGTGACTCACCGCCTCGTCGCCCGGATCGAGCACTGCGAGTCGAGTCGCGATTGGACCAATTTCGTACGCACGAGCCCCCGGCCAGGTCATTCGGTAGGAGCCCGTGGCGGCTGAGCAGCGGTAATTGCGCTTGAGAAGGAAGAACGTCTTTCGGCACGAATCACTTCACAGGGCGAAGACCTTGAGACACGTCGTGGCGTTGGGTCTGAGCTTCGGGCTACTGGCAACCGCGGCTACGGACGCACAAGGGCAGTTTCGGCTAGCAGGTGAGGCTATGTACGCCCAGGACGTCGACTTCGGAATTGGTGCCAGGGGCTTCTTTTCGGTGTCGTCCTTCGAGATCGCCCCCTATTTCGATTATCTACTTTCCCGATGGCTTCGACTACCTGGAGTTCGGTGGAACCGCGTACTACCTGTTCACGCTTCCCGACAACCCCAGCATCGTGCCAAGGTGGGCGCAGGGCTCTCGTTTGGCCGGTTCTCGTTCGACGACGCCCTGGGTGACATCGGCATCCCGGGCTTCGAGATCGACGCGAGCGCCACGGAAGTGGGGTTGCACCTCCTGGGCGGCATCGACTTCCCGATGAACTCCCTCCGGCCGTACGTCGAAGGCGGTGTCGGCCTCGGGAACATCCCCGACTTCTTCATTCGCGGCGGCGTGGGCTTCACGGTAGGCGGAGGCAGCTGAGACCCGCGCGAGTAGGGGGCGGTCACACGCCCTGAACCCGCGCCCACGGCGGCCACCGGCTCTCCACCACCGGACCCATCCCCTCGGGTCCAGCGGGCCCGTGAGCCGCCGCTGTACGTCCATCATCCGCATTCCTCGAGGATCGCCCAGCCGATCGGCCGCAGCGTGGACGTAGTGACGGGCTTCGGGTGCCCGGTGTGGACCCAGGAAAGCACGGCCTTCCAGATGGTCGGGGATCCCGATGTGGGCAAGCGAGAACGTGGTCGTTGCGAAGTCGACGAAGCTGATGAGCTGTGAGTCCACGGTCCCGGCGTGTTGCCGACCCGGAAACCGGATGATCATGGGTACCCTGAGTCCCGAGTCGTAGAGCAGCCGCTTCTGCCTCGGCAGAGGACCACCGTGATCTCCATAGAACACGACGACAGTGCTCTCGAGGAGGCCGTCCTGCTCGAGCTGGCTCAGGATGAGCCCGATCTGGTCGTCCATCTCGGCGATGTTCGAGTACACGCGCCTCACGTCCTGCCGGACGAGCTCAGTATCGGGCAGGTACGGTGGGATCTCTGGATCCAGATCCTCATCGACCCAGAGCGAGTCGGCTGCCTTGGCCCATACGCCCGACTCGTGCGTTACGCCGAAGTAGTAGCTCAGGGAGAGCGGAGCGGAGGTGTACCGGCCGGCGTAGGGGGCGGGCTCACCACTGGGTGGGCTCGGCCGTCCCCTGAAGGCATTCCAGCGCCGCAGGGCTCGGCCCAGCATTCGGGATGCGCCCCTCGTCCCGACGCGCGCGGGTCCGGCCCCGGCCTCCCACCCACCCTCGCTCAGTTCCGGAGCGGTGCACCCCCGTCTATCGGCGCCGACGCCCCACGCGGACGCCACTGTACCTCCTTCGGGCGCGAACGCTCCCCACAGGCCATCCGGTGACAGGACGGGATGAG
>JBDHFN010000143.1:0-11755 GCA_039590375.1 Gemmatimonadota bacterium
CTGCTTGAATCGGTCGTTCTCCGTCTCGAGTCCGTCGCTCACCGCCACGGCGGGAATGGCTTGCGGGTTCATCGTCCCTCAGGTGTCATGCCGTACGCGTATACCGGTCGCTTGACCCTTTCAAAGGGAAAAGTCGCCGTCCCAAGCGAAAACGGCCGTGGGGACTATTACGTGACCGTCTGTAGGGATTCTCGGTCTGAAACGAAGAGGGCCACCCCCGCTGTCCGGGGGTGGCCCTCTACTCCTTCATTGGGCGCGAGACGCACCTACGCGGTAAAGCCGCAAGAGACGAGCTACGACGACTTGAGAATCCGGTAGAGCCCGGTCCCGCAGACCGGGCACTTTCCCTTCATGGCAGGGCGCCCGTTCTTCATGGTGACCTTCTGGCCATCCTGCATCTCCCGCTTCGCTTTGCACTTGACGCAATAGGCTTCCATTGTCCCTTGCCTCCCTTGTGAACCATTGAAAACACACGGATCTGTACCACTCAAACACACAAATCCCACAAATACAAGACTTTTCGGCAGACGCTTGCAGCTTCACACGCCTTCTAAGCATCTTGTGAACCATGGTTGACCTCATCCTTCGCCTCAACGCAGCCCTCCAAGGCCGCCGTACCATTGAGCGCGAGCTTGGCGAAGGGGGGATGTGGAAGGTCGTGTTGATCATCGCCTCCATCCTGCCGGCGTGGCTGACCCTCCCCGCCACCGCGTCCGCACAGATCTGGAATTCACAGGAGGGTCGCTACAGTTCTCCCATGCGAACCGGCCTGCCGGAGTCCACGGGTGGCTTCATGTTTTGCCGGCTCTGGTACAACACGTCCCGGAGCATGCGCTCGGGCCTGGGATGGAGCACCGACTATCCCGCCGCGGACAGTAACTTCATGACGCGCCTGGAGGAGCTGACTCCCACGTATATCGAGCGTTGGGACAACGGGGACCAGGGAATCGTGGCGGTGCGGGCCACGGACCCCGAGATCTTCAAATGCCCGTTCCTGTTCATGACGGATCCCGGCTCGGTCACTTTTGAACAGGAAGAGATCGAGGGTCTGCGACGCTACCTCCTCCAGGGAGGCTTCCTCTGGGCCGACGACCTCTGGGGCAACCGGGCCTGGACGTATTTCGAGACCGAGATCAGCCGGATCTTCCCCGAGCACTCGATCGAGGAGATCACGCCTGAGCATCCCCTCTTCGCCGTCCTCTACGAGGTGAAGGAGGTCCCGCAGATCCCGTCCTACCAGTCTTGGCGGCGCAACGGCGGCTCGACGTCGGAGTTCGGGGCGGAGACGGCCGTTCCCCATACTCGGGGAATCTTCGATGACGACGGGCGACTGCTCGTCCTCGTCACCTTCAACACCGACATCGCGGACGGGTGGGAGCGCGAGGGCGACGTGCCCTTCTTCTTCTACACTTTCTCGCCACAGGCCTACGGTCTCGGGATCAACATCATCCTCTGGGCGATGAGCCACTGACTACTGAAGGACGTCGTCAGTAGATGTCCTGTGCGATCACCGTCTCACCGTCTCGTAGCGTCGCCGTGTCATGTTCGTTGTTCCACACGGCTCGTGCGAACCCCATGTAGAAGGACGTGGCCGTCGCGACCCCCGAGCCGGAGTAGAGCCGGATGCTTCCGTTCGCGGGAATCGACGCTCCGCTCGGGAACGTGAAGCAGTGCGCCGCCCCCTCGCACAGGGTCCAGCCCCCGATGTCGGCCGCGGCCTCACCGGAGTTGGACAGGGTCACGTACTCACCGTTGTTACGCCGGTTGTCGTTACCCGGTGCATCCGGGAACACTAGAATGCTGATCGGGCTCGGCCCGATACTCGGCTCTCGCCTCGATGCCCTGAGGCTCGCTTGTGCCTGGTCCGACTGCGAACTCTGGAGCTTCTCTGCATCGGACTCGCAACCCGTCACGATGACGAGCACGAGTGTCGTTAGCCCAAACACTCTGACGACTTCATACATAGCTGGCCTCCCCACCTACGCCGCGCGTCGGCCCCGTCTCGTCGCCGACCACTGGGTGTTGATAACGTACTCTCGCCCGCCGCGTAGGGTCCGGGCACTCATGAGTCCAACGCCGCTTGCCGATCGCCAACTCAGGTGGGCGCGCCTGCGCTTGCCCATTCGACGGACCAGCACTCATCTTGACCTTATCGCGAGAGAGATGGTTGAGAACCCGAAGAGGTGACGACGTGACGATTTCCCGTCGAGAGATGCTGAGGATCGGCGCGGGGGCCGGGGCCGGTCTGCTGCTTGGTGAGCTGCCGGCCTTCGCCCAGCACGCACCGCAGCTCATGCGTACGATCCCGTCCTCGGGGGAGGTGATTCCCGCCGTGGGGTTGGGCAGCGCGCGCACCTTCAGCGTGGGCCCGCCGAACCCGGAGTGGGTCCGTTTGAGCGACGTGCTGGAGCTCTTCCATGAGATGGGGGGGCGCTTCTTCGATACGGCTCCCTCCTACGGGACGTCGGAGAAGGTGGCCGGCCAGCTGGTTCAGGAGCTCGGAATGCAGAACGACCTGTTCTTCGCCACCAAGATCTCGACGGGTGGGGGTCGGGAGGCTGGGATCGGACAGGTGACGGGGTCTCACCGGGACTGGGGGCGCGAGATCATCGACCTCAACCAGGTGCACAACCTGCGGGATGTCGACATCCACTTGAGGACGATCCGCCAGGCGAAGGAGGAGGGGCGCACTCGGTACGTGGGCCTGACCACCTCCTTCCCGCGCCAGTACCAGCAGATGGAGCAGCTGCTCCGGACCGAGGAGCTCGACTTCGTGCAGGTGAACTACTCGCTCGGGGAACGTGAGGCGGCCGAGAGACTCATCCCTCTGGCTCAGGACCGGGGAATCGCGGTGGCGGTGAACGAGCCGTACAACGTCGGGCGGCTGTTTTCGGCGGTGAGTGGCCGCGACCTTCCGGACTGGGCGGCCGAGTTCGATTGCGAAAGCTGGGGGCAGTTCTTCCTCAAGTACATCCTGGCGAATCCGGCCGTGACGGTGGTCATTCCGGCCACGTCGGATCCGGAGCACCTCGTCGACAACATGGGCGCCGGCGTAGGGCGTTTGCCCGACGAGCGGACTCGGAGGCGTATGGAGGATCTGTTCGACGAGTTATAGTGCCCCTCGGTGATCACCCACGCCTGAGGCCTCACGGGAGCTTGTCATGCGAACACTAAAGAGCGCGATCGGACCGCTCTGCGTCGGACTTCTGCTCTGCGCCGGACTGAACTCCGCCTCGGCACAGGCGCTGTCCCCCGAGCTTCCCCAGCGCGTCCCGGCGCCGTTCATGACCTATCAGGGAGCCGGCTGGCTCGAACGCCCCGAGCGCGTCGCCGAGGAAATGCCGGACGACATGCTGGCGGTGATGGGCCTCGAGGACGGCGACGTCGTCGCGGACATCGGAGCCGGGTCCGGATTCCACACGCGCAGGATGGCCAGGCTCGTGGCCCCCACGGGAAGGGTCTACGCCGTGGACATCCAGCCCGAAATGCTCGAGATCCTGCAGGGGTACGTGGACGACGAAGGTGTCACCGGGGTCGTGCCCGTCCTGAGCGAATTCGACGATCCCAAGCTCCCCGAGGGCGAGATCGACTGGATTCTGCTGGTCGACGTCTACCACGAGTTCGGGAACCACGAGGCGATGCTCACCAAGATGCGGCAAGCGCTGAAGCCCGACGGAAGGGTGGCCCTGGTCGAGTATCGAGTGGAGGACGGCACGGGTGACCACATCAAGGGCGATCACCGCATGTCGGTGCGCCAGGTCCTCAGCGAGTGGACCCCGGCGGGGTTCGACCTGGTCGAGCTGCACGAATTCCTGCCGAGCCAGCACCTGTTCATCTTCCAGCCATCTCCGAGGGACGACACGGGTGGGATCGAGTCCCGGTCGGTCATCCAGGAGTACGACATACTCGAGGCCGTCGGCGCCGGCCATATCGAGGTGACTGCCGCGGGCCTGGATGCGGAGACGGCCAGCTTGAGCATCAGAAGGACCCGGCCCGAACCGATGGTGATCACGCTCTCCGTCGGGACCTACTTCGAGACACCGGGAGGCGCGGGCGACGTGATCGCGCGCAGAGACGGGGCCATCGTTCTTCTCGAGGACGACCCCCGGGACTGGCGGGTTCTTGTCCGCAGCACGCCCTGGACCGGGCCGCCTCCACAGCCGCGCGACCGCCTCGAGATCCGATCGCCGGGCGAGCACCTCGCCATGCGGAACGTGATGTGGGTGTTTCAGGGGCTGAACCTTCATCCCATGGTCGAGCCGCTGGTCCAGCAACTCGCTCTTTGGATTGCCTCGGAGGACGCCGGTTACGATGTGCTGGCCGAGCACGCGTCGGGTGCGCCGGTTCCGGCGGAGGAAGCCGTGGCGCTCGCCGTGGCATATGTGAATTCGACCGGGATCGACGTCACGCAGAGGCGGATCTGGATCGATCGCGAGAGGTTCATCCCCGCGGTCACGGACCAGGGACTGAAGAGATTCTTGGAGATTCTCGATCAGAGATGATCCCGGCTTGATTGCCCGGTGATGATTGTGGCGGTGCCGGCCCGGTTGTTCCTACCTTTCTCTTAGCCCGTTCAGGCAGGGAAAGGACCGATGAAACGCTCCGACAAGAGGTGGCTTCAGACCCGGCTCGACGCCTGGGTCGCGAAGAACCTGATCCGCCCGGACCAGGCCGAAGCCATCTTCAAGTATCAGGAAGAGAATCCCGAGAGGCAGATCTTCACGTTCTTCGGGCTCCTGGTAGGCGTGGGCGCCCTGAGCGTGGGCATCGGAATCATCCTGGTCGTGAGCTACAACTGGGAGCGGATCCCCCCCGTTATCCGGCAGTTGGCGTTTCTACTCCTGATCGCGGGTCTGGCCGAAGCCAGACTTCGTTTGGCCGGGAAGACCTTCGTGGAGAAGGGCCTCGACATCGTATGGGTGATCCTGCCTCTGGCCGGCATCGGCCTGTGGGGACAGATCTATCAGCTCTCGGGCGATACCTTCACCCCGCTCGCCGTGACGCTGATCCTCGCGTTGCCCATCGTCTGGCTGGGTGGCCATGGGGGGGCGGCGGCGACCCACGCGTTCATCTTCGTGTGGGCGATGTTTACGGGGGTGTTCGAATCCGGCAGTTGGATTTCAATGGGTGACCTGGAGCCGCTCGGCACTTCGGCGACTCTGGCGATCTGCGTCGCGCTGTGGATCGGGATGCTCTATCAGACCCGGACTTTCGCCGGCTCCAGGCCCATACTGATGCTCTGGGTGGCGTTCCTGGTCTTCTTGGTCTCCGTACTCGGCACCGGCGGTGCGCTCGAAGTGGAGCATGGGGGCGTGTTTTTCTTGATCGTCAGTGCTTTGGGGATGCTCTTCTGGTCCGGCCGGGGCCCGCTCCGCCTGGACCGGCGGGAGAGTGGCGACCTCGGCTGGATCGCGGCAGCTGCGCTCCTGTATGCTCTCTCATTCCTGCACAACGACTTCGGCTTGAGTGGCGACGTGAACACGACGGGCCTGTACTACGGACTCTTCTTGAGTGGGATCGCCGTCACCGGACTCACCTTGGCCGAGGTCGGGGACAAGGCGGGCGCGGGCGGAGAGCAGGGCTTCAAGCTGCTTCTGGGTCTGCCGATGGCCCTGAGTGCTCTCCTGGTCTTCACGGACTGGGAGGTCCTGGTCGGCTACCTCGGCACGGTCGCGCTCTTGGCGTTTTGCGTTCATGCGATGCACGCGGGGCTACTGAGGGCGGACAAGCGCTTGATCAATCAGGGGGTCGCAGTGCTCGGACTCCTCATGGTGACCCGTTTCATCGACTACTTCGGAAGCCTGCTGACGAGCGGGAGCGCGTTCATCGTCATGGGGCTTCTGTTCCTCGGGGTGGCCTGGGCCCTGAATCGAGGGCGGCAACACCTTCTGGAGGAATTCCTACTGGAGACGCGGCCGGTCGACCCGCGCGACTTCCTGAGCGGGCTCTACATGACGCTGGGATACCGCTACATGGATCCCGGAGGGTCGGTCCCGGGAAGGGAAGCCCTGGTCAGGTTGGATTTCGACAGGGACGTCACGGTCAACGGCGAGACCTTCCCGGTGTGGCGGGCGGCCGAAAAGCGCGCGCCCTCGGAGGTCGAGGACCGGCGACTGACCTCGAGAAGCGGATGGGCCAGGGCGAGCGTCGAGGGTGGGCAACTCGACTATGGAATCGGCCGGTACTACTTCAGCGAGGCTCGCGAGGAGGAGCTCAACGGACTCCGCGGGGGGCAGTTTTATGTGCTCGTCAGCCTGGCGGAGGACGGGGCGTTGCGGGTCGAGGATCTGATCTGGGAGACCGAGTAGCTCCTCAGTCGACCATGTCCGCGAGACGACGTTCCGCGATCTCCTGAAAGCGCGTGTCCGGCGGTTCTACGACCGGAAGCTCCAGCACACGCTCGAATTGAGCCCGGGCCTCATCCTCCCGGTCGCGAGCCAAATACATCCTCCCGAGGTCCAGTCGGAACAGGATGTAGTCGGGACTCAGCTCCACGGCGCGGGTGAGATACCGCTCGGCATCCTCCCAGGTCGTATTGTTCATGACGTCGGCCCCGAGGAAGTTCCTCGCCACGAAACGCTCGATACCAGAGAGCCTCCGCACCCGGTAGTTGAGCACGCCGAGGGCGTGGTGGGCGCCGGCGTGCAGGGAGTCCATTTCCAGGACCTGGTGGGCCAGGTCGTACACCTCGCCGCCGAGCGCCGAGGCTTCTCTGCTGCCGGTCTGAGCGGCTCGGAGGCCCTTCGCGCTCAGCAACCAGTACAGCCCGACGAGCCCCTCCGGCTCGACTTCGGTGGCCCGCCGAGCGTAGGACTCCCCGATCGAGTACCACTGATTCTGTATCTCCCTCCCACGCGAGAGGATCCCCAGGGCGACCGCTGACCGCGCCGCGGCCCACAACGGCTCATAGACCCCCGGCGAGTCATCGATGACGTCCTCGAGGAGTTGAAGCGACTCCATGACCTGTCGATCCCAGTAGAGCCCAAGCGCCTCCGAGATCCGGGGATCGACGCTGGATCCGGTCGGGTCCGTGGTCGCTGACGCGTCTCCGCCGGAGAAAGGACTGGAGTCCGCGCTGGTTGCCGCGCCGGTCCGTGTGCCGGTCTGTGCGCTGGCCTGCGCCGCGGACACGGGTCCGGCGACCAATAAGATGGCGCCGATGATCGAAACCAGGTGTCGTCTGGAGCGGACGTTCACAGTATCGCGTAGCCTACGAGGAGTGAGGGTCGGGTGGCGTCGAAAGTGTCCGTCGTTCATACCCCGGTAGCCCGAAAAGGTCAATGTAAGCCCCGTGGGACCCTGTGCACTCTGCCCTCGCTGGGCTATCATCTTGCCGTCTCCGCAATCGCAGGACTCCGAGCTCTTACTGACCCTCATGCGCATCTCCCACCGACACCGATTCGTGTTCTTTGCGAGCCCGAAGACCGGTTCGAGGACGGTGCGCAGGATTCTCGATCCCTACGCCGAGATCCACGGCCTGCCGGGCCACGAGGTCACAGCGGATTTCCCGTTCTACAATCACATGCGTCCCCTCGAAGCGCGCGATGTCTTCAGAGAGCGAGGCTGGGATTTCGAAGACTATTTCAAGTTCGTGATGGTCAGGAGTCCGTGGACCCGGTTGGTGTCGCTCTATGAGATGTTCGCCTTCCGCGAAGGGGGGCAGTGGTCGCGCTTGAGGCGTCGAAGCACGCGGCACCGTGGATTCCGGGCGTGGGCTCGCACCCTCGATCCCGAGGGCCGCAACCCGGCGCCACCGGGTCTGGAGACGAGCGTGATTCGCTTCGGGGCGTTTTCGTTTAGCGGATTCGCCGGAGACGAGAACGGACGGCCTCTCGTCGACGAGGTCATCAAGTTGGAGGACATCGAGACCGCACTCCCGCCCGTGCTCGAGCGTCTGGGTGTGCCGCTCCCGCTCCGACTCCCAAGGACCGGCCGGGGTCGATATCGCGGCAGTCATCGGGCGTACTATGACGACGAGACGCGGGATCTCGTAGGGGCACTCTACGCCGCGGACATCGAGCGATTCGGCTATACGTTCTGAATCGGGGTCCATCACCCCGGAGCGGTCGCCCGGAGGTGCCATCGGCCGGAGGCCCATCGCCGAGAAGACCACGACCCAGGGCGTGCCCCGTGGCCGATCAGACCATGCGCAGACACCGCCTGCAGCGGAGTCTCTGACCCCCGGCGTACTTCAATACGCGCCCCAGAGCGACGTCGTCGAAATAGCTGCCCAGGCAGAGCGTGAGACTGTCGGGTTCGGACAGGAACGCCTGAACGGCCCAGACCCGGCCCATGATGCCGCAGAGAAGCAGCATCGTTTGCGGAGCGGTCGCGCCCTCGGTCGCGCTTTGGCCCCATCCGATCGTGTCGACCCACTCGTCGAACACCCCCGGGCTGTCGTGTGCGCGGAAACGGTCGACCCTGAGAACCGCTCGAAATCGGAGCCCGAGGAGGCGTTCGATGGCGCCGACATCGTGTTCGGTGCTGCACACGAGAAACGCGTCGCCGCCTCTTTCGGCCAGACTGCCCGCCAGTTGGGATCGACTCCAGCGAAGCGCGTGATGGAAGAGCGTGGCCGGGACGCGGTGGTGGTGTCGGAGTGCGGGGAATCTGCGCAGCACGTCCTCCGCTTGAACGCCATGGCAGCGGGGACACGGTAGACCCACGAGGAACCGCTCCCGGATCCTTGGATCGGACGCGTCCGTCAAGCGCCCGATACTGCCCTCGAGAAGAAGCCTGATCCGTTCGGGACAGATTTCGACACCGTCCCTGTTGGTGTGTGCCCCCTCGATCAAACAACGACATTCGCCGTCGTTGAAGTGGGCGAATCCGAACCCTCGACCCTGCTTCAGCTCCCGCAGTGCGACGTGAATGGGCCATGCGTCGCACCCCGGCGACCCTCCATGCTCGGATAACTCTTCCTGGGCGAGGTCCGACTTCCCGACGCCCCAAATCGAGCGTGAGTAGACCCGGCGTTGTGGTGAGAGGCCCTTTCGCGCGAGCCAGCCTCGTAGACGGCGCAGGGGCGGGGGCGTCACTTGGGGTCCGGCCCCACCCAGTCGTAATCGAACAATTCCAGGTCCGGCCGATAGAGATCGGCCACCCGTGCCCGGAGAGCCTCGTCGTACAGTGTGTGCCAGTTCTCCCTTTCGTCTGTTCGTGCGTGCCAGGGAAACGGAATCGTGCGTCCCAGGGCATGCTCGACATCCTGCCAGGCGTCGGGGAAATCCTCCAAGCGAAGCAACTGCACGGACTGTTTGCTTGCTCGAGCCAGAGCGGCCTCGTCGGCTGCGGCCGTCGGTCGGCGTTTCAAGAACTTCGGTGCCATGTGGTGGGTCCGACCGACGTGTAGGAGGGTCCGGGCCGCGCGCCCAGCCCACTGGACCCGGGACGCGATCGCGCCCGCGTCCCGCAGAACGTCGATTTGCAGGCGGAAGTGGCTGTTTCCATCGCGGACGCCGGGCAGCAGATCCACGAATTCCGC
Source organism: Gemmatimonadota bacterium (assembly GCA_039590375.1). Taxonomy (GTDB): domain Bacteria; phylum Gemmatimonadota; class Gemmatimonadetes; order Longimicrobiales; family Gaopeijiaceae; genus UBA822. The sequence goes on from JBDHFN010000143.1 coordinate 9,485, forward strand.
GAAGTTCAGCTCGGACAGGCGCCGAGCGCCCGTACTCGATCGGCAAGGCCAGGCGCCGAGTTCACGGAGCAGGTGGCGCTGACAGGGCTCCAGGTGGCCGTTCCGTTCCAGGGCCTCGATCGCGTCGCGACACTTGTTGCGGAAGCACGAGGCGGCCCGGGCCCATGGGTCGCGGACCACCAGAAAGCGCGGCCAGTCCTCGTCTTGCACAGGGGGGCGAAAGGACGGCTGCGCGTACAGGCGGAGATCGGGGAAGGGCTCCCGGAGAGCGGTGAGAAGGGATCGGGACGCGACTTTGTGATTCCAGAAGAACAAGAATCGCGGCTCGGAGGCGTGGACACCGATGGCCATCTCAAGCGCCTCCGAAGGCGGCTCGGACGGTGCGTGAACGCCAGAGTCCCGACCGCACGATTCCACCGATGGCCGCGTTCGCGATAGGGTGACGCCATGCGTGGGTCTCGTGCGTGGGGGCGTACCCTCCTGCCGAAAGGACGGGGGCCAGAAGAGCTTCGGCCCGCTCCAGCCGAGGTCCCGAGAGGACGTCGCGGTAACGGCCGACGGCGGCCTCCGAGACACCCTTCAGGGTGTCGTCGAAGCGGGAGTTTCCGGAGTACTCCGCCCCGAGAACGGTCGGCGTGACGACGACGGGGTCGTACGGGACGTCCAGAAACCGACAGACCGTCCGCATGGTGCTCACCGGGTCGCGCACGAGGCGCTCATACGTGATCACCGAGAATCGCGAATCCTCCTCGTGTTCGCTCACGACCCGATGGGCGAGCCTGCCGGTGAGCGCCATCTGAAAGATGGCGCGGGAGGGCTTCTGTTTCAGGGCCGAGGCGATGACGTCGCGCGGGTCCCGTCGCATTGCGAGGATTCTCACGTCCGCCGGAAACCATTCGAGGAGCGTGGTCGCCTCGTACAGATGCCTTGGGGTCTTCTCCACCCAACGGGTGTCGGAGCGTGCCCCCATGAGCTCCCGCCAGCCCTCCACCAGAGCGAGCAGCCTCGCCCGCGGATCCCGCGCCTGACCCAACGCCCGTGTGAGGACGCCCTCCACGTCTTCCCTCGGAATGGACGGCCGGTGCCGGTGAAGCGTCGGCCAGAGCCGAGTCCGGTCGAGCAGGCTCCGCACGGGATCGCCGGACTTGGCCCAGTCGAACAGGTGGGTCTCGAATGGGAGGACCATGAGGTCGGGATGACCATCCAGCAGCGCTCGCAACAAGCTCGTGCCGGATCGTGGGTGCCCCACGATGAAGGTGGCGGGCGCGGCGCTCAAGGCATCCACCGATCGCTGAACGCCCGCATGAGCACCGTCGTGTTTCGGAGCTCGGGGTCGGGTGCCCCCCGGTTGTGAGATCCCAAACGGCTGTTGCGGTAGACGCTTCCTCCGAAGTAACGCGGAAAGCTCCCGGGCCTACTCGGAACGATCAGCTTCGGTACTCGGCAGTGAGCCGCGAACCAGGTGTCGTCCTCCAGCCAGGCAGCCTCGGGTGCGCCCTGGAGATCCGCCAAGCCATCGAGGTCGAAGAAGCGTGGGCGGACCAAGAGCCCTCCGTACCCATGAAGAATGTCCACGGGTAGGGGGCGGCGCAGCCGTGAGCCGCGAAGCGACACGCCACGTCCGTACCGCAGACCGTCGATCGTTCGCCCCAGGAGCCCCTTACGGCGATCGACCCGGTCCAGGGGGACGATGACGCCGAAGCAGCCGACCGCGGCCTCCGGATGTCGCTCGGAAGCGGCGAGGAGATCTTCGAGAAGCGTGGGGCGGTAGATGCGGTCGTCGTCCACGGCGACCACGCGCTGGTCCGGGTCGCTGTCGAGTAGCGCCGGTAGGATCTTGGTTGCCGGTCCCCAATCGGGACAGCGGACGATCTGGATGACCTCGAGACCCTGGAGCTCCGGAGGAACCGAGTATTCGACCTGCTCACGGCGACTGTGCTCCGGCAGATGAAGCAGGATCTTCGCCGGGAGGACGTTCTGAAGAAGGAGACTCTTGAGCGTGGGAGCCAAGAACGGCAGACGGCTCGGGATCGTCGTGAGGCCAACGACGACATCCGACCGCTCGCTCGAGGCCGCGGCGGCATCGAGATCCCGGAGGTCACGCCCCGTCAGCGCGAGTTCATACCTGATCTCACGGGCGGGCTGCCGACCCTCCAGCCGACAAAACAAACCGTACGCGGCAAGGCTCGAGGCCCCCGCCAGCAAAAGAATCGGAAGCAAGGGAGTGGGTGGCCCCTCGTCAGGCGCGCATCAAACGCGCGTCAACGGAGA
>JBDHFN010000144.1:0-5943 GCA_039590375.1 Gemmatimonadota bacterium
ATGTCTTCGTTGCTGGGCGTATAGCCCGCCTCTCGCTGGCGAATGAAGCCGGAGCCGCTACCCAACACCTCGAGTATCCCGAGCAACTCGACCGAGCTCGAGTCCGGGCTGGCCAACTCGACGTCGTCGTTCCGGCCATCATCTTGACGGCCGCTGTCCTGGCGGTTGCCACCACCATCCTGACCGCGCTGGCGCCTCCGCCCCCTCCCGCCCCGGTTCCTTTGACCACCCCTACCCTGCCTGTTATTTCGCCCTTGTCCCCGGCCCTGGCCCTGGCGGGACCTGCCACCTCCCTGCCGACCCGAACCCCCCGAGTCGCCGGAGCCCTCGCCCCCGCTCGTGTCCTGGCGCTGGTCCGAATCGCCCGAGGTGACATCGCTCACAACCTGAGATTCCCCTGGACTGTTTGACTCGGCCGGGGCCTTCTGTTCTTGATCGCGCGGGTCTGACTGCTCCCGCCCATCGTTGGGTGAATTACCGTCCACTGTTTTGGATTTCCTTATGTGGGCCCACTCGTTCGACGGGCCTGAAATTGCTACCTAAAAAAAGGAACGAGAGAAGCCGGCCTCTCGTCCCACCGCGACGTATGCAACGTCGGAACAGTGGGATACGCCACCGACATTTTCAGGCCGAAAAAGGATCCTGCTCCGGCTGTCCTGGAGCAGCTCGTCCATCGTCTGAGCCCGGGCTCGACTTACGCTGCACGGGCATTTCCTACGGCCGAAGCCATGGGAGGACGGTGTCCGAGGTTGGAACGACTCGAGTTCGGCCTGGTGAATCGAAGACCTTCGTTCCGGGCACCCGATTGGGTGGAGCTTAATTTCCGCTCTTTCTCTCTCGGGGGCAAGGGTTTCGATCGGGGGCGACCCGCGATCGAGGCAATAAACGAGCCTCCCAGGCGCCACCGACCCTGTCACGTTACCGGGCTGGATCCGTCCTCGTGTGAGGACAGGCCGACCGAGGTAACATGGGCTCTCATGGCTCTTTTGCCGCAACAAACCTAGGTTTACGGGCGTGGAGGTCCGATGGCACGAGCTATGCACTTGATGGGAACAGGATCTCCCAAGGAGGACATCGTGGCCAAATTGATGCGAACGGCTTTTTTGATCGGGCTCGCGGCCACGTGGCGCCCTGACGCCGCGGCCGGGCAGTATTCATGGAGCGACTTCTCGGTTTCCTTTGGCGTCGGAACCGGTGGTACCCATTTGGGAATCGGCGCGTCCTACACGGCGGTGGATCCCTTGTACGATTTCTACTACGAAGATCCTTGCTGGGACTACGCCTACTACGAGTGGTACTGGGACACGTGTCACCGTGGGTACGACCGTATCCACCGTGGCCGAAGTTATTCGGTCGTCTACCCACGCTATCGCCCGCGCCGGCGATCCTACTACTGGCCCTACGGCCATTCCAGCTACACGCATTTCGCCCTGAGCTTCGGGGTACAGATCGGATATGGACCATCCGCGTTTTATGGATCCCGCTATTACAGTCCCTACTACCTCCCCTACGGGTACGCAGGCTACGGTTACCCGGCCTACGGCTATCCGGCGTACGGCTATCCAGCATACCGATACCCTGCTTACGGCGTCGTTCGTTATGGGGGCAATAGGAGGGCGTCCGCAGTAGTCCGGCCCGCCCCGGTTTATCGCGGCTCGCCGGCCGTGCGCTCCTCCCCGGTGTACAAGGAATCTCCCCGGGCCGGGGCCCAACGCGCCACGGCCGCCCGCTCGATCGCCTCGGAAAGACCGACTCCCGCGGCATCCACTACGGACCGTAGGGCCCGGGCGTCGAGCGCGCTGAGTACCAGCCCGATGACGACCAACGATGCGCGTGCCAGCAGGGCCCAGACGCCCCGGAGCCCCTCCCGCGCGGCCACCCCGCGCGCGGCGAGGGTTCGACCCTCGGACGCGGTTTCACGCGGGACGGCTGACCGCCGAGATGGTCTACTCGCCCGTCGTGGCAACGCGACACGGGTGTACCCGCCCGCGAGGAACACGACCCCTCGCCCCTCGACGTCGAGTACACGCGCACCCGGCGAGCGCCCGTCCCGCGCGCCGACCACGGACCGCGTGGGGACCCGAGCTCCCAGGGATGCCTCCCCTGGTCCAACGGCCCAGTCACGCGCTGAGGCGATAACACGATCACTTTCTTCGAGAGAGCCGGCGCCGGCGACTCGGTCCACTCCCAACGCAGCGCCGAACGTGGTGCCTCGCGCTTCGAGTCGACCCCAGCCCAGCACGGCGCCTCGCGCCTCGAGCCGACCGCAGCCCAGGACGGCATCTCCACAGCGGAGTCGTGCGACGCAGCCGTCCGCCCGTTCCGCGCCCGCCCGTTCCGCGCCTCGGGCCTCGGCCCCCCGTTCGGCCGCCCCAAGAGCGACGACTTCGCGCTCGCGGGCGTCCTCCGGTGCGGCGTCCCGCGGAGCCGCGAGGGCAAGGTCGACCGCGCCGGCTCGTAGCCAAAGCGCCGGTCGGCCCCGTCGCTAAGCACTTCACTGCCTCGTACGGTCGCGTATAAGTTAGACGGTCCTCAAAGCCGTGGTTGGCCGTGGGGGCGTCATTAGGCAGGAGGGAGACTGATGGACGATTCTGCTGGGGAACGCCGGAGGGGGGAGCGGCGGACCGTGGACACGCGCGCCCCGCGTGAGAGGCGAGCCGGTCCGGGCCGCCGTATTTGGATCCGGCGAGACTCGGAGGAAGAAGTCGATGAAGAAAAGCGCGAAGTCGAGCGGCGCGAAGGAACGTCCCGGCGCAGTGGGGACCTACGGCGGAAGGATCAGCGCCGTAAGGGCGATCGGCGTCTCGACTGACGGGCATCGCCGCCGCGTTGACACCTTCTCAGTAATCATTAGTATTAGCGATAAGGACAGTCGAGGACCCCTTAGCGGGGTTTCTTGATGAGCTTCCCCGCCGAAGCGCCATCCTCGAGAGAGGATGTGAAAAGGGGTCGATCGGAGACGATCGGCCCTTTTTTGTTAAAACGGCTCCGGTGGGCCTTCCAGACTGATCCTCCAGCGATGGTACCCACGTCCTCGCGCATCCCGCTCGAGCAGTAGCATTTCGGTAGCCGCCCTCTCGAGATCCACCGCCAAGAGCTTGCCATCGTAGCGAGCTCCGATGGTGGTCAAGGGCGTATGGGCCACGACGTGGATCTCCGCCCCGAACTCGTCCAGGACACCGTCGAGCGCCGACGTCAGCGTGTCCGACAACACGTACCCTCGAAACCACAGGATGCCCGTCTCGTCGAACAGGATTCCGGTCCGTCTCGCGACGGACGCCGGGTCCATGATGATCACACTCGCATACTGATCCGCTACCTGCTCGGCAATCAAGGAGTCGGTGACCAGAGCCATGGTTGTGTCGCCCCACCGGTAGAAGAGATCCTCCGCCATGAACGTCCGCATCGAATCGTTCACGGCCTCGATGGTACGGGGACTCGCTTCCGGAGCCACACCGCCATGGGCGAGCAGCACGTCGTTCACCTTCATCAGGCCCGGGCGGCCAACCAGCCAGAGGCCCAGGACCGAACGCCGAATGTCGAAGAGGCCCGTGTAGGTGGTGCCGTGGAGGTCGGCAACAAGTTGCTCCTTTGCAGAGACGTAGCGGAGGTCCTCCGTGAAGATCATCGTCTCGTGGTTCCCAAGCACGACATGCGAACCCCCTCCAGCCGCCCGCGCCTGGCGCTCCAGGTCATAGAGAAACCACAGGACGCGTGTCACGTCCGCACCACGATCGAAGAGGTCGCCGAGGAATACCACGTGCCTCTCTCCCCCGACCCAATTGCTCTCCTCGTCGATGAGCCCGGCGTTTCCCAGGAGGCCGAGGACTCGGTCGAACTCTCCGTGCACGTCTCCCACCACAAAGAGGGAATCGACATCGCTGAGGATCGCGGGGGTCCGGGGCCGCTCCTCGTTCAGATACAGCACCGTTTCGTGGAGATCCTCGGCCGCTAACTCACCGTAGCGCAGGAGCGCCGTCTCTCCATCGGGACGGGGAAGTGTCGCGTGGTGAGCCTGTCCACGTGGGGACTCGATGCGGTAGACCGTCCTGCCATCGGAGACGACCTCCAGGACTCCGATCGCGACGCTGGATGTGAGCCACCCGACTCCCAGCGTGCCCTGGCTGTCCGTTACCCAGAGTCCATACTCACCCTCGAGCCGGGCCTGGCTGCCAGCGGCCGATAGAGGTGCCATGAGCACGAGGCTCATGACGGCCGCAACAGCGGAAAGCGCGGTCCTGGACCCGATCGTAATCACATGTGCTCCAGATTGGAGGATTCCCCGGATCCCAGCCGGTCGCCCACCCGTGGACCGTGGGTTAATACCACAGTTAGACTTCGTTGGTTCGAACTCGGTGGCCGCGCGGGCTGCCACCATCACGGTCCTACTCCGACGTCGAAGATGACTGATCATCCTGATCGTACCGCTGCCGGACGAGATTTCGTGCGGGCCATCATCGCCGCCGACGTCGAGACGGGCAAGCATGGGGGCGCCGTGGTCACCCGGTTCCCGCCCGAGCCCAATGGCTTCTTGCACATCGGCCACGCCAAGTCGATCTGTCTGAACTTCGGTGCGGCCGCGGATCACGACGGCACCACTCATCTTCGATTCGACGACACCAATCCCGAGACCGAAGACGAGCTCTACGTCCGCTCTATACAAGAGGACGTGCGTTGGCTCGGCTTCGACTGGGGAGATCACCTCTACTTCGCGTCCGACTACTTCGAGCGCCTGTACCAGTATGCGATCGAGTTGATCGAGGCGGGCCTCGCCTACGTGGACAGCTCGACCGAAGAAGAGATCCGGGATTGCCGAGGCACCGTTATCGAGCCGGGGAGACCGACCGCCTACCGGGATCGGTCCATCGCGGAGAATCTGGATCTCTTCCGCCGCATGCGCGAGGGCGAGTTTGCCGACGGCACCCACGTGCTGCGCGCCAAAATCGACCTGACGTCACCGAACATGCTCATGCGCGATCCCGTTCTCTATCGGATTCGGCACGCGGACCATTACCGCACGGGGGGTGACTGGTGCATCTATCCGCTCTACGACTTCACCCACTGTCTTTCCGACTCCATCGAGGGCATCACACACTCGGTCTGCACGCTCGAGTTCGACAACAATCGGGAATTGTACGACTGGATTCTGGATCATCTCGACGTCCCGCGACCGCAGCCGAGGCAGTACGAATTCGCGCGCCTCAATGTGGAATACACTCTTCTGAGCAAGCGAAACCTCCTCCGTCTGGTCCAGGAGGGGCATGTAGACGGATGGGACGATCCGAGGATGCCCACGATTGCCGGCATGCGACGACGCGGGGTTCCGCCGGCCGCCCTCCGCAATTTTTGCGACATGATCGGTGTGGCCAAGACCGAGAACCGGGTGGACTTCGCCAAGCTCGAGTACGCGATTCGGGACGAGCTGAATCCGACTGCGCCCCGCGTCATGTGCGTGCTTCGCCCTCTCAGGTTGGTTGTCGACAACCTTCCTGAGGGCGAGCTCGAGGAATTGGACGCGCCGTACTTCCCGGAGGATATCGGCAAGGAGGGGTCACGCCTCATCCCCTTCACACGGGAGCTTCTTATCGAGCGTGACGACTTCGAGGAGGATCCCCCAAAGGGCTTCCGCCGGCTGGTTCCGGGTGGCGAGGTGCGCCTGCGCTACGGTTACGTCGTTCGCTGCGTCGATGTCGTAAAGGATGAGGATGGGGTCGTCTCGGAGGTGCACTGCACGTACGATCCCGAGACGAGGGGTGGGTCGACGCCCGACGGACGCAAGGTCAAGGGCACCATCCACTGGGTCTCGGCCTCCCACTCCGTTCCGGCCGAGGTTCGCCTGTACGACCGGCTGTTTTCAGTGCCGGACCCGGAAAAAGTGGAAGAGGGTGAAGATTTCACGGGGCACTTGAACCCTGAATCACTGACCATCCTCACGGACAGCCG
>JBDHFN010000145.1:0-5705 GCA_039590375.1 Gemmatimonadota bacterium
GGCTCTTTATATCAGCGGCCCCGATGTGACGGAGCTCTACATACGCCCGCAGTTTCTGTGGCTTGCGGTGCCTCTGTTTCTATACTGGGTCGCTCGGGTGTGGCTGCTCGCCCACCGGGGGCAGCTCGAGGATGACCCGGTCGTCTTCGCCCTGCGGGATCCTAACAGTTACGTGATCGGCTTTCTGGTCGCGTTGCTGGCCGCGCTGGCGGGGATGTGACCTCGAAGGGTCGGTGGCGGGATCGCTACGCATCCTGGGGACGGTTTCCCGTTGCCAATCCGGCAGACGTCATTCCGGTAGTTTGGCGCAGCGGAGTCCTGCCTCTGGGCAAGCTCGAGCGGCCCGTCCTGCCTTACGGACGTGGGAGGAGCTATGGTGACAGCTGTCTGAACAATGGGGGGCACCTGCTCGACACGGCGGGGCTCGACCGGTTCATCGCCTTCGACCGGGAACGGGGCCTGCTGACGTGCGAGGCCGGCGTCACGCTCGAGCAGATCCTCGACCTGGTGGTTCCCGAGGGGTGGTTCCTTCCCGTGACCCCGGGGACAAAGCACGTTTCGGTCGGCGGGGCCATTGCCCATGACGTCCACGGGAAGAACCACCACGTTCGGGGGACGTTCGGATGCTACGTCCGTTCGTTCGAGCTGCTTCGCTCCGACGGCTCGCGGTGGCTCTGTTCGCCTGCAGAGAACGCCGACTTCTACCGGGCTACGATCGGCGGAATGGGTCTCACCGGCTTGATATTGTGGGCGGAGGTGGACCTGCGGCCGATCGACGGGCCGCTTATTGATACGGAGAGGATCCGCTTCGATAGCTTGGAGGAGTTCTTCGAGCTCTCGGCCGGGTCCGATCAGAGCCACGAGTACACCGTGGCCTGGGTGGATTCGGCGGCGAAGGGGAAGAAACTGGGGCGAGGGCACTTCATTCGCGGGAATCACGCGCCAGGAGAAAGCCCGCAGAGAGGGCGCAGGAAGACGCGGCCGAGACTCACGGTCCCCTTCGATGCTCCGACGTGGCTGCTGAGCCGATTCACCGTTCAGCTCCTGAACGGAGCCTACTACCGGTTCCAGCCCCGAAAGCGTGTCCGCCGGGTGACCTCGTACGAGACCTTCTTTTATCCGCTCGATTTCCTCTCCGACTGGAACCGTCTGTACGGAAAGCGGGGTTTCCTGCAGTTCCAGTGCGTTGTCCCGAACGAGGTCGGGGAGGCAGCCGTCGCCGAGCTCCTGGGTGTGGCCGCGAGGTCGGGCCGTGCGTCCTTTCTGACCGTGCTGAAGGTGTTCGGGGAGGCTGAGTCGCCTGGGTTGATATCGTTTCCGAAGCCAGGTGTCACGCTGGCGCTCGATTTTCCCTTTGACGGGCGGCCGACGCTGGAGCTGTTTGCCGAGATGGAGAGGGTGGTTCGGGAAGTGGATGGGACCGTCTATCCGGCCAAGGACGCGTGCATGACGGGCGAGTCGTTCCGCGTTTTCTTTCCGCGATGGAAGGAGTTCTCCCGCTACGTGGATCCCGCCTTTTCCTCAAGCTTCTGGGATCGCGTGAGCCTGGAGTCCGATGCGACGTAGGACGAAGCACGACTCACGCCTGCTGATCGTCGGCGCGACGTCGAAGCTGGCCCAGGAGACGGCCCGGCTCTACGCGCCGGGCTCGCGGCTGTTCCTGGTCGGCCGGGATGGAGAGAGGCTGGCGGCCGTGGGGAGTGACCTCGAAGCGAGAGGCTGCCGGGTCGCCGCATTTCAGTTGGATATGAATCGGACCGAGGACTGCAAGGCGATGGTGATGGCCGCCGCCGAGTTCCTGGTCGAGATCGACGTGGCTCTCCTGGCCCACGGGGTTCTGCCGGACCAGTCGCAGTGCGAGAGCAGTCCCGAGCTCGTGCGCGAGGTCCTCGAGATCAACACCGTCAGCACGCTCTGTCTTCTCGTCCCCCTGGCCGCACACTTCGAGCGTCAGGGTCATGGATGCATAGCGGTGCTGGGATCCGTCGCGGGAGACCGCGGCCGCCGCAGCAACTACACTTACGGGGCCTCCAAGGCGGCGGTCGCCGTCTACCTGCAGGGTCTCCGGAGCCGGCTCTTCGCCTCGGGAGTGTCCGTCGTCACGATCAAGCCGGGGCCCGTCGACACCCCGATGACGGCCCATATGGACAAGACGCCGCTCTTCGCCTCGCCTCGGCGTGTGGCGCGCTCGATTCAGAGGGCGATATCGCGCCGCCGGGCCGTAGCCTACGCGCCCGGGTACTGGCGGGGCATCATGTGGGTGATCCGGCTGGTGCCCGAGCGTGTGCTTCGGCATCTGAGCCTCTAGCGCCGTCCTTCCCAGGTCCGATCTTCGCGACAATTCCGATGACGTACGCAGCCATTGGCGCGTAGAGGGCGAGCTCGGCCGCTTGGCGGAAGCGGGTGTCCGGGAACAGCAGGATCGAAATCAGACCCATGACAATGAAGGGTATGTAGAAAGCTAGCCGCATCCAATCCATGCGCCTGGCGTAATAGACCAGGGAGAGCCAGAAAAGGACCAGAAACGTCAGGCCGTAGGGAAGGTGGACGAGGCTGATCCTCGCGTCCCGCTCGCCGGGCAAGAGCGTTCCGTCGATGCGCAGCTTCGGTAGAGGCGTCTCCGTGAAAAGCGGGATCTTGAAAGGTGCAAGGAAATACCACAGCCCCTTCATGGCGAATCGGAGAACCGACTCCCCCGGCTCCGCTCCCATCTGACGCACGGTATTGCGAGCCAGGACTCTGTCCAACTCATCTCGGTCTGTCACGCCCGTTCGCGCCGTGATAACAGCCCGGTCGTGCTGAAGAACCTCTTGAATGGTCTCGATGTCGTGCTGGGGGTGAACATCGAGGTAGCTGTCGTGGTTGCCATAGTAGATGTTCCTCGGGGTCGTCGTGGTGAGCGTGAACGCGCCATGCTGCCAGTGATTCCAGTAGCTGTAGCCGAGGACGGCCAGCACGGCCACCAAGAGTAATGGCGCCAGACGTTTCTGCCGACAGATGGCAATGAGCCACACCAGCAGGGAGAGCCAGAGGATGTAGGAGGACACGCGCATCATGCCGCTGGCCGCCACGAGGAGGCATGCCGTAAGCACGAGCAGGGCTCGGCGTTCGCCGGGCCTGGCCATCAGCGTGTAGACGGCGACCAGCCCCCACACGAAGAACGCGTTGTCCAGGGCAGTGTCGCGGTGCGTGATCATCAGCCAAACGCCGTAGATGTTCAGGACGAGCAACGTCAGTGCGATAATCGAGCGAAGGTGCCCAGTAGCCGGCGGCCCCAGCTTACGGGCCAGCGCGACAATACCAAAGGCCACGAGCAGACACAGGACGCCGTTCCACACGTACGGGCCTACATCCGCTACTCTGGAAGCAGCAGAATAGAAGAACGCGGGTCCCGGGGGGTAGACTCCCCCCAGATTCGATAAAGATCGCGGGAGCGTGCCTATTTCGCTGAACGTTCCGGGCAACATGTCCCGGGCCCGGGCGTACAGTACGCACAGGACGATCTGCCCAGTGAGGAGGATGAACAGGGCCGGCACTGCCCACTGACGGCGCCGGCCTCGAGGCGTGCGTGCTGCGCTCACGTCATTGCCGGGAGCGTGAGAGCGAGCACCACCGGACCGAGAGCAAGGCGGGTCCCCTTCATTCCGGCAACTGGCTGAAACTGCCTCACTGTTCTCGGCACAAGAACCCCCTGTAAAGAGCAGTGCTACCGGAGCACCCTTCCGGCCGCAAAAAAGTAACGACCGCTCGCAGAGTTTTTCTACAGCGCTCTCCTAGGATCAAAGCTAAGTCCCCTTCCATTAGCAAGATAGCATGTCAGCATTTCGGGCATGGAGTTCGCTCTCTCCAGGCTCGTCCCCTAGCCGCCGCCTCAAGGGCCGGTCGCCAGACTGCGGACCGCGTTGACCGCCGTTTGAGTTGCGAGATCAGACAAGTGGGACGGCCGACAACCGAGATCGTGAGGAGCGACCCCGATGACTCGACGAGGTTCAGACGTGGCCAACAGCAGGTTGCAGTCCCACATGCCGTGGACAATCCGGGCACGCCCCATTTTACTGTGTCGCATGACTGGCTTGCTGTTCCTCGCGTCTCTCGCCGCGTGTAGCCCAGACGCCGTCCCGACAGGTCCGGATTCTTTCTCCTCTTCCGCGTCCGCACCGCCGGAGACCGGATCGATTCGGGGCGAATCGGGAGACGCGGGGCTCGACGAGTCGTCCAACGACGAGTTCACCGACTCTCGGGGTGGGCTCGCGGCCATCGTTCTCCCCGACCGTATTCAGACCTTCGAGGGGCAGACGCACCAGCTCAGCGCTTCGTTCCAGTATGACGGGGGCGAGACGCGCCCGTCCGGGAAGGTGAAATGGACCAGCGCGGATCCCAGTGTTGCGACGGTGGATGCCGACGGGCTATTGACGGCCTGGTCCGCGGGCACTGTAGAGATCGGAGTCTCCGCCTTCGGAAAAGTGGAGCGGATCAAAGTCGCTGTCTCGCCGTCCTCCGTGGATGAGATCCAGCTGAATGCCACGTCGGTCGAGCTGGCTCCGGGAGAGAGCTTTCAGTTCTGGGTAGACCTCCTCGATCGGGGCGGCACTCGGTTGATTAAGAAGGTGAACTGGAGCAGCTCGGCCCCGGCAGTGGCCGAGGTGGACGCCCAGGGTCTCGTGACGGCCCGCGCAGTCGGGCAGGCGATGATCCAGGCAAAGTCCGGGGGCTCGTTCGCAACCGCGACCGTCCTCGTGGCTGACTCTCCGGCAGGTGGCGACGGAAGCAGCGGTGGCGACACCGGGGGAAGCGGAGACGGCACCAGCGGTGACCCCAACGGGGGGGACACCGCTCCGCCGCCCGACCCATGGGGTGTGACCGATCTGTCCGTCAGTGCCGCGGACGATCGCTCGGCGACGCTCAGCTTCACGGAGGTCGATGACGGGACGGGCTCTCCCAGCGACTACTTCGTTCGCTTCGCCCCTCCGCCCATTGATTGGGGCCAGGCCTCCGACGTGACGAAGGGAAGCTGCGCCGGCTCCGTGAATGGAAGCGCGCTCGGCGGAACGCTCACCTGCACGGTGGACGGGCTGCAGGCGTCCACCGCGTATGAGTTCCAGGTCGTCTCGTTCCGGGGCACGCCGGGATCGGATGCCGTTTTTGGCCCCCGCTCGAACGTCGCGGCGGCGACGACGGAGGATCCGCCTCTCTTCGTTGACGTCACACCGTCTCAGGCGAAGCTGAAGAAAGGCGAGAACAAGAAGTTCGACGCGGCCATCACGGATGGATTCGGCAATCCGGTGACCGGGCAGACTATTTTATGGTCGAGTACCAAGCCCACGGTCGCGTCGGTCGACGGCTCCGGCATGGTGAGTGCCAATTCCTCCGGGAATGTGTCTATCGAGGCGTCCGTGTCGGGTGCGACCGATGCCGCCTTAGTCACGGTGGAGGATTCGACCCAGACGACGGATGGGAGCTCGGGCTCCGATACGGGGTCTGGAGGGTCTAGCGACGGTGGCAGCAGCGGTGGTACCAGCACCGGCGGCACCACATCGCCTGCCGACAGTTTCTATGTCAGCTCTACCGATGGTGCGACGGCAACGCTGAGGGCCGAGTGGGCAGCGCGCACCGAGCCGTGGGTGCTTTTAAAGGAGCGCCGGGTCGTTGGCGGACACCTTGCCGGCTCGCCGCTCAGCCCGGCGCCGGCGTCGTCGCCGCATGAG
>JBDHFN010000146.1:0-5533 GCA_039590375.1 Gemmatimonadota bacterium
GCCCCTGCCCTCCCGAGAAGAGCTGCACGATAGATGATCCGGGCGGTAGAGATGCCACGAGGGGTGACCGTCTCCGTCGAATCATCCGTGTTGGTTGCACCGTGACCGTGTTCGTCGAATCTTGACCGTCTTCGTCGACACGAACGTCCTGGTCTACGCGCGCGACCGGAGCGAGCCCGACAAGCAGCGGCGTGCCGCGGAATGGATGGGGAGCCTCTGGGAGACAGGCCTCGGAAGGCTGAGCTACCAAGTCATCCAGGAGTGCTACGTCACCCTCACGAGCAAGCTCGATCCGCCTCGTTCGACCGAGGACGCACGAGAGGACGTCACCGCTCTGGGTGCCTGGAATCCCGTCGGCATCGATCAGCGCACCATCGAAGGAGCCTGGGACGTCCAGGATCGTTTCGGCTACTCCTGGTGGGACTCGCTCATCGTGGCGGCGGCGCTCCAGTCCGGCTGCCGATACCTACTGAGCGAAGATCTCCAGGCCGGCCAGGTGATCGATACGATGACGATCATCAGCCCGTTCGCTCAGGATCCCGAGGAGATTCTTCCGGGGCTTTGAGGGCCCCCGGGGGGGGGCCAGCTCACGGAAGCCTGTACGTCACCACCTGGTCCGTGGCGGCCACCGCCACGTACTGATTCCCGTCGGACCCCTGGTAGGTCATGGGGTTGGCGTTCCCTCTCCGGTCCAGCCTGGTCACCCAGAGCTCGCGGCCGGTCGCAGCCTCGAGGGCACGAAAGCGGCCGTCGTCGGTCGCCGCAATGAACAACAGGCCGCTGGCCGTGACGATCGCGGCCGCGCGGCCGGGGCGCCCGGTGTTCTGGCGGTCCGTGGGCAGCCCATCGGTGATGCCGAGCGGCTGTTGCCACACGATGTCCCCCGTTGCACCGTCGACTGCGCTCAGCCGGCCCCACGGCGGCTTTTGGCACGGCCAGCGCGCATCCCCGATCTGCACGTCGAAACTAGACGGACGTGGACCGCTTCTGCGGTACGGAAGAGCGGAGCCCGGCTCGGCCTCCTCCATCCAGCCGAGCGCGCCGATATCCTGGCTGAACACGAAGACGTACCCGGAGTTGGGATCGAATGAGGCGCCGCCCCAGTTGGGGCCACCGACCAGTCCGGGGAACAGCAGCGTGGTCCTGCCGGACGCGGCGTCCGCGCGATACGCCCACGGGGTGAACGCGCCGGCGTTGTAGATCTCGCCCATGCTTTCGACCAGCTCCATACAGGCCGCGGCGTGTTCAGGGGACGTGTCTTCGGCAGTCACCAGGTCGGCCGGCTCGTAGCTGACACGAGCCAGGGCCGGCGGGTTCACGGGAATCGGCTGGGTCGGAAAGGTCTCTTCCCCGGGAACGTCGCTCTGCGCAACCGGCCGCTCCTCCACCCCGAATACGGGCTCCCCGGTGTCGCGATCGAGGATGTACAGGTAGCCCGACTTGGTGGTCACCCCGAGCGCCGCGACGGTGCCTCCATCACGCGGAATGTCGAACAACACGGGCCCCGCGGGTGGGTCGTGATCCCACAGGTCATGATGGATGGTCTGGAAGTGCCACACGTACTCCCCGGTCCGGATATCCACCGCGACCAACGAATTCGCGAACAGATTGGCGCCCGCCCGGTCTCCTCCGTAGGCGAAGGGGATGGGTGAAGCCAGAGGCACGTACAGGTGGCCGCGCTGTGAATCCATCGTGAAGTAGAACGGCCAAGCGTTGGCGCCGAGACGGCCCTGCCAGCTGTCGCCCTCCCAGGTGTCGTGTCCGACGCTCCCCGGCTGCGGAACGGAGCTGAACTCCCATACCTTCTCACCCGTGCGAGCGTCGAAGGCCCGCGCGTTGCCGATGCCCCCGGGGGCACCACGAGGGGTGTTGGCGCCGACCACGACGATGTTCTCGTAGACCAGCGGTACCGAGATGTACGGGATCCCCATGTCGATCTCGCCCGACTGTCCGAAGTCCGTCGCCGGTGTGCCGGTCGCCGCGTCGAGCGCGATCAGACGCCGCCTGGAGGTGAAGAAGATGCGCGGCGGTGTGCCGTCCTCACCGGCCCAATAGGAAACGCCGCGCCGGGAGGGGGCACCGTCGACGATGGAATGCCACCAGATCTGCTCGCCCGTCGTCGCGTCGAGCGCGACCACGCGGTCCACCGTCGGGAGATACATGACGTCGCCGACCACGATGGGTGTCGCCTGGGAGTTCGGCTCGCTGCTTCCCTGCCCCGGACCGCCGCCTGCCAATGCGGGAGTCCGCAGCGAGTAGCTCCAACCCTGCGTCAGGCTCGCGACGTTGCCCGGTGTGATCTGGGTGAGCGGCGAATAGCCGGTTCCGCCCAAGTCGCCGCGATACATCGGCCAGTCGACGTGGGTGGGTGCGTCGAGCCCGGAGGGGGCGCATCCGGACCCGACGAGCACGACTGCAAGCAGCGCGCGGGCGCTAGTGACCATCAGGCGCGTGGAACGCATAGTTCTCCCTTTCGGTGACCCGAGGACCGTCGTATCGCCGGCACCCTTCCGACCCAGCGACTGGGTGCCCGAAGCGGCGTGGCAGAGGAAGACCCGATTACTGGGCTCGGTTCACCTCCGACGGCCCGAAGGACAGCCACGTCCCCTGGTAGCCCTCACCGTAAAGATTTCCGCGGGCCCAGTCGCAGACTCCGTCCGGGAAGATCGCTTCGAGGGCGGCCCACTCCGCGTCCGTGAACTCGACTTCGTAGTCGGCCCGATCGAGGCTCTTCAGGTGACAAGCCACGATGTTGTTGGCGAGCGGCGCACCGGCGACCTGCCGAGGCGTCGGGTAAGCCGGATAAACCTGGCCACAGGCGCCGGCCCCGTCGTAGGCGAGGGGCTCCGTCACGTTCACACGTGCCGCCCCCCGGGTGTCCCAACAGTTGTCCACCAGGTCGGCGGGCTTCGCCCGTACGACCTTCTCCGACAGCTCGCTCGGCCCGTCGTCGGCCTGAATATTGGTCAACCAACGATCCATCTGGCGGAAGATCACGCCCAGATCCGGCCGGTCCTGGGTATAGCCCCAGAGCCCGCCCACATTCATGACGTGGTTGTCCGCATGACCGTTGGCGGCCTCGAGCCGAGCCCGTGTCGAATACTGGTGGACGATCATGTGGATGTCCCCACCCTCGCGGTGGTCCGTGTAGCTCCTGTAGTCGATCACCGGGGTCGCAGCCAGCCCGGCGCCGCCGTAGAGGATCCGCCCAGTGTCCAGGGCACGCCTGGCCGCGGTCGGATTGGCCCGGTGCCGCGCCGGCACATGATTGAGGTCGGCGTCGTAGCCTCCGACGTCCCGATTGAGGGCCAGGAACTGCGCCTTCGTGATCTGTCCGCTGTTCAAGACGCCGAGGCCATACTGCACGCCGTAGTTGTCCAAGGGCCGCGCCGCGAAGCCAGTCGACGGGTCCACCCCGTAGACATTCACCGTGTGATCGTACACGGTGGCACGAATCCCGTCCGGCTCTGAAGAGCTATAGCGGAGGGACTCGAGCTCGGGGAGGCTCACCTCGGCGCCCTGTTCCTCTTCGGAGGCCGTCGCCGAATAGGTGGCGTCGATCCTTGCGGCGCCCCGACTAAGGTTGGGGATACTCCCCCAGGAGCCGAATCCCGAAACCAGTCGCTGCTCATTCTCGGAGAACTCGCCCGGCGCGACCTCATTGAAGTAGAAGCTCAGCAGCCGTGCATCGGCCAGGGTGAAGATCGTGGCCGACGTGACGTCCGGAAAACTGGACGACACGATGATGCCATCGAAGACGCCCGGGTAGTTGTCGGCGGTCTGATGGCTCTGGTACGATCCGCCCGAGCCGCCCGTCGCGATCGCGTAAGTCGGCTCACCGTAGCTCTCGACGAACCGCTCCTTCACCATGATGTGCGTCTCCGAAGCCAGAAGGTCGTTACAGTTCTGACCGAATACGTTCAGAGAAGCCGAAGTGACGGCGTAGCCCATTTCGAGCAGTCCCACGTTGAGCACTTGTCCGGTCGAATTCCCTTGCTGGAACCAACCACCCCGACAGCCGCCACCGTGCGTGTACACCAGTTTTCCGTTCCAACCCGCGCTCCGCGTCCAGGGGTCGGGTGCGGGATCCGCCGGATCGTGCAGCATCGCGCTCTGATAGATCGCCCGATTGATCGTTCCCGCCTGGACCCTAACGATGAACGGCACGGTCTCCCCGTCCAACGTCGTCGCTCGTGCCATGTCGGCCGGCATCGCGCCCGCACGTGAGCGGCCGTAGGGCTTGAACTCGCCGTCAGAAGTGGACAGGTACACGTACTCGACCCGTGTCTCCACGGAGCAATTCTCGTCGAGTGGGGGCCCGAGCGACTCGCCTGCGGCCGTCGTGAAGTCCTCGGTCTGGCAGAGATACGGCATCTCGTGGGGCCCGGAGATGATCGGACCGTAGATCGGGTAGTTCGTGAGCGCGAGCGCCGCCCTGGTCCCCGAATCAGGGATTCGGGCCTCGATCTCGTTGTCCCCGGTGCGGAGTCCCTCGACCAGCCCGATCAGCGAGCCCCCGTTGCCAGCGGCACTGAACTGGCCCGTCACATCAGTCCCGTTCGCGGACACTCGGACTCCGGAGAGGTCCAGATCCTCGCCGGCCACGACCCGAAGAAGCACGTCCCCACCGGTGACGAGGTAAGGCCGGGTCGACACGCTTTCGATCCTCAACTCAGAGCTACCCAGCGCCTCGGGGGCCTCGCCATTCGCGCGGAGGTTTCCTCCGCCCGAACAGGCGCTCAGCGTCGCCGACGCTCCGATTGTCAACAGAGCCATCACCCACGCAGGATAAGCTGGAGATCTCTTCACGGTCGTGCTCCTCTGAAACGGGTCAGCCTTCGGGCCAGAAGCACCCCTCGATCGCTCCGGCACCGGGACGCTGCGTATCTTAACTTGGGAGGCGAACCCGCGCATGGGTCGCGAGGCCGTGGCTAGTCCAGCCTGATCGTATCAGGGGATGAGGATGCGTCGCCGGCCCAAGCTCCCAGATGGACCAGAATCTCGATGGGGCCCTCTCGATCCGAGAGCGTGAACGTGGGCGGTACCATCTCACCGGCTGCCGTTCTAGCGTAGCCGCGCGTCTCGGATATGTGTTCGAGCAGGCCGACGACCGGGATCGTGCGGCGGACCTGTACCTCATAGCCGTTGAAATCGATGCTCGGACCCCCGATGCGAAAGGCGTACACAACCACCGTGGGAGTCAGGCGGGCCCGGGCATGTGGCCTGGAGGACTCCGTCGCAAATCCGACGCCCAGAACACCCGCAGTCGCCACGAAATAGTTGAGGACGAGGGCAGTCGAGACACCGAACCAGTACGGCGTCTTGTGCCACCACGCCGCATCCGAGTTCGGTCGCCACGTCCAAACCATGACCCAAAACCCTACGAGTCCGACCGAAACCGCGATCGCGCCCAGGGGCCGAGGTGCTACGCGGAAACCCAAAACGCTGCCCGCGACGAGCACGAAGAACCAGGCCATTGAGGCCAGGACCAGCCGTCTCCTCGACTGGGGGCCAATGCGCGAGACCAAGACGA
>JBDHFN010000147.1:0-8667 GCA_039590375.1 Gemmatimonadota bacterium
ATGGCTGGATGGTCCAACGCGGAGACCTGGACCCGGCTACAGGCGAACTACGAACTCGCCCAGGCCCGTCGGCATGCCCATCAAATTCACGTCGAGCGTTACGAGCCCGCGTGAGGATATTGGACCTCGAGAGCGACTTTGCGTTCGTGCTTCGCTGCGTTCAGAGGTGGAGGGTAAGCCCAGCTGGCAGGCGGGGGGGCTCCTGACCGACCGTCTGGTAGGGGCTGGGTAGGGGGGAGCGGCCGCGGGGGCCCCGAACAGCAGGGAGGGAAGGAGCCCCCCCGCCTGCGTTCAGTTCGGCACCCGCTCCCGTAGCTCCTCGAACCAGTTGAGGACGACGGTGATTTGCGGTGCCTGCCCTCCAACGCCCGATGCGACGCCGGGTCGCCTCTGCATCAAGAACCGACCGTCCGGTGCGACGTGGTACTGGCGGAAGCCGGCACCCATTCGATACGGCGCAGCCTGAAAGAGCGGCGTCCGGTCGCCGACCGGCGGTGTCGCATCGTCGGAAATCGCCGCCGCGACCATCATTCCGGCGTTGTCACGATAGAACAGCTCGCCGCCGTCGCGCGACCAGGCCGGCTGAGTGCCCCCGCCGATCGATACCGGGATCTTGGCCCCGGGACCCGGGAAGGGCTCCACGTAGATCTCGAACTGGCCTGATTCGTCCGACCGATACGCCAGCCATCGCCCGTCCGGACTGATCGTGCCCGAACCCTGCCGGAACAGCCCCGGTACCAACGCCGACGCATCGGCACTCCCGTCCGCGGGCAACGCCATGACCTCCCAATGGGCCGCGTTGTCGATGACCCGTGAATACACCAACGTCTGACCGTCCGGCGAGATACCGGTGAGCCCCTGGTTCTCCTCGGTGGTGGTCACGCGTTCGGCCTCACTGCTGCCGTCTGCCAGCACCGAGTAGATGTTGCCGTACCATACCGTTCCGGTGAACGATTCGGGGCGCGGCGCGTCTTTGGTCGAACTGAACAGGATACGTTGACCATCCGGCGTCCACATCGGGACGCGGTTTACCTCATCGTCCCGGGTCAGGCGAAGGCCGGCACCCGTCGCTGCGTCGTAGACCCAGATATCGCGGGCGGCGTCCCTGACGATGTCGACGGCGATCCGTCGTCCATCCGGCGAGACTTTCGGAACATCGTACGACTGCGCGGGCATCGGGAGCGGTTCTTCCCTTCCCTCCCGGTCGACCCACACCAGCTCCCATCCCGGACCAATCCCGGTCGCCGCTCCCCGAGCGTAGATCAGCCGGCCGTTGTCGGCGACGCCGAAGTCCGCCGCACCGGAGGCCTTGACCGTCACACCCTCGACCAGGGGAACGGGACTGCCCGTCACTTCGAGCGACGCGTCGTCGAACGGCACCGCCCGTATCGAGCCATCTGTGACGGCGTAGACCAGATGGCCCGTGGAAACGTAGCGGGGGCTCCATCCCACCACGCCCACCCTCTTGACCTCACCGGTCCCGAGGTCGACGACGGCGAGTTGCCCCTCAGCCAGCTCGCCAGTCCCGTGGATCACGAAGACCACGGCCTCGCGACCCTCGATGATGGACGGCCACAGATGGCGCAGCTCTCCCTCATCCGCGTCGAGCGTCGTCAGCGCCTCAGGCTCTCCTCCGCCGCCCGAGACACGGAACAAACCGGCGCCGTCGGTCCCGAAGATGATCTGGTCGTCCGTTCCCCAGCTCGCGCCGAAGATGTTGTTCGGAGACTCCGTCAATGTCACGGGCGGTCCCCCGAACGTCGACACCTTCTGAAGGATTTGGGAGGTGGAGAGATCTGTGAACCCCACCCACGCGCCGTCCGGCGAAAAGAAGGGACCGAGGCCGCCCTCCCCACCTCGCAAGGGTGCCCCGACGAGCTGATCGATGGCGCGCAGATGAAACTGTGGCAATGTGCCACTCGGATTGGGGCCCTTGTAGACGATCTGCCTGCCGTCGGGCGAGATCGCCAGATCTGGAAGACTTCCTTGGAAGCTCAGCGGGGCATCTTCAGGCGGGAGAATCTCGAACCGCATCACGCCCACGGGCGCGGTCTCCTCGAGACCACTCGGCCAAATCGCCATCCCCACCATGCCCAGGAGCACGCCGACCCCCACGAGCGCGGCCGCCTGCCACGAAGGACGCCGGCTCGCAACGGGAGTCGCAGCCGCCTCACCATGCCGGAAGGCGGGATCGGCCAAAGCGTTCGCGAAATCGTCGGCATCCGTGAAGCGATCCGCCGGCAGCTTCTCCAAGGCCTTCCTGATCGCCGCGTCCACATTCGGCGGAACCGAAGCCCGCTCCTTGGTGGCCGAGGCGAGCTCGCCCGCGATGATCCTGCCCAGGACGGCCTGCGCCGTGGTGCCCGTGTACGGCGGCTCGCCCACGAGCATCTCGTACAGAACCGCCCCGAGCGCATAGATGTCGGTCGCCCTGGCCACCGTCTGATCGCCCGTCGCCTGCTCCGGGCTCATGTAGTGCGGGGTCCCCAGACTCAGGCCCGTCTCCGTCAGCCGCCCACCCCCCGCGACACCCACGGCCAACGCGATCCCGAAGTCGGAGATCACCGGCTGGCCATCGTGGATCAGCACGTTGCCCGGCTTGATATCGCGGTGGATCACGGACTGGCGGTGCGCATAGCCGAGTGCTTCGGCCATGTCCGTGGCGATCCGGACCGCCTCATCGACCGGAAGCTGATGCTCACGATCGATCTTCTCGCGCAGACTCTCGCCCTCGACGTAGGGCATCACGTAGAAGAGGAATCCGTCGGCCTCGCCCGAGTCGAACAAGGGCAGGATGTGCGGGTGCTGCAGGTTCGCCGTGGTCTTGATCTCGCCGAGGAAACGCTCGGCACCGACGACGGCGGCCAGCTCGGGCTTGAGGACCTTGAGCGCGACCCTGCGCTGGTGCTTGAGGTCTTCGGCCAGGTAGACGGTGGCCATGCCGCCTTGACCGAGCTCGCGCTCGATCGTGTAGCGGCCCTCTAGGGCTGCGTTCAGGCGGGTGACGGGATCGGTCATGGCCGACAAGATGCGCCTAAGGCGTGTGGCGCGGCAAGCGCACGCGGCCTGTGATTACGAGCTTCGAGGCGGCGCCAGGATATCGAGGGAGGGAAAGTAGGTGCGATAGCGGCCCTGAATCTCAGAGGTGGAGGGTAAGCCCAGCTGGCAGGCGGGGGGGCTCCTGACCGACCGTCTGGTAGGGGCCGGGTGGGGGGGCGGCCGCGGGGAGCCCCGGACAGCAGGGAGGGAAGGAGCCCCCCCGCCTGCGTTCACTCCTCGAACACGTTGAGCACGAGCACGTTGCCTTCTGCCGCGGCAAGTGTCGCGCCCGTGCCCGAACCAGCGATGAGCAGTAGCCGCTCGCCGTCCGGTGACAGGTCGTAGGACGCGGACGGACGGGTCGCGCCCGACAGCTCGAACGGAATAGCATTACGAAGGAGAGCCCTCGTAGAGGAGACCCGGACCTCTTCGCTCAGCTCCACGGTAGCGGCGAAGAAACCCTCTCCTTGTGAGTAGTAAACAATCTCTTCGCCCGACCGACTCCACACCGGGATTCGCCCAACCCCGCGCGAGATCGACCAAGGACGTCCCCCCTCGGGGAACGAGCGCACGTACACCTCGGGGCTTCCGGACTCGTCGGACTGATAGGCGACCCAGCGGCCGTCGGGCGAAATGCGGGCCCGCCACTCAAGGAAGTCTGTCACCAGGAAGGGCTCGAGCGTCGAGCCCCCGGGCTGAGCGAGCCATTGGCCACCATTACCACCCACGAGGAGCGGCAATCCTTCGACCGGAGCGACGTCGAAAGAGCCGATGTCCCACTCGGCCTGAAAGAGCAGTTGGTCGGTCCCGGTCCGGTCGTGTGGCTGGGACCAGATGGCTGTGGGGCCTTCGCCTTGATCCGACAGGTACGCCACCGTGCGGCCATCGGGCATCCACCGCGGCTGCGCGTTCCGGGTGCCCTGGAAGGTCAGCCGTGTGAAAACGCCCTGGTCCAGATCGTAGATCCAGATCTGCGCAGGCGCGCCCTCCGAGGGGCTTGGCTCGGTCTCCACCTCGAGGGCGACGAAGCGGCCATCCGGGGACAAGGCAAGGTTGTCGATGTCGCTCAACTCCGATGCGATTCGGGGATCGATCACGGAAGCCTGCTCGTCGCCGTCCACCCATACCAGGCCTTCCCCGCCTGCCGAGCCACCCGTCCCCGTCGAATAGATCAACGTCCCGTTCTCGGAGACCGCGAAGTCGAAGGAGCCCTGGAGGCTCGCCTGCACGTCATCCGCCAGCTCTACCCCCTGGCCACTCAGCTCCAGAGTGCGCGGGTCGAATGGTGCGGCAAAGAGCGTTCCTTCGGCGTCCACCCAAAAGATGTGGCCACCCGCGTACCTCGCCATGCCCGCGGCGAGCAACGGGGTCATCTCGCGGGACTCCAAGTCGAACGTCCCTACCGTCCCTCCGAGCGTGGCGACCAGCAATGCGCGCCCGCCCGGAAGAGCGTCCGGCCACCTGAACTGGAGGTCATCGCTCGCCTCGGCCAGGAGTTCCGGGTCGCCGCCCTGCTCGGACACGTGCCACAGCGCTCCGGCGAGGTCCACGTAGTAGACGAACCCGTCATAACCCCAAGTGGCGCCCGGAAAGTGGTCCGGCGAGAGCGTGCGTGGAGGAGCCCCGTCCAGCGACATCGTGCGGATACGGTCGTCGCTCGCCGGCCCGATCGTGTACCCGATCGTGCGGCCGTCGGGCGAAAAGAAGGGGCTGCGCGACTGGTCGCTTCCGGGCACCAGCTGCGCCTCGAGCGAGGAGATCGACCGCCAGTAGAGTCGCTGGTCCAGACCGATATAGGCGACCGTCGATCCATCCGGCGAGATCGCGAACGCTGGCCCCGAACCGTACCCGAAGTCACCGAGCGCCAAGGGAAAGCGCTGCACGAGCGTGGGCGGATCGGGTTGCAGCCAGGAGACCGCCGCCGCGATGGCGAGCACGCCGGCCGCCGCCCACGGCAGAACCGACGGCCAGGCCCAGTGTGGGGCCGGAGCCGCATCAGGCGGGGGTGCGGTGGGCGTCGCCGCTTTCGTGAAGGCCTTCGGCTCGTAGGTGAACCCCTCGTCCTCGAGCGCATCCAAGAACGCCTTTGCCGTGTCGAAGCGGTCGGCCGGCAGCTTCTCGAGCGCCTTCGCGACCGTCGCGGCAACGTGCGGTGGGACGGTGTGCCTGAGCTCCGTGAGTGGCCGTGGGGTGTCCGTGAGAATCCTGACCAGGATCGACTGGGCGCTCGGACCCGTGTGCGGCGGCTGCCCCGCGATCATCTCGTACAGCACGCACCCAAGGCTGTAGACATCGCTGCGGGCAGACAGGTCCCGGTCCGCGCTCGCTTGCTCGGGGCTCATGTAGTGCGGCGTGCCGAGACTCAGCCCCGTCTCGGTCATCCTGCCGCCACCCGCCGCGCTCACCGCCAGCGCGATCCCGAAGTCCGCCACCACCGGCCGGCCGTCGTGCAGCAGGACGTTGGCCGGCTTGATGTCGCGGTGGATCACCCCCTGCCGGTGCGCGTAGTCGAGCGCGTCGGCCACGTCCCGGGCGATCTTGACCGCTTCATCCACACCCAGCTGCTTCTCGCGGTCGAGCTTGTCCCCCAGCGTCTCGCCGTCGATGAACGGCATCACATAGTAGAGGTAGCCGTCGGCGCTCCCAGAATCGAACAGCGCCAGGATGTGAGGATGCTGAAGGTTCGCGGTGGTCCGGATCTCCGAGAGGAAACGCTCGGCCCCGATCACGGCCGCCAGCTCGGGCTTCAGGATCTTGAGCGCGACCTTACGCTTGTGCTTGATGTCCTCCGCCAGATAGACCGACGCCATCCCACCCTCACCGAGCTTCCGCTCGATGCGGTACTTACCGTCCAGCGCGGTTTCCAGGCGGTCGGTGTGGCCCTCGGTCATCTATGACTCCCGTGCTGCGTTCAGGCGGGTGATGGGGTCGGCCATGGGCGCACTCCTGGATCAGACTGCGCTCAACATCCTAGTGGGGGGCGGTGGGCGCAAGCGAAGCGAGCTCGACGTCGGGCGGAAACGGGAACCGTCCTCCGTCCCAATCGGACATGTTCCAGGTCGGCGTCGTCGCGTAGATTGCGCTCACCAATCTTCCGAGTACCGAGGACCGATGACCCAGCAGCAGTTCGAGGAACTGAAATCCCTGATTCAGGTGAACGCACGGGGCATCTCGAGGAACTACGAGATGATCGGCCGGATCTACGAGGAGCACGGTGGTCGGCTGGAACGGGTCGAAGGGCGATTGACCCGCGTCGAGGTGGTCCAGGAACAGCACGGCCACGACCTACGTGCCGTGGCCGAAGGCGTGACCGGGAACGCTGAACGACTCGACCGCCTGGAAGGACGCTTCGACCACTTGGAAGGACGCTTCGACCACTTGGAAGGACGCTTCGACCACTTGGAAGGACGCTTCGACCACTTGGAAGGACGCTTCGATGGATTTGAGGTGAAGTTCGATCACCTCGCGGCCAGTGTTACCGCCAGCTCCACCGACCATGAGCAACGCATCAGAGCCCTCGAAGACTGAGCGCACCAAGGGCTGACCCGAGAGAGACTCAGAGCTGCGCGGCCAGATCCAGAAAGTCGGTCGCGTGCACGTCGAACGCCGGGTCCGGCGTCGTATCGATCTCCCGCTCCGGCCCATACTCGAGCGGCCGCGGCACATAAGCCGTCTTGAACCCCAACGCCCCCGCCGCCCGCAAATCCCCCTTGTGGGCCGCCACCATCATCACCCGCTCATGAGGAAGGCTCAGAAGCTCCGCAGCCTTGATGTAGACCTCAGGATCCGGCTTGTAATGCCCCGACAGCTCCGCCGACAACACCACATCCCAAGGCAGCCCCGCGTTCTTCGCCATGTTCGTCAGCAACGAAACATTCCCGTTCGACAGCGTAGCCAAAACGAACTTCGCCTTGAGCTGCCCCAGCCCCCGCACCGTATCCGGCCACGGTATCAACCGATGCCAAACCCGATTCAGATCGTCGATCTCCTCCTCGCTCATCGCCGGAAAATCGAACTCGACCAGAAGATCATCGAGGATCAACCGATGCAACTGATCGATCTTCAACCAAGGCAGCTCCCCCGTCCGAACCCGATTCATCGCCGGCCCATACCCGCTCCGCCAAGCATCCGCGAAGCTCTCCCAGTCCAAGTCGAACCCCTTCTCCAACCCCAGAACCTGCCCCTCCCGAATGATCGAGGTCCGCCAATCCACCACCGTCCCAAACACATCGAACGTCAACGCCTCCACCCCCGCGAGCGCCTCCTGAACCCTCTCCTCCGGCAACGTCTCATCCAAAACCCCAACCCCACCGCCACCCCCCAACGTACTCGCCGCGATCGCCCCTCCTCCAACCGACAAGAACTCCCGCCGCTTCAGAGTGGGCTCACCCACATCGACTGTTCTTTTCTTAGCACTCATCACGGCCCTCCGCGCGATCCCAGAACAAACCGTCCGACCGACCCCATCCTAGCCACCACGCCCTCCATCAGGCCAGGGGGACCAAACACCGCCCTCCAGTTGGCCCTGTTCTGGCCTACGTCTATATTCCTCCCTCACGGGACGTGGCGCAGCTCGGTAGCGCACCTGAATGGGGTTCAGGGGGTCGCCGGTTCGAATCCGGCCGTCCCGACTTGGGCTCCGCAGCAGATTTGTTTGCTGTGGGGCTTCTTGGCTTAAAGGAGACTCAGTCGGGGCGGCCGGATTCAGCGGGGTCGCCAAAGGCGAGCACGCGTCGGGTGCCGGAGGCGGCCGACAGAACCGTAGGTTCGAGCCGAGCGTCGGCAAAGCTCTCGGTAGATTTGGATGTCCTATCCGCCCCGAACCATGCAATTCATCTGGAGACCAGGGATCATGGAGACGTCCTTTCCCCGCCCAGCTCGAACCCGAGGTGAACCCCTGCGGTGCTCCAACTTCACCGGCTCTCACCCCCACGGGCCTCCAGAAGCACATCTCGGTTCGCCTCCAACAAGTCTCGGGCTGTGGTGCCAGGCTCTCCTGTGATGTCCCTGAAGTGAGTTGTCAGGGTGGTTCCAGAAGGCCGAGGTGCCCGAACCTCGTCCTCTGGCCCCGCCTCGATCACCTCGATTTCGATGCCGCTGATCTCGCTGGCGATCGAGGCGACGTCGCGCATTCGGACCAGTGCCGGGCCAGTGATCTCATAAACCCGGTTTTCGTGGCCAGGCGTCATGAGCGCAACGGCTGCCGCAACGGCACAGTCCCTCCGGGTCACGAACGCAGTCCCAGGATCGTCCGGGAGCACGACCACGCGACGGTCCTCAACCATGCGAGCGGCCTGGTTCACGAGTCCGTCTGCATACCACTGGTTCCTGAGCGCCGTCCAAGTGATCCCACTCTCCCGCAGGTCTGCCTCCGTCGCTCGGTGCCATACCGCAATCGGGGACACGTTGTCGTCAGCGTCCACGAATGAGGTATAGACGATGTGCTCTACCCCGGCCTCGATGGCCGCGTCGATCGCGATCTGTTGAAGATCGACACGCTGCGCCGGTACTTGAGGATCGATGTTGTTGCTGTTGAGGCTGATCAGGAGCATCCGGTCACCGCCCTCGTAGGCCGTCTCCAGGGATTCGGGTTGGAGGAAGTCGCCAAACCGGGTGCTGGCCCCGAGA
>JBDHFN010000148.1:0-5286 GCA_039590375.1 Gemmatimonadota bacterium
AGAGAACCCCCATGGTGTCGCCGCACAACTCGACAAGGCGATCACCGCGCTGTCTTCCTATCGTCCTCAGTATCTTGGGATGGACGTGACCCAGCTCATTCGGCATCTCCACAAGGTGCAATCTGCTGTGAGCCGGGAGTCCACACGTTCGGAAGGAGGAGTGCGGGGAATTAGCGCGCCCGCGCTCAAGCTCGAGGAGCGTCTGATTCGTGGGACCGAGCCCGAACTCGATACGGAGTGATGGCGGCTACGTGACCTGATCGGGTGGACGGCGGCCCGCAAAGAAGGCTCGCAGGTTTTCCAACGCCCGGCGCCCCATCGCGACCCTAGATTCAACGGTTGCGCTCCCCAAGTGGGGGAGGAGCACAACATTGTCCAACTCGAGGAGCTCCCGCGCGATCCTGGGCTCTCGCTCATAGACGTCGAGACCCGCTCCTCGGATTTGATGAGTTGAGAGCGCCTCGACCAGGGCTCGCTCATCCACGATGTCACCCCGCGCCGTATTGATGAGAAACGCGCTCTGGCGCATGGCAGCCAAGCGACGAGAGTCGATCAGATACTTGGTCTCGGGTGTGGCGGGAGTGTGCACCGAAACGAAGTCCGACTGCGCCAGGAGGTCGCCGAGATCTGCACAATACTCGGCACCCAACGAGGCAAGGGTCGCCGCGTCGGGTGGGCGTCGCGAATGGCAGAGGACGTGCATATGGAAGCCACCAGCTGCCCGACGCGCCACCGCTCTGCCAATCCGCCCCAGGCCGATGATGCCGAGTGTCTTCTCGTGCACTCGCGTCCCGAGGAGCTGGGTCGGTCCCCATCCGTGCCACTCACCGGCCCGTATCAGCCGTTCGCCATCCCCCAGACGGCGCGCCACCGCGAGCATCAAAGCGATGACGAGGTCCGCGGTATCCTCGGTCAGCACGTCCGGGGTATTGGTGACCACGAGTCCGGCCGCGCGTGCGGCATCTGTCGCGATATTGTCGTAGCCTACTCCGAAGTTGGCCAGGATCTTGGTTCGCATGGAGTCCGCTGCCAACATCAAAGCGTCGAAACGATCGGTGACGGTACAGAGGATGCCGTCTGCTTCTTGAAGCAGGGCGGCCAGGCGTGATGCGTCGAAAGGCGTGTCAGGTCGATTGAGGCGCAGGTCGAAGTTCTGATCCAGTTCGGCCTCGACCACCTCCGGCAGGCGTCGGGTTACGGCGACACACGGCTTCATCCACCCTCCACGGAAATTGCTTCTGGCAGCGATCCTCCACGACCGGTACTTATACTTGTGTGACCATCCGGGAGCCAGCCACACCCGAGGAACGCCATGCCCCGTCCACCACAACCAGGTACCCGCGGCCACCGTGTGCCGGAGCAGCTGTTGGCCGAGCTCTTCCATACCGCGGTCGACGCGGTCGAGCCAGCAGCTGCGCTGACACGAACCTTCGCCGAAGACCCGCCACCTCGCGCGGAACGGGTGTGGATCATCGCATCAGGAAAGGCCTCCGCTGCCATGACGCGAGCGGCCGTGGACATCCTCGCCACCCGGTCCATGACGCCGGCAGGTGGCATGATGGTCGGGCCGGAGAGCGTGGCCAGCCCACATCCTTCGATCCGAATGTGGACGGCCGAGCACCCTCTGCCGGGGCCCGGGTCGCTGGCCGCCGGACAGGTGCTGGAGAGCCTGATGGCCCACATCCGGCCCAATGACGAAGCCTGGGTACTCCTGTCCGGCGGATCGACTAGCCTACTCGCCGCGCCGGTCGAAGCCAGTGGCATCGAGCAAGGGGATCTCGGCACCCTCTTTGGGTTTCTCCTGGAATCGGGGCTCGACATTGGCGCGATAAACGCGGTCCGGAAGCGAGTCACCCGCTGGGGAGCGGGTCGCCTGGCGACGGCCCTTGGTCTCGCCGGCGCCAGGACCCGCTGTTACGTCATGTCCGACGTGATCAACGACGACCTCCCAGTGATCGGTTCCGGTCCGTGCGTCCCGGACGGTACCACCGCAGCGGACGTTCGCACGCTGCTCACTCATGCGGGACTCTGGCCGAAGACACCCGGATCGATTCGGCGCTACCTCAGCGCCGTGATGGAGGGAACCGAGCCCGAGACGCCCAAGCCAAATGACACCGCATTTGCGCGGGTCACAAGTCGGGTCATCGCCACCAACGCCGACGCCCTGGACGCCGCGGGGGTTCGTGCGCGAGGATTCGGCTTTCGCGTCGCGAACATTGCGGAGCCGCTCCACGGTGAGGCATCTCTCGCCGGGGCGCGGTTTGTGGATGGCCTCGATCGGGCAATCTCCGAGCCCGAGATTTCCTCGACGCCCCGCTGTGTGGTCCAGGGAGGGGAGACCACAGTGACCGTCTCCGGGACATCCAGCAGAGGCTCGGGCGGGCGATGTCAGGAATTCGCGCTGGCTGCGGCCCGCCGCCTATCCGAGTCGGGCGATTTCGGTCTCAACTGGTGGCTCCTTGCCGCGGGCACCGATGGACGGGACGGCCCAACCGACGCGGCAGGGGCCATCATCAGCGTGGACACATGGCAGGCGATTCGGCGCGCCGGACGGGATCCGAGACGCGATCTCGAATGCCACGACGCCTATCATGCCCTCGACGCGGTTCGGGCGCTCTTCAAGCCGGGTCCCACCGGCACCAACGTCATGGACATCGTCATAGCGTTCGAATCTCCGGGGCGCCGAGCCACGGCTGATGAGTGAGATTACGGGTGCAGTTCGGCGACCGGCAGATAATCGCTGCCGAGAATCACACTCACATCGACTCGGCGCAGTGTATCAGGCGCCATGCGAACGCGTCCAATTCCGAGCGCTGACCGAATCCGTTGCCCCGCGGCAAGCTCACCGCGACGTACCAGAATGTCGGTGCTGTCGGCCGGCTCCGGCGCGTTCTTGAAAAGGACTACATCGTACCCGGCGTGCCGTAACAAGCGGGTGGTGATTCTCGCCAGCCCCATCCGGTCGGTGCCGTTCAGCACCTCGACGACGCGGCCACTCGTGCTCGAGGGAACCGGATAGGCGTGGCCCTCGACCAGATCGGTTCTCGGCCAGAAGCGAACGGCGCCGGCCGACACGATCAGGACCGCGAGTAGCCCTGCGAGTATCAGGGCGAGTCGTTGGCGGGGTACGGAAAGAGGGCGTTCCAAAAACGTACCGTCGGTTCGGGAAGTGGCCACCCCGACCGGACCACTTGGAATACTCGCGCGCGAACCACTTCACGGAGCACGCCCGAGACATCCCGCGGCAGGCGCTCCGCGAGCTCGGCCCGGGCCTCTCGGTCGAACGAGCGGCAGGGCTCGAGGTAGTCCGCACAGTAGAGCATTCGTCCCACCATATCCCATTCTGCTAACCCGAGCGAGTGGTAGCGCACGGCGTCGAGTACTCCCCGGTCCGTCTCTCCTTCGGCCTTCGCGCGCGCCGCGGCGGCCGGTCCGTGCCGCAGCTGCATTGGCCCAGTGGCCGAAGGCGCCCAGTGCTCGAGGTCTTCCGCTCGGGCGTCGCGCAGCGCGTCGTGAAGCCACGCCGCCCGCAGCCATCGATTGCGTTCTGAGTCTGGGACGCCGAGGTCCTGCGCCCATTGCACGAGGAGCTCGGCTACCTGTTCCACATGCTCCAAGCGCTGGGGCGAGATCTCGGCCCATTCCGGGAGTGTCGGCCGAAGCTTCGGAGACGAGGATCGGATGCGCGTCACGGGTTCGTGGGGCCTAGGAGGCGCGGGTTTCGCGGGCGTGTCGGGTCTGGTGCGCGGGTGCGATCGGCATCGGGCTCCTTCGGAGACAGCTGGTCAAGTCCCACCGGAGAGTCCGTCTCCGAGAATGATGTTATCGATCAATCGCGTCGGCCCCACACGGGCGGCCAACGCGATCACGGACCGTTCGTCGACCCGATCGAGGGGCTCGAGTCGGTCCGGATCGACGACGGCAATATACTCCAGCGCCACGCTGGGACACACCTCAACGCATCGACGCACGATCGTCTCCAGGGTCGAGGCACTCGACTCGCCCGCGCGCCACGCGTCGCTGGCCTCCGACAGCCCGGCGCTCAACGACACGGCTTCGCGTCGTTCGGCAGCTGACAGATACACGTTCCGGCTACTCATCGCGAGGCCGTCGGGCTCGCGCACGGTGGGCACGCCGACGACCTCAATCGGCCAATTCAGATCCCGCACCATCAGACGAATCAACGTCAATTGCTGATAGTCCTTCTGTCCGAAACAGGCGACGTGGGGTTCCGTCACATGGAAGAGCTTCGCGACAACGGTGAGTACACCAACGAAATGCCCGGGACGAGCCGGGCCTTCCCATCGCTCTGCCGTGGCGCCCGGCACCACTCGGATTTCGGAGCCGGCGGGATACATGACAGCGGCCTCGGGGGCGAAGAGGACCGTGGCTCCTCGCTCGATCACCAACCGACAATCCTGCTCAAGGTCCCTGGGATACTGGTCGTAGTCTTCTCCGGGTCCGAACTGGAGAGGATTGACGAAGACGCTCACGACCACGAGGTCCGAGCGTTCACGGGCGGCGTCGATCAGCCGGAGGTGACCTTCGTGCAGGTATCCCATGGTCGGGACGAGGGAAACGCGCGCGCCTTGGAGTTTCCACTCTCGTCGCGCCTCGCGAAACTCGTCGACCGACGTGACCAGGTTCACTGCGACTTCTCCGGTTCCTCAGTCGAACCCATGTTCCGGTCCCGGATAGTCTCCAGCACGGACCTCCTCTGCGAACCGTCGGACGGCGTCGCCAACCGTGTCTGCGACCTCGGCGTAGCGCTTCAGGAACTTGGGTGAGAAGCCCGGGTTCAGGCCAAGCATGTCGTGCAGGACGAGGACCTGCCCGTTGCACCCAGCACCGGCCCCAATGCCGATGGTGGGGATCGTGAGTGCCTCGCTGATGTGCGTTGCCACGGACGTGGGCACGAGTTCCAGCACGAGGGAGAATGCGCCGGCCTGCTCGAGTGCCTGGGCATCCGCCAGCAGACGCTCGGCGGATGCGTCGTCCCGTCCTTGCACGCGATACCCAGAGAGTGTGTGGATCGATTGCGGCGTGAGCCCGAGGTGTCCCATCACCGGGATCCCGCGTTCGACCAGAGCGCGGACGGTCGCCACCATCGGCTGGCCACCCTCCAATTTGACCGCATGGGCTCCGGTTTCCTGCAGGACGCGGCCGGCGTTCCGGATCGCCTCTTCGACCGAGATCTGGTAGGAAAGAAACGGCATGTCGACAACGACCAGCGCCCGATCGGACCCACGCCGGACGGACGCGGCGTGGTAGATCATCTGGTCGAGG
>JBDHFN010000149.1:0-8750 GCA_039590375.1 Gemmatimonadota bacterium
TTGGCCGCCTCCTCCCTCTCATCCCTAGCCTGGTCGAGCGTGCCTTGAATGCCGTCCTCACGATCCTGCACAGCCTGCAGGATCGGCCCCCACGCGAACTTCCAGAGAATGCCGAGCAGCGTGAGAAAGACGAGCGTCGTCCAGACCGACAGGCCCAGATTTATGTCGAACATCTAGCCCCTCCTCTTGCGCCGACACCCATGGGCTGCGTCAGCGCGTATGCCCCGAGAACCACAAGCTTGGGTCTACGCGTCATCGCCCCATCAGAACAAAGGCGAGGGCGAGCCCGAAGAGCGCCGTGCCCTCGACGAGCGCCGCGAAGATGATGGCCGCCGTCTGGATTTGCGCGGTGGCCTCCGGCTGACGTGCGATTCCCTGGGCCGCGGCCGATCCGATAGGGCCGATTCCGATTCCCGCGCCGAGCACGGCGCCCCCGATCGCGAGACCGGCGCCGATGAGACCAATGCCCCCGGTCGCTCCCTCAGCGGCAGCTTCCTGAACGACGGTAACGAGTGCGTGCAGCATCGTATGTCCTTTGTTGTATGACGGTGACTAATGAGCGTGACGTATCAGCCCGATGAAGACGGACGTGAGCAACGCAAAGATGTAGGCCTGCAAACAGGCCACGAA
This sequence comes from Gemmatimonadota bacterium, assembly GCA_039590375.1. Lineage (GTDB taxonomy): Bacteria > Gemmatimonadota > Gemmatimonadetes > Longimicrobiales > Gaopeijiaceae > UBA822. The sequence goes on from JBDHFN010000149.1 coordinate 631, forward strand.
CAACTCCAGAATCATGAGTGCGCTGGCAACAGCGACGGCCCCGACACCCACGAGGTAGCTCTGGAGCACAAAAATCGCTCCCATGAGGAGCAGGATCAGCGTATGGCCGGCCGTCATGTTGGCCATGAGACGGATCGCCAGCGCGAACGGCTTCGCAAGCTTCCCCAGGGCCTCGACGATGGTCAGGATGGCGAGCATCGGCAGTTTCATGAGGCCCGGTAGACCGGGAGGAAGGAAGAAGATGGTACGGGCGTAGCCAGCCGGTCCAAGGGCCGTGAATCCAGCGACCTCGATGACGACAAAGCTGATAACGGCCAGAGCAGCGGTTACGGAGATGTTCGCCGTAGGCGTGATCCCAAGGGGCGTGAGTCCGATCAGGTTCATGCCCAGAACGAAGAAGAAGAGCGTGAGAATGAAGGGCGTGAAAGCATCGGCGCCATGCCCGATGTTCGACCGCACCACCTCATCACGGAAGTAGACGACCATGGCCTCGATGGCGTTGGCCAAGCCGCTCGGGGCGTTCTCCTGGCGCCTCTTTCGGAGGACTCCCGCCAACAAAATGAACGTCGGTAGCATGAGCAGGGCGACCAACACCATGACCACCACATGACGTGTCGGTGACAGGTCGATCGTGAGGGGACCGAGGGCGATCGGGTCGATGCTCAGAGACTCGAGGCTCCAATGCCCACCAAAAAACTCGATCTCAGACGCATCGCCGATGTGGTGCGACGCGAAATCGGAAAGCTCGTCCAGGGGCATGGGGCCGGACGACTCCGCTGCGTGTTCGCCGGCGTCCTGTGCCGCTTCCTGACTGTACCCTGGAAGCATTCTGAGTAGACTCGTTGTCTTTTCTATCAATCTATGCCATCCCTATCTGCGGCCTTGAGGAACGCCGGCTCGATCAACAAGAGACCGAAGAAAAATCCAGCCAAGGACAACAGTAAGGCTTCAGCTCCGAGGGATTCGATGCGTAGGGCAACGATCCCGGCTATGATGACCACCCCGATCCTTATCGCCACGCCCGCGCCCCACCACGCGAAGAAGCGGGAGGGCTCTTCCCGGGCCCGTAGCAGCAGCCCGAAGGCCACGACCTGCACCACATAAGCCACGCCGGCTGCCCACGCGACTCCCGTTCTCGCCTCATCGTCCAGAAACGGGAAGAGCGCCGCGATTGCCACCGCGATCATCAAGAGTCCGGCCAGCGCATAGCGAACCAGGGCTCTCAATCCTCGTCACTCTCCTCGCGGCCCTGCTCTTCGCGGGGCCTTATCACGACCTGGACATAGAGGTTGTAAAAGCCAGCCGCGCCCCCGAAAAGGACCCCGAGAATCATCAGTAGCGACTCGGCCCCGATTCGCTCGCCGACTTTGAATCCGATCCATCCGAAGAGCGCCGCCGAAGCAGCCAGCGTCACCCCGTGACCCAAGAACTGGGAGGAGGCTCGAACGACTTCGCTACCACGCTCCTCGGCCGGTTTTCCTTCCTTCGACATCGGTTGGAACTCCGGTGGGAAACCCAAAGTCTAAGGAAAATTTAGACGCTTGTGAAAAAAAGCGCAAGCGCCAATTTACCGGTCGAAAACAGGGATTTCGTGACCAGTCCACGCTTGACTGAGGGGCTGCCCGGAGTCAACTTCGCGGCGTACCGTACGGCCCCTTTCGGGGATCCGCAGATTCGCCGCTCATAACGGCTTGGGCATTACTTTGGAGACGCCGGACCAGTTCCGGACCGATTAATGACGTCATCGACAGAAGCAGTTGTACAGGACCGGGACCTCGAGCTACTCCAGCGCGTGTCCGAGGTCGCCGAGGAGCTCCGAAACGAGATCGAAAAGCGGATCGTAGGCCAACACGACGTCGTCGAAGGTCTTCTGACTTCCCTCCTGGCCAACGGGCACACGCTCTTGGTGGGCGTGCCTGGCCTGGCAAAGACGCTGTTGATCAGTACGCTAGCCGAGGCGCTCGATCTCGATTTCAGCCGGATCCAGTTCACGCCCGACCTCATGCCCAGCGATATCACGGGCACGGAAGTGATCGAAGAGGACCGCTCCACTGGCAAGCGCGTGTTCCGCTTTGTCCGGGGACCGATCTTCGCGAACGTCGTGCTAGCGGACGAAATCAACCGAACCCCCCCGAAGACGCAGGCTGCACTGCTCCAGGCCATGCAGGAGCGAGAGGTCACCGCCGCCGGTGACACGTACAGGCTCGAGCCCCCGTTCTTCGTTCTGGCGACCCAGAACCCGATCGAGCAAGAGGGTACTTATCCGCTTCCCGAAGCCCAATTGGATCGGTTCATGTTGGAGCTCCCAATCGGATATCCCTCCAAGAAGGAAGAAGAGGAGGTGGCGACGCGCACCACGGGAGAGGAGGACCTACAGGTCCATCCCGTCGTGTCGGCGGCGGAACTGATCGAGCTTCAGCACCTGGTGCGACGTGTCCCTGCCCCCCCGTCGCTCGTGTCCTTTGCGGTCCACCTGGCCAGGGCCACTCGGCCCGGCCTCGAGGAGACCGCGGCGGTGTCGGAGAAGTACGTCAGCTGGGGAGCCGGCCCCCGGGCGTCGCAGTACCTCGTGCTCGGCGCCAAGGCGATGGCGGCGATCCGTGGAGACCCCATCCCTTCCTACGATGACGTACGAGCGGTCGCCCCCGCCGTGCTCGCGCACCGGATCGTGCTCAATTTCGAGGCGGAGGCGGATGGACGTGTCACGCGGGACGTGATCGCGGAGCTCCTCGAGGAGTCGGCTGAATGGACGTAGGTCCAAGTATCGAGGCGGGCGAACGCCCGCCGAGTACGACGCTGCAGACAAGGCCCAAGCCCTCGAGGCCAGCATGATCTGGCTCCTATCGAGCACCGCCGCCCTTTCGATCCTCATCTCCGCTCTGTGTTCCGCGTCGGAGACCGCGACGTTCGCCATCGGGACTTCCAGGCTTCGAACCTTGGAGGAGGAGGGCTTCCAGGGCGCCGAGGCCCTCGCCGAGTTGAGAAACCGGGCCCCACAGACGCGTGCCTCCCTGCTGTTCTTGTATACGCTCTTCGGGGCCGTCGCGGTCGGCACCGTGGTTCTCCTGGGGTACGCGCTGTACGGTGCGGCCGGGGGCAGATGGGGGCTCCTCGCCGGCTCTCTTGCTGCCCTGATCGTTGGTTCCGCTGGCTCGCGATCCGAACCGAGGGGGCCGACGGGCCGAGCCAGGAGGAGCGCGACGTCCGTGAACTCACTCAGCTGGGGCAGGAGGAGGGGCTGGTCGGTGAAGACGAGCACCTGTTGGTGGAGCGCGCCTTCCGCCTGGACGAACTGACGGCGTGGGATGTCATGACGCCTCGAGTGGACATCTTCGCGTGGAAGGACTCGCTCACGCTCGAGGAGATCATCGGGGAACTCAAGTCGGTGCCGTACTCCCGCGTTCCGGTGTACCGGGACACGACGGACGACATCTCGGGAATCTTGTACGTGCGGGAGGCCTACGAAAATTACGTCGCGGGCCGAACCACGATGACGCTGGCACGTCTGGCTCGGGATCCGCTGTTTGTCCCCGGGTCGCTCCCGCTCACGCGCCTTCTCCATCAGTTCCAGGCCCGGCGCATCCATATGGGGATCATCGCCGATGAATTCGGGGGCACGGACGGCCTCGCCACGCTCGAGGACATCATCGAGGAGCTCGTGGGCGAGATCGTGGACGAAACCGACGTGGACGAAGAGGCGCTGGTTCGGATTTCCAGGACACAGCTCATGGCACCCGGGGGCATCGACGTCCGTGAAATCAACTACGCCTTCAACGTCACGCTGCCTCAGCTCGAGCACCGCTCCCTCAACGGATTCCTCCTCGAGGAGTTGGGGCATGTGCCCGAACCGGGCGAGACGGTGGAGCGGGCGGGCGTGAAGATCGAGATCCTGACGGCTTCAGACACCCAGGTCCTGACCGCCCGCCTCACCAAGCTCGCGCTGGCGGACCGGGAAGAGCCCGGGTAACCGGGCCAGGCCCTCCGAAATGGCGATCCTCCTTCCCTTCCAGGGCAAGTTGCCTCGAGTGGCCGAGTCCGCCTTCATCGCACCCAACGCGGTGCTCATCGGCGACGTTACGGTCGAAGAGGAAGCGAGCGTCTGGTTCGGCGCGGTGCTGAGAGGAGACCACGCCGAGAACGGGATCGTGGTGGGCGCGGGTTCCAGCGTTCAGGACAACTGCGTGGTCCACGTCGGGGGTTGGGCTCCTACTGTCATCGGCAAGAACGTCACGGTAGGCCATGGCGCCAAATTCGAGAGCTGTACCATTGGCGACCTGTCCCTGATCGGCATGAACGCGGTAATCCTCCAGAACGCCCGCATTGGCAGGGAGTGCGTGATCGCGGCCAACGCAGTGGTCAGGGAGGGCGCCCAAATCCCCGACCGTAGCCTGGTCGCGGGTGTCCCCGGCGAAGTGAAGAAGCAGTTGGATGGTTCCGCGGCGGAGTGGGTGGCCCGGGGCGGTAAGCACTATATCGAGCTCGCTCGGACCTACCGCGAGGAGCAGATCGGGGAGGCGGACGATGCCAAGTGCGAGCTATGCGGCGGCCCGACCATGGAGCGTCACTGCAAGGTCGTGTGTCTTTCCTGCGGCTACCAGCGGGACTGCTCGGATCCCTAGCGTCCGGTCCGGATTCGTGACGTCCGGTTCGGATCCCTGACATCCGGTCCGATCCCCACGCCCGGTTCAGATCCCCAACACGTTGGTCAGATACCACTCCACGATGTCGGGGCCAAAGCCGTAGGTCACCGCGGCACCGGCCGCGAGAAAGATCCCGAACGGCACCAACTTCTTCGTTTTGTACGAGATCGGTCCGAAAATGACGGACCCCAGCAGAGCCCCGAGGAAGACGGTCAGGAGCACGCCCGCCATCCCCAGGAAAGATCCGACCATGGCCATCATCTTGATGTCCCCACCCCCCATCGCATCCTTCTTGAACATCCACTTTCCGGCAATGGCCACGAACTCCAGAAGGCCGAAACCCAGGGTGGCCCCCAGGAGCGCCGCGAGGGGATCGATCCCACCGGGCAGAAAGGAGAGCCCCAGTCCGAGGACGAGTCCCCCGAGGGAGAACTGATCGGGGATGATGTAGAACCGCGCATCGGTGAGAGCGATACCGAAAAGAATCGTCAAGAGCAGGGCACCCCTCAGGGCCTCGAAGGAGAGTCCGGCGTAGCTGAACATCCCCGCCCACACGAGCCCGGTGGCCAACTCGACGAGGGGGTACTGGAGAGAGATCGGGTCCCCGCATGCCCGGCAGCGCCCACGCAACAATACGTAGCCGATCACGGGGACGTTGTCGTACCACCGGATGCTCTGCCCACACTTCGGACAGTGGGAGCCGGGAAATATCACCGATTCGTCCTCGGGCCAGCGGAATGTGCAGACGTTCAGAAACGAACCGAGCATCATTCCGAGCACGCCGGCCGAAGCGGAGACGATCCAAGCATCGATCAAGGGCGGTACACTCCCGAGGGTGCCATACGATGAGCAGGCTCACAGTGAGCAGGCTATACAGTGAGCAGGCTATACAGAAGGATCGACCCGGCGACCCCTGCATTCAAGGATTCTGCGCTGCCCGGCATCGGGACAGCGATGCTCGTGGCGGAGGCCGCCGCGACTTCAGCGCGTAGTCCCGCTCCTTCGTTGCCGACGGCCAGAGCCCAGGAACCGCCCGGGCGGAAGGAGCGGACATCCTGGCCAGCCGGATCCGCGGCCAGAATTTCGATCCCCTGCTCCTGCAGCCAGGGCCCGGCCTCGGACCACGGGGCCCGGGAGATCGGCGTATGGAAGCCGGCACCCGCCGCCGCACGAACCGCCTTCGGATTCCAGGGGTCGACGGAACCATCCAGGACGATCACGGCATCCACACCAAACGCTCGGGCCGCGCGGATGAGCGTTCCCAGATTGCCCGGGTCCTGCAACCCGTCGAGCAGCAGCAACCTCGACGGGGCACGATCGCGGAGTTGACCAAGATCGAGCCCCGGCTCGCTGCAGACGCACAGGATGCCCTGCGGGCGCTCGGTGGCTGAGAGCTCGTCCAGATCCTTGTCATCCAACTCTTCGGGCTCCAGCCCCCGCGCGGCCAGTGCGGAGGCGAGGGCCCGGCCGGCCTCGGTACCGAGCAGTCGAGGCGACTGAACCGCAAAACGGATGTCCACTCCCGCCGCCAATGCCTCGGCAACCGAGCGCACGCCCTCGACCAGCGCCAGCGCCTCTCTGGGCCGGCCCTTGCGTGTCTTGAGCCGCTCGATGAGTTGACGTCTACTCTTGCTCAGCATTCGCATTCCGTTCAGTGTGTGGACTCCATGGATAACCCACCTCCCGTAGCCCTCACAATCGCCGGCAGCGACAGCGGGGGCGGCAGAGTTGCCGCGGATGCTGCGGTGAATGCTGTTGCGCGGGCGCCAGCCAGCGCACCTGACGTTGCTGCTGAGCCTACCGCGGAGGCTCATCACGACCTCAGAGGAACTCCCCCACGGGCTCGTCCCCGGCGGCGGCAGGATTCTCCAAGGTCTCTTCCCGCACCTCCAGCCTGGCCAGTCGGGCTTCGAACTTCACCAGTTGCTGGCTGACGTCAGCCAACTGCTCGCGAAGCTCCTCGATCTGGCCCAAGAGTTCGGCTATCGAACGCTCCTCACTAGTCATGTTCATGGTCTCCGGTTGGGTTCGACGGTAAGCATGGGTCCGAAGGGCTAGCCCGTTCGGGTAATCAGGTACATGGTGTTCAGGCGTTGAATGCAAAGATGCAATCCAGGCTGCCCGTATCGAACGGGAGGTGGTCGGCAGACGCCTCGTGCGTCTCGAAGTTGTGGATGCCTATTGGGAATCTATCGGCCGAGATGAGCGGGACCTGTCGGGAAATCGCCCGTGCTCTCTGTAGGGGGTTTCCAATCGACCTCCCGGATTGACCGCGAGCGCGAGGTGGCCGTCCTAAACCGCGATCCGCACGGGCTGCGTCCTCGAGCCCCAGTGACCGGCCACCTCCTCGAACACGCCGTTGCAGGGCGTCCCGCACGCCGCGCAGGCGCCGTCGGCGTCCAGGTTCCAGTCCTCGATCTCGTAGCCGTCCCGCCCGATCAGCACTCGTTCGCATCCGTGGCATCGTGTGCTCTGGCCCTCGGGATCGTAGAGGTTGCCGGTGTACGCGTACCGCACCCCGTTGGCCATCGCGATCTCTCGGGCGCGGGTGAGCGTGGCCGGCGGCGTGGGCGGATGCTTCAGCATGCGGAAGTCCGGGTGGAACGCCGTGAAGTGCATGGGCACGTCTGGGCCCAACTCGGCGACGACCCATCGGGTCATCGCGTCGATCTCGTCGTCTCCGTCATTCTCACCGGGGATGACCAGTGTGGTGGTCTCGAGCCAGACGTCCGTCTCGTGCCTCAGGTAGCGGAGCGTGTCGAGCACCGGCTCCAGGTGGGCTTTGCAGAGCCTGTTGTAGAAGTCCTCCGTGAACGCTTTGAGGTCGACGTTGGCGGCGTCCATATATCGGTAGAACTCGGCTCTCGGCTCGGGGCACACGTATCCCGACGTCACTGCGACGGAGCGGATGTGCCGCTCATGGCACGCCCGGGCCACGTCGACGGCATACTCGTGGAAGGTGATGGGATCGTTGTAGGTGTACGCCACGCTCCGGCAACCGAGGGAATCCGCGGCCTCGGCGATGGTCTCCGGGAGGGCCCGATCCGCCAGCGTATCGAAGCCCCGCGCTTTGGATATCGACCAGTTCTGGCAGTAGGCGCACTGCAGATTGCAGCCGGCGGTACCGAACGAGAGCACGGGCGTCCCGGGCAGGAAGTGATTGAGCGGCTTCTTCTCGATGGGATCGACGCAGAACCCGCTGGATCGCCCCCAGGTCGTGAGGACGATCTCCCCGTCCTGGCAGGCCCGCACGAAACAGAGGCCTCGCTGCCCCTCTCGAAGCTTGCACAGGCGTGGACAGAGGTCGCATTGGACGCGACCGTCGTTGACTCGGTGCCAGTACCGGGTCGGATACGCGTCGGAGTGAGAGTGGCCTTCCATCACTCAGATCGCGAGCCGGCGACGAGTCTGGAGTCGCGGGTCGGGACTGCGCTCGTCGAGCCTGGTCAGGGCGAGCTCCCGAGCGATCGCCTGCGCTTC
>JBDHFN010000150.1:0-5032 GCA_039590375.1 Gemmatimonadota bacterium
AGTGTGCTCTTACCATCGTCGACACTTCCTGCGGTCGTGAGCCGCAGCAGGTCCATATGGTGGGACGCCGGATTCCCCGCATGGAGCCCTGAATCGGGCGCCATCAGAAGTACCCCTGCTTCTTACGGTCTTCCATCGCGGCTTCGGACCGCTTGTCGTCGTGGCGCCCTCCCCGCTCGGTCGTGCGGGCCGCGGAGACCTCCAGGATGATCTCTTCGAGTGTCGAGGCGGCTGAGAGCGTGGCTCCCGTGCAGGTGGTGTCTCCAATCGTGCGGAAGCGAACCTGCCTCGACTCGTACGCCTCGCCCGGGAGCAGCGCATTGAATTCGGTATTGGCCAGCAGTGTGCCGTCTCGGTCCACGACCTCCCGTTGATGCGAAAAGTACAGGGACGGAATCTCGATCTCCTCTTGCTCGATGTACTGCCAGACGTCCATCTCCGTCCAATTTGAGAGCGGAAAAACACGAAAATTCTCGCCCGGGTTCTTGCGGCCGTTGAACAGGTTCCAGAGCTCGGGGCGCTGGTTCTTGGGATCCCACTGGCCGAATTCATCGCGGTGACTGAAGAAGCGCTCCTTGGCTCGCGCCTTTTCCTCATCGCGACGGCCCCCACCGAGCGCGGCATCTATCTTCAGCTCCTTGATCGCATCCAAGAGTGTGACGATCTGGAGGAAGTTGCGGCTCGGGTTCGGCCCATCCTCTTCCTTGGCGCGCCCGGCATCGATCGAGTCCTGTACGCGCTGGACGATCAACTCACATCCAAGGCGCTCCACGAGGCGATCCCGAAACTCGATGGTCTCCGCAAAGTTGTGGCCCGTATCGATGTGCAGGAGCGGAATCGGGAACTTGCCCGGGGCAAACGCCTTGACGGCCAAATGCACCATCACGATCGAGTCCTTCCCCCCCGAGAACAGGAGAGCAGGCCGCTCGAACTGGGCAGCGACTTCCCGCATGACAAAGATCGCCTCGGACTCGAGGTACGCGAGATGGCTGCGTTTGTGGATGCTCATTGAGGGATGAAGGTATCGGGTAGGAAAGGCTTCAACGGAATCTGCAGCAAAGATAACCACCCGGCCACGTCCATGTAGCACAGAGGTTGACCCTCGTACGACGGGGCCCGTGATGCCCATGTTTCGATGAGGAACACATGTTTATCGCAACGAAACCTCGAATTTGGTCGGAAGGACCGCGTTCACCCAATGAAGGATGCCCTGAAAACATAGTAAAATAGCCATATTTATGGAATCAAGGGGGGCCGCTCTGTTGTGAGAATGAGAGCCATCACCTACGTTCTCCGGCGCAAACAAATTTTCCCTCGGTTACTCCGGTTCAGCATGCGGAAAGCATTTATCATCGTCGCGATGAGCTTGGCGATTGAGCCCCCCAGCACGCTACTCGGACAGCATACGGCGCTTCCCGTCTATCCGGGAGACGTGATCGAGCTCCGCATGCAGAGTGAACCGGACATGTCAGGAGAATATTCGGTCAGTCCGCTAGGCGTCGCGGTTTTCCCCCGATTGGGGGAGATCCAGGCCAGCAAGTACACGGCAGAGACTCTCCAGGCGCTACTCGTAGAGCAGTACCGGCGATACCTGCAAGATCCGTCCATCGACGTCATCGTGCGACGACGGGTGCGGATCGGAGGGGCCGTTCGCAACAGAGGTTACTTCAATCTCGATCCCGACATGACCATGTGGGAAACCCTGGCAATAGCGGGAGGGCCTTCCCCGCAGGGCCAGGACGAGGTGTGGGTCTTCCGGGACGGGAAGATCATCACGACCATCCTCGGGGGGCCAACTCTGATCGAGGACTCCCCGATCCAATCGGGTGATCGCCTCTTCGTCACCTGGGCCAGCGCCGTCCCCGAACGTGGGTGGATCAGCAGAAACGCTAATGCACTCGGTGCGGTCTTGGGCGGCGCGGCCGCCGTCACGATTGCCCTCATTCGCTAGTACTCATTCACCAGCAATAGATCGGACAACTCAGACACGTCCGAGCCCACACCGCCCCGTCAGCCTATCTAGGCGACCCGACAGTAGGCCACCACATCATCGATGATCTCATCCATCGACTTCTCCGGTTCCCACCCGAGTAGCCCACGGATCTTGCCGATATCCGGTTGCCTGCGTTCCATGTCCTCGAACCCCTCTCCGTACGCCTCGGCGTACGGCACCGCGACGATCTCGGATGTCGATCCGACTCGGTCCTTCACGCGCTCCGCCAGCTCCATGATGGTGACCTCGTGCTCGTTGCCGATGTTGAACGCTTGACCAACGGCGGCGGGAGCGTCGAGGAGACCGAGAACCGCCCGTACAGAATCGTTCACATGGCAGAACGAGCGCCGCTGATCCCCCTTGCCATAGACCGTGATGGGATCACCGGCCAGAGCTTGCTTCACGAACGTGGGCATCACCATGCCCCACTCGCCGCTCTGCCTCGGCCCGACGGTGTTGAAGAACCGCCCCAGAATCACCGGCAACCCTTTTTCCTGGTGGTAGGCCAAGGCCAGAAACTCGTCCAGGGCCTTGGTGCATGCGTAGGACCAACGCCGGTGGGCCGTGCTTCCCATGATCCGATCATGCTCTTCATGGAGTTGGTCGCCGCCCTTGCCGTAGATCTCGGACGTGGAGGCCACGTAGAGCGGGGTCTCGTGCTTGTGACAACAGTCGAGCACGATCTCCGTACCCCGGACGTTGGTCGTGATGGTCTCGACAGGGGATTCGATGATCTTTCGGACACCCACCGCGGCGGCCAAATGGACGACACTGTCGACCTGGCCAATCGTGTCCTTCATCATCGGCCAATTCATGATGGAGTCGATGATCAGGTGGAGGGACGGGTCGTCACGAACCCCGGCCAGATTGTCCAGACTGCCCGTGGACAGGTCGTCTACGACAAAGACGTCCTTACCGGCCTCGAGCAGGCGCTCCACTAGGTGTGAGCCGATGAAACCCGCACCGCCGGTGACCAAGATGGAATCTGACATGAGGCTAAAAACCTACCTCAACCGGCCGTAACCTCAACCCCGATACGCCCCGCTCTCGATCCGCTCCAGCCAAGCCCCGTTCTCCCCGTACCATCGGATCGTCTCGGCGAGCCCCTCCTCGAAGTCCACGAGCGGCGACCAGGACAGCTCCTCCTTCGCCTTCGTGGCATCGACAGCGTACCGCCGGTCGTGACCCAACCGGTCCTCGACGAAGCTGACCAAACCGGGATCGGCTCCGGTCTGCTCGATAATCGCTCTCACGATCTGGAGGTTCGTGCGCTCCGCGTCGCCCCCGAAATTGTATGCCTCCCCTGGCCGGCCCTTCCGGAGTGCGGCATCCAGGCCGCGGCAGTGGTCCTGCACGTGGATCCAGTCGCGCACGTTGAGGCCGTCGCCATAGACCGGAAGCGCATCCCCCTTCATCGCGTTGGCTACCATGAGCGGGATCAGCTTCTCAGGAAACTGATATGGCCCGTAGTTGTTGGAGCAACGCGTCACGACGACGTCCAGCCCGTGCGTCCGATGATACGCCAGCGCCAGCATGTCGCCCGCAGCCTTGGTGGCCGAATACGGAGACCGGGGAGCCAAAGGGGTGGACTCGGTGAAGCGCTCCGTCACGACATGTGCGTCGGTCTCCGGCTCGGTCGGGTCCCTCCACGGCAACTCGCCGTACACTTCGTCGGTCGAGACGTGGACGAATCGCGGTGGATTCGGGGCGCCCAGCGCCGCGCTCAGCAGCGTATGCGTACCGTTGACGTTGGTCCGAACGAAGGGCGCGTCGTGCGCAATCGAGCGATCGACGTGGGACTCGGCCGCGAGATTGACGATGGCGTCCACCTCCTGGACCAGGTCTCCCACCAACGGGGCGTCACAAATATCGCCATGCACGAAGCGGTGGCGTGAATCCGCCTCCATACCCGCGAGGTTGTCCAGATTCCCGGCGTAGGTGAGGAGATCCAGGTTGACCACCTCGACGTCGTCGTATTCCTCGAGCAAGTACCGAACCAGGTTCGACCCGATGAACCCCGCGCCACCCGTTACCAGCAGCTTCACCGACGGTCCCCCTCCCGCGAGGAGGTTCCGACAAGAGGCGTTCGGAGCACCAGCTCATCCTCGGTTGCCGCAACCAGCTGCGTCGCCCGATAAAGCGACGGGACGGTACCGGCGTCGGTCCACCAGCCGCTGACGACATGATGGCGAAGGGTGCCCCACTCGACGTAGCGGTTGTTGACGTCGGTGATCTCCAGCTCGCCCCGGCCGGACGGGGAGAGACCGTGCACGATCTCGAATACACGCCCGTCGTAGAAGTAACAGCCGGTCACGGCCAGGTTGCTCACGGGCTCGGAGGGTTTCTCTACGATACTTACGATCCGGTCGTCACGTAATTCGGCAACACCGAAGCGCTTCGGTTCGTCGACTTCTTTGAGAAGGACCATCGCACCCTCTGGGTCGGCCCTGAAAGCGTCCACCGCCTCACGGATCGGCGTCTCGAATATGTTGTCCCCCAAAATGACGCAAATGGGATCGCCATCCGCGAAGTCCTCGGCGAGACCGAGGGCCTCGGCGATCCCCCCCTCCCCCTCCTGATACGCGTAGTTCATCCGGCGTAAGCCGAACCCCTTGCCATTGCCCAGAAGCCGAAAGAAGTCCCCCGCGTGATTGCCGCCGGTTACGATGAGGATATCGTCGATCCCCGCATGTACGAGCTGCTGAATCGGAAAGTAGATCATCGGCCGGTCGAATACCGGCAGCAGATGCTTGTTCGTGACGCGGGTCATGGGCAGGAGGCGGGTGCCTAGACCTCCGGCCAATACGACTCCCTTCATAACACCTCCGAGAGATAGGTGTGGATGCACTCACGCCAAGGAGTCATTTCACGCCCCAGAATAGCCTCCGCCTTCGAGCAGTCGAGCATGGAAAAGGGTGGACGTTGCGCCGGCGCACCCCAGGCGGCCGTGCTCGTCGCCGTAAACTCGATGTCGAGTCCCGCCTCCGCCGCCACCTGACGTGCGAAATCGAGCCACGAGGCCTGGCCCGCGTCGCACAG
>JBDHFN010000151.1:0-5013 GCA_039590375.1 Gemmatimonadota bacterium
GGGCCGCTGGACCTGCGCTCGGACGTGCCGACCTGGAACCGCGAGGCGACACGGGCCGCGTACCGCATCCTGTGTCCGACCGAGGCCGAGGCCGAGGCACAGAGATGGTTGGACCGCATGCGGGACGGGCAGTGGTGGGGCGGGAAGTGGGAGCGGTGGGCGGTGTGAAAAGCGAGTGCGGGGTGACGCTGACGTGCGGGGGCGACGTGGACGGGCGGCTGGACGTGAGCCAGGCCCTGTGGCGGGCTTTTGCCCGGGCGCCCCAATCGGGGACGCCCGGGCGAAGACCGTCGGCGCGCTTCCTTCGAATGCTTGGCGTCTCGTTCGACCGACGGCGCTGCGTCCCTTGGTCACGTCTCCCATCGCGCCATCCCCCCGCCCACCTTCGATATCGATCCTCCGGGACCGCCTGATGCTCGGTCCGGAGGTTCGCCCTGCCGACGCTGCTCCGAGAGGGACCCTATCGCGTACACGTCTATGCATCGGATGGCCATGAGCCGCCGCACGTTCATGTGCAGAGAGACGCCTGCGCCGCCAAGTTCTGGCTGGATCCGGTCCGAGTGGCCTACAATCGAGGCTACCGGGCTGCGGAACTTCGCCGAATCGCGAGGCTTATCAGAGACCGAGAGGGTCTTCTGTTGGAGGGATGGCATGGATTCTTCGGATCTTGAGCCGCGACATCGCGTGAAGGATGTCCGGGTCACCGACGCACAGATCAGCGTCGACCTCGAAGACGGGCGCACAATAAGTGTGCCGGTCGAGTGGTATCCTCGGCTCGCCAATGCCACTCCAGCGCAGCGAGCGAACTGGCAGATCATTGGTGGCGGTTGGGGGATTCATTGGCCCGACGTGGACGAAGACATCAACACGCCCGCCCTCCTCAAGGGCAAGCCGTCCTGGGAGTATCTGAAGACTAGGGCTCCGGCCGGGTAGCACGGCGGTTCTCGTGCCCAGCGGCAGTCTCGCTCAGAGCATCGTTTCGCAGGGGAAACCCGCGGATCGAGCATCACATCCGTCGTCCCACCCAGCCGTTCACCGGCAAAGACTCAACACGCAATCTCTCGAGTCAGCAGATGAACGCCAGAAAACTCTTGCGACTATCCCGCCCGAGGGCGATACAATATTTTGTATAGAACTACTGCTCCGGAATCAGCAACGATGACGACTCAGATGGAACAAGCCACACCGTCCAGCCGAAATGTCTTCGAGGACCTGGGCTTCGATCCCGACGAGGCACATAACCTGAAGATCCGCGCCGAGCTCATGATGGCCATCACCCGCCTGATCGACCGGAGGGGAATGACACAGAGGGAGGCGGCTGAGCTATTCGGCGTCACCCAGCCCCGAGTCAGCGACATCGTTCGCGGCAAGATCGAGCTCTTCACCATCGACGCGCTGGTCAAGATGTTGAGCTCTGCAGGGGTGAAGGTCAGTGTGCTCGTGACCGGTCAGGGCAGGGGAATCGCGGGCGACTGAGCGGGGCGGGCTACCGGGCCAGCCTGCAACCTGCTAAACCGCTCGCAACTCTAGCCCTGCGTGCGGTTTGCCCGACGAGGCTCCTCGGTTGGCCGTCAACGGAAGTTGTCGACCCGCATCAGATCGGCCCCGCTTTCGTCGAGCGCCGCATAGAGGACCCACTTGCCGTCCGGCGACACCGAGAGCGCCCAGCTGAGAGCGCTGGGAACTTCACCAGGCAGCTCGGCGATCTCCCGGACCTCGTCCGACCGAAGATCGAGACTCTTGAGGACGGAGCGGTCCGGCTCGGTCCTATCGGCATATACCAGGTAGTTGCGCCAGATCGTGAACTGGGCCGGGGTTAGCGACATCACTCGTGAAGAGGCACCACCGCCGGCGGGTACACTGCGGACCTCCCACCCCGGGTCACCAGGGGCGGCGTAATACACGAGCCCGTCTTCGGATTCCAGGGGTCGAAGCCCGTTGTCGTCGCTCAAGCGAATCGCCTCACCCCCGCCCGCCGGCATCTTCCAGATCCTCCAGGCGTCGCTTCCGCGCCGAGACTGCATGTAGATCCACGCTCCGTCCCGGGACCAGCTCGGCAACGCGTCTCCTCCAGCAGAGCCGGTGAGGTTTTCCGGCAGACCACCAGACGCGTCGACGACGAAGACACCCGACTCGCTCAGTCCCTCGGTCGCGACCGAGCTGAAGGTGATTCGCTTCGAGTCCGGCGACCAACCGGGGTAGATGGCGTGCGCGAGCTGCGTCAGCTGCCGTTCGTTCCGGCCGTCCGAGTCGGCAATCCAGATCTCCCAATAGCCCGAACGTCCGGAGACGAAGGCGATGCGATCGCCGTCGGGAGAGTAGGCTGGTGCCAGGTCGTCTCGCGTGGACCCGATGAAGCGGCTGGCCTCGACCGGGACCTCTGCCGTGGGTCCGGAGACGCGCCAGATGTTGTGGATCTGGAAGGACTCGGAGTAGACGAGCGTGGATCTGTTTCGGGCCACGGAGAGATGCTCTGCGCCGGATCCAGCGGCCAGCCGGGCCGGTTCGCTGCCTGCGATGGGGACACGCTTGAGGTGCATCCCGGCGGGCTCACCCGTGGCGAACACGATCTCCCTTCCGTCGGGGGTCCAGTCAATGGCTCGGAGCCAGTCGTCCTCCGTGAGCCTGGTGGGCTCGATGCGCCCAGCCACATTCAGGGCCCGTAGAGGCTCTTCGCCTAGGGGCTGAATGTAGACCGCGCCGCCTTCCCCGCCGTAGAGCGGATATCGCATGAAAGCCACCGTCGCCCCGTCCGGCGAGAACACGGGTTCCAGATCCCAGTGCGTACTCGGTGGGGCAGTGAGCTGGGATCTCTCGCCAGTAGAAAGGGAATAGATCGCAAGCGTGGGGTACTCGGTTTCGGCGCCACGGTCGGCGAACACCAGCCACTCTCCATCCGGCGACCAGTCCAGGCCCAGACTCCAGCCGGCGGTGGTGATGCGGCGCTCGACGCCTCCCAGCATGGGCACCGCCAGGATCTCACTCTCTTCGCCCGCGGCCCGCATGAACGCAATCTCGTTTCCGTCGGGCGACCAGGCGGGGTAGGCGTCAGACAGATCCGCGTCCGTGAGTTGCCGGGGCTGGCCGCCGGTGACCGCGACCACCCAGACGTGCGTGGGTCCTCCTTCTCCTCCATCCGACACGAACGCGACCTGACGTCCGTCGGGCGAGATCTTGGGATAACTCTCAAAGCCGTCGAGGGACGTGAGGGGCAGGGGCAAGGACGGCGGAGCATCGGGCTCCGATCGCGATCGGGTCAACCACACGGCAAGGGGCAGGGCGAGAAGGAGGATGGCCCTGGAGCCCACCCATGGCCAACGCCTTGGCTTCATCGGCCTCCGAGCCGGACGTTGTTCCGCGGTAATGAAGCTACCCGAGTCGACTGCAGCCCGGACCTCGTCCAATTCGACCCGCACGTCTGCCATGGACTGGAAGCGCTTGTTCGGGTCCTTCTTGAGGGACCGCTCCAGCACCTGCTCGAGCTGAAGCGGCAGCCCCGGCACCAGCGCGCTGGGCCGGGTAGGCTCGTCGTGGACGATGGAGACAAGCAGCCCGGGTACGTTATCGGCGTCGAATGGCCGGCGCCCCGTGACCATCTCGTACAGCACGCTTCCAAAGGAAAAGATGTCGCTCCGGTGGTCGGTCCGCTCGCCCAGCGCCTGCTCGGGTGACATGTAGGGTGCGGTGCCCAGGATGCGGCCGTCGCGTGTGAGCTCGGATGGCGCGTCCGATGGCGCGGCTGTCCGGAACCGGGTGGCTTCGGAGCGATCCATCTTCTTTGCCAGCCCGAAGTCCAGGATGCGCACCCGGCCGTCCTGGCCGACCATGAGGTTGTCGGGCTTCAGGTCCCGGTGGACGATGCCGTGCTTGTGGGCCTGGGAAAGCGCGTCGGCGATCTGGATGCCGTAGCTGAGCGCTTCTTTGAGGTCGGGGCGCCCTTTGTCCAAAAGCGTCTCGGTCAGCGTCTGCCCCCGGACGTACTGCATGGCGATGAAGCGGATGCCCTTGGCCTCGGCGATGTCGTGGATCGCGACGATGCCAGGATGATCCAGCGCCGAGGCGGCTCTGGCCTCGCGCTCGAAGCGTTCCAGACGCTCGGGGTCGGAGGCGAGTTCTTCAGGAAGAACCTTCAGCGCGACGGTGCGGTCAAGCCTGGGGTGCCGCGCCTTGTAGACCTGACCCATCCCACCCGCACCCAGTTGGGCAACGATCTCGTAGGGGCCGAGTTGGGTGCCGGGCTCGAGGGGGGTCATCGGGTTTCCAGTGCCATCGCGGAAGCCGACTGACTCCACGCCGGATGTGGTGCGGTTATCTGGCGTGTCTGGTGCTGAGGCCGGTTATCATCGCTAGCTGCGGAGGGTCCTGGCGACTCGCTCGTGACTGTGCAGCTGTCAGGCGGTTCTGGATGCAGGCTGGCTGGAACACCCGATGCCGCTCGGGACTGTGCTGCTGACGCGGACACGGTCAGCCCCTCGGCGCATGAGACTGCCGGCTCGATTCGATAGAGCCCGGCAAAACTCCTCCAAGTTGAGAATACGGCGGCAAGGTCGGGAAGCGGCGTAGGGAGCAGGCTGAAGTCAGGGTCAGGGTTTGCCCCACGTCGTATCGAGTGAGAACGGGGCGGCGGCGTTCGTCGTACTTCGCGTGTCGCCATGTGGCCAAGGTGGCAAAGGAGCACACCGGCATGGCCGGTGACCCGGGCGATCCGCCGCCGCCCTGGATCAAGTAGACGGCGAACGCGGTCCGGCCTCCTCCGAGCTCGATGACGCCCTCGAGGACGATCGAGGTCGTCTCGCCAGGGCGACCGGGTTGAGGACGTCCGTGTCGTAGCGAGTGTTCGCCGGGCACCCGCCGGCCCTTGCGCCCCGAGGCCTCGCGCGTTCCGTTGGGTCCCCGATGCCCCGGGGGTGGGGCTTCCACCATCGCGGTCCGCGATGGCCCGCCCCATTGACGAGTCCAGCCGAGACAGGAGGTCCAGGTGTCCGTGCGTCGCGCGAGCAGCTCCGTCGTGTT
>JBDHFN010000152.1:0-4988 GCA_039590375.1 Gemmatimonadota bacterium
GACCGCTCGCAACGCGTCGGCGAGCGCGGGAAGCCCCAGCCGAAGGCGTAGGGGCTCGGGCATGTGGTCCAGGGTGAGTTCGAGGAGCGTTTCAAGATGCCGGTCGATCAGGCCCCGGATGATCTTGGGGCTCAGACCCTCCGTCGCCGGGTAGACCGGGAGCACCTTCCCACCGTCGGTACCGTCCAGCTCGTCGTCGCCGTCGGCGTCGGCGAGGATCACGAACTCGCGCGGCGCCATTTGGCGACCGTGGTAGAAGCGCACGGGACCGGCGACAAGGAGGAGTTGTCCGACCCGAATCGTGCGGTCGAGGAACGCCTGACCCGGCCACGCGCATTCCAGCACGCCGGAATCATCCCGCAAGACAGCCCGGAAAATCCGGAGGCCGCGCCGTGTGGGTTGAACGCCCGTATCGACGACGCGGCCAATACACGCGACATCATCTCCCACGCGCGCCTGGGCGAGGGGGGTCACGGTGGAGGCGTCGATATAGCGATGGGGAAGGTGCCACAACAGATCGCGCACCGTTCGAATGCCGAGACGCAAGAAAGCTTCCGCCCGGCGCGCGCCGATACCCTTGAGAAACTGGACGCTGGTGTCGAGCCGGACGGTCACGCCCAGTCAGGCCTCCGCAAGCAGGAGATCCGCAAAACGTGCCGGATCGAACGCCTCAAAATCGTCTAGTCCTTCACCGAGCCCGACAAACCGGATGGGGAGATCCAACTCGCGCCTGAGCGCCACCACCGCTCCGCCCCTGGCGGTCCCATCCAACTTGGTCACGATGAGCCCCGTCGGCGCCACGGCATCCCGAAACATCCTCCCCTGTTGGACGGCATTCTGGCCTACCGTTCCATCCAACACGAGGAGCGTTTCATGCGGGGCGCCCTCGGCGCGGCGCGCCACCACCCGGGCGACCTTCCGAAGTTCTTCCATTAGGTCGTCTTGCGTATGGAGCCGGCCTGCCGTGTCGATCAACACGGTGTCCGCTCCACGCGCCGAGGCCGCATCGATGGCGTCGAATGCGACCGCCGCAGGGTCACCGCCAGGTGCGCCCGACACGCAGTCCACATCGAGCCGCTTGGCCCATGCTTCAAGCTGGGCAATGGCCCCCGCACGGTAGGTGTCTGCCGCCGCGAGCACGACCCGGCGTCCTTCCCTTACGAGCCTCGCGGCCAGCTTGGCCAAGGTGGTCGTCTTCCCGACGCCGTTCACCCCCACCAACAAGATGATCGTGAGTCCGCCGCCCGGCGCCGTTCTGATCCGACCGGGGTCGCTGCCGCTGGCCAGAAGGCCGATGAGTCGGCGTCTCAGCGAAGCCTTGAGATCAGCCTCCGTCTTCGCCTTGCCGCGGCGCACTTCGTCCTCGAGCGCCTCCGTCAGGTCCATGGTCGCAGGCACCCCGAAATCCGCCTCGATCAAGATCCGCTCGATTGCCTCGAGGTCCTCGGCGTTCAGCCGCCGGACGATGGCGCCCACATCCGTCAGGGCGAGCCGCTTGATCCGAGACCAAACGCTCCGCTTAGTCGACGCGCCGAGCCGCTCCGCGCTCATCGGAGGCCCATCCTGCGGCGGACCGTCCACTCCCCCGCTAGCCCGAGCACACAGAGACCGAAGAGCCACCAGAGTTCCCTGGCGGAAACGTGGCCGGCCCGTTCGACCGTAGTGGCATCCCGGGTGGTGACCGACGTGGGACGGACTGCCCATTCGTCGGAGTATTGCTCCACTCCGATCAGGCCCTCCGGTCCTCCAGACGACAGACGGTACCGATACTCGCCAGGGGGAAGCCACACCTGGGCCTCGCCCCCACCGTCGAAACGGAGCGTGTCGGTAGTCGTTCCCGACGGGCCGCTCCACCCAACGGTGAGCGACTCATCAAAGCCACCCAGCCTCGAACGAAAGACTACCGGGCGACTGTGCTGGACCACGGAACGCACGGGTTCAGCCGGACCTCTCGCGGTGTCAGCTCCGCTCAAGAGCCAGGTCAGAGCCGCAGCGACCCATGACCGATAGCCCTGCTCGCTGCTTCCCCCTCGGAACGCCCAACGCCACAGTCCATCCGCCGCCACGACGAGGTGCCGTCGTCGCGCGCTCTCGGAGCCGACAATCACCGGACGTGGGGCGCCTCGACGTGCTGCTTGGGCTGTGAGCGCCGTCCAGGCACCCGGAGCGGGCTCGATCGGAGTGACCTCGGTCGCCGGCGGGAAGGAATCGATCGGGAGGCCCAAAAACGCTTGCGCTAGGGGCGAGCCGAGTTCAGCAGAGACGTACCAATCGCCTGCCAGCACGGACTCTCCATCTTCTCCGCTCGGCCAGCGCCACACGCCGCGTGTGCGGGCACTGGGCCCGAATCCCTCGTCTCTCCCCTTGATGACGAGAAGATCGGCGCCTCGTGCCGCCCGTCGAACGACCGACTCTCGTACCGACGCGAGATTCTCCATGGCGTGCCATGAGGCATCCGTCATGCGGCAGTACCCGCGAACCGGCAGATCCGATACCTCTCTCAATGCCTCCAGGAGAAACCGGGCGTCCCAGTCGGGGGGGCTGGCTAACAGCACCACGCCTGGTGTCGCGATAATCTCGACGTGATACAGCCTGACGTCGTTTCGTGGCTCGTCATCGACATGATCCTCGAGGGCAATCGTCAGGAGGTGGCTTCCGGCCGCGAGGCGATTCGTGGGTGCAGTGAGCTGAAAGCGCTGGCGCCCGCCGGGCTCCAGATCGATCCGGGTTCTCGCGAGGCGAATCGGCCCCGCTCTGAGAACCACGGTCACCGAACGTGGCGAGACCGCCTGAGAGCTGCGGATCTCCCCCTCGAGCGGGAGAGAGTCTCCCTTGGTCACTCGCTCGGGCCCGCGAATCCGGACCATCGCGACATCACTCTGGCCTTCCCGCTGGAAGACCATGATGCTGGCCCGTGCCAGGACGTCCGCAGGTATGTCAGCCACATCCTCTAATTCGCCATCTGTGACGACCACGACCGGGCGTTCCGAGGCCGCCGCGGCGCGAAGGGCGGGAGCGAGAAGCGACCGGCCCCGCATCGCACCGGAGTCCTGGCTCGACCGCCGGTCGCCGAAATACCGCACGTCTCCAAGAGCGCTCACGCTGTCGCGCAGGTGCTCCCATCGTTCCACGGAAGTGAAACTCAGGGATGCGTCGAGGAGGACGATTGGCGGTCCGGCGGACCGCCCTGTGGCACAACTCAGGTTGAGCACGAGAACGCCGAGGGCACCCCACGCGAGCGCTCGGCATACCATCGCCAGCCAGCCTTGGGGTCCAACGCGCTCTACCCACCAGTAGGTGACGAAGGCCAGGCACGCGGCGCCGAGGAGAACGAGAGCCAGCGTCATGGATCTAAGATGGCACGATGGAGGGGGAGGTGTGTCCGCCTCGCGTGGATCGCGTCACTCCCCGGCGGGAGCGGTGTCACGGACCATAGTTCCAAGCAGCGGATCCAATCGGGCCCGCTCGCGTTCGAAGGCGGGGCGATCCTTTTCGGGCACCGGATCCCCGGTTCCCAAGTCCACTCGGCGGTGATCCTTGGCCACGCCAGTGACGCGAAACTCGTAGTGCAGGTGCGGGCCGTTGGCCAGTCCCGTCGCCCCGACGTACCCAATGACCTGGCCTTGGACGACCCGGGCACCGTTACGCACCGCGGTGCGTTGGAGGTGTCCGTACCTGGTGGTGATGCCTTTCGCATGACGGAGTTCCACCAAGTTGCCATAGGTGCTCACCCGCCCGGACCGCCGCACTACCCCGTCGGCAGTGGCACGCACCGGCGTCCCGCGGCCTGCGGCGTAGTCCGTACCCTGGTGTCTCCGGACGCGCCCGAGGATAGGGTGCCGCCGCGCCGAGCTGAACCGCGAGGAGATGCGCCGGAACTCGAGTGGCGCGCGTAGGAACGCGCGACGGAGCGAGCGTCCCTGCTCATCGAAATACCCCGTCGTTCCATCCTCGCTTTCGAAGCGGTATGCCAGCAGGTGTTTGCCCGTAATGGTAAGATCCGCTGCGTAGATGCGACCGAGGCGCACTTCACCCTCTTCCGACACGCGCCGCTCGGTCAGAACCCGGAAGTAGTCTCCGGGGCGAATGTCCCGCGTGAAGTCGACGGTCCAGTCGTAGATTTCAGCGAGATTACCTGCCATGCGTACCCGCTCGGAGGCATCGAGCACTTCCTCCGGCACACTAGCGTCCAGCGCCAGGTAGAGCGCGTCGTCAATCGGACCTTCCACCAGCACCGGCTCCGAGGACCAGGCAATGGCCTCGGCTCGGGTCCGCCATTCGGCGCCGAGCCGCTCGTAGTGGAGTCGCGCCTCGGGGCCGCGCCGAACCGAGATGCGTGAGGGAACGGAGTCCGTCCTCAGCTGCCGAAATGCAAACACCAGCCCGGCCCGGACGCGCCGGGGATCAATTCCGCTATCGGGATGGAACGCCGAGAAATCGAAGCTGGGGATGCCGTGCCGGGCGAACAGCTCCGACAGCGTCTCACCGGCGTGGAGCGTGTCGAGGGTAACCCGATAGGCATGCCGCACGATGATTGGGGGTGCGACGACGATTCGCGGCCAGGGCCAGGACTCCCTCGCAATTGCGAGGGCTGATACACCGAGAACCGCCACCCCGAAGAGGAGAACTCGACCCCGCATCAATCCATCTGTCGGCGGATGAACGTGGGAATCTCCATCTCCGAGATCTCCTCATCAACAGCTTCTGCCGCCGGACGCTTCGGCATGGCCTTGCCGGGAGTCGGGAGCGGTGATGCGGGTGTGGCGTGCCGCCTCGCTGTCGGAAAACTCAGGACTGCTCCCCCGGCTTGGCGCGTGACGGGATCGCCGGTCACGGCCCTGTCGAAGCCGGTGGCGATGACGGTGACCCGAATTTCGCCCTGCATGGCGGGGTCGGTCGTGGCGCCGAAGATGATCTCGGCCTCGTCGCCGGCGGCATCGTGGATGATCTCGCTGATCTGGGTCGCCTCGCCCAGAGTCAGATCTTCA
>JBDHFN010000153.1:0-6487 GCA_039590375.1 Gemmatimonadota bacterium
AGAACCATCCCTTTGACGCTGACCGGCTGAAGAGTTACTTTCGCAGGCACCTTCGCGCCGTAGACGACCACTCCGAGAAAGAAGAGCATCCCGCGTTCGCGTTCGCACGACACTACAATCTCCCCATCGCTTAGGAGGTATCATGACAACGAGAGCTGCTTTCGTACTTGGCTTCTTTATTCTGTGCGCGGCCGGCGCCGTTGCGCTGGGTCTGGTGTATCATAACTACGGCACGCAGGAGCGCTTCATCGAGCACGTTGAGTCCCAGGTGCGGCAGCCCCTGATCCCGAGGTCCCTGTGAAAATCCCCTTACCGAGCTACAGCAGGTTAGACAAGTTCGCGTCATCCACGGCCGAGGCCCTGCGTCTCTCGCCATGCTCCGCGGCACCCACGTGCACAACATCTTCGAGGCGCTGATGAAGCGTCGGCTCGAGACGGGGTACTGGAAGGACTCCATTGAAGACATCAAAATGAAGCCCCCTGATGGTGTCCTAAGTCAGGAGGAGATCGAGAGTTACGTCGATAGGCTGACCCCGTGGCTGCGGTCGTTGGACCCGGTGAAGGGGGGTGTGGAGCTCTGGTTCGACGAGGTCGATGGGCTGCCGATCCGCGGCAAGGTCGACCTCGTCTCTAACTATTACCCCGTCACCACCACCACGGGTCGGCTGCACGCCGTCGTCGAGGACGATGACCTTGCCGTCTTCGACTACAAAACCATCAAAGACTTGAGCAAGGTCAAGACGGACTACGAAACGCGCCGCTCCATGCAGCTGCGCATTTACGCGTTAGCAACGGACACGCGCGTGGCTGGCTACATCTGGCTCCCGCCGAAGTCGGCCGTGCTCGCGACCGTCGTTCACTTCACAGAGGAGGACTTGCGTATTGCAAAACTCTGGCTCTCTCGAATGCTTGACTCCATGCTCGGCTGCTGGGCACGGTTCCTCCGCATTGAGGCGGCCCAATTTGGCATGACGATTCCGGACGATTTGTCCGAGGCGGACTGGTCCGCGTGGGGCCTGTCCCATCCAGACAACTTTCGGTGTAGTAGCAAGTGGTGCGACCACTGGACAACCTGTTTAGGAGCAACGACGTAGTATGGCAACCGCACGAGAACTTTCCGAGCGCCTTCCCGGCATCCTCTCGGTCAAGGAAGCTCAGGATCTGGGCCCGAAGACCTACACCATCGCGTCCTCGAAGGAGGAGATCGTGGGCGCCGGCGAGCGCGCCGAGTTGAAGCCTGTCCTCGGGTTCGAGGAGACGCGCAAGAAGATCGTCTTGAACAAGAAGCGCCTCGCGCAGCTGTCCGAGATCGTCGGGTACAACGACGAGCCGGTCGGTAACAAGATCAAGATCGACGTCCTCCCCACGGAGGTGAACGGTCGGGTCATGGACATGATCAACATCCTCCCGCCCGACGAAGAGTAGAGTGTGAAGTCCGAGACCGGAGGATAAACCAGTCCGAGCGGGTGCAAGGCCCGCACCATTATGCCCGGTGAAGTGGTTGGTACCACGAGCGCCAAGCCGGCTCGATTCCGGCCACCGGGCCCCCTTTCTTTCCAGGTGAAGCATGTACCCCCAAAGCCAGAATCCCCACAAGCGCTCGGTGCGCGGTCAGTTTCGAGACCTCAAGGACTACGTCGCGCAAAGAGATTGTGAGAAAGATCAGGGCGATGGAGATCGCGCTGGACAAGGAGCACGCGTGGTTCACGAAGCGGAGCCGGTCGCAGACGGAGGCGATCAAGACGCTGGAAGCGACGCTGACCGAGAAGATCCGCCAGCTTGAGGAGTTCGTAGCGCAATGCTGGAACAAAGGAAAAAAGCCTACCAAACCCTGAGTCCTCCGCACTGGCCGGAGACGACGCACAACGCCTTCGTCCACCGCCTCCGCACAGGGTGGTGGCGAGGGCCCAAACGTAACCGAGCACTCGAGCTCGGTATTGCGCGCCGTCTGGATGTTCCGCGGGAGTGGGTCCTGGCTACGTCGAGCTGCACCAACGCGCTCGGCGTGGCCTATCACTTCCTTCACGAGAAGTTCAATACCATGCGCGTGTGTCCGCTGACGTACCCCGGCACTTATAGCTGGGCGATCACTCTTGGCTTCGAGATGGAGTGGGTGGACTGTGATGAAGAAGGCTGGCCGGTTTCTGACGTGGATGTGGGCGTTGACCTGTGGGGTCGCGCGTTTCCTCGATGGTGTGTTGTTCTCGATGCTGCTCACCGCGTGCTTGACGGCAGGCACGCTGCGGGACTGTGCAACGATGACTACCACGCTGTTGCATACTCGTTTGGGCCGCAGAAGGAGCATAGCGCCCCGAACGGAGGTGCGCTGGTGTGCCGTGCGTTTGCGGCTCCGGCTGTCCGTGCGGCTGCTGAGGCTTGGGTTGGGTGCGGACAATCCGCGCCTTTGGGAGGTGGGATCCGGGCTACCCTGGACGATCCAACTTGCGACGCGGTGCTGGCGCAGATGCGTGCCCACAAGCGCAAAGCGGTGCGCCGGCAGAAAATCCTACAAGAGTATGAGAAGTGGTTTGAAGCGTCGTTGATGACGCGGCCCGTCGAAGCGTCGGGTCACCTATGTGTAGTCAAGTTACCAACTGAAGGTCACGTACTCGCCGCTCGCGCCCGTTTGGCCCGCCTCCGCATTGAGCACTCACTTCACTACCCTATCCCAGCGGAGGTGCAAGAGCAATGTCCAAACGCAACACGACTGACCAGGCAGCTGATCACGCTGCCGTGCCACCTGAAGATGTCACTACACGATGTGAGGGTGATCTCTCGCAACGTGCTTACAGCTTAGAGCTGGCCTGGTTGGCTGGATTTATGGATGGCGAGGGGTGTATTCGGGTACACTACCGTCCCGATTCCGGGAAGTGGCGACTGAAGGCCACAGTGGTCCAAAAGGATTGGCGTCCGCTGACTCGGTATAAAGCTTTGTTTGGCGGGCAAGTTTATTTTAGCCAGCAACGCCAGGTGCATAGTTGGGAGGTAAGTGGGCCTGACGCAGTGCTGACGCTCAAGACGCTGCTCCCATACTTAGATGAAAAGAAAATTCAAGCGGAGGTTGCTTTGAAGTGGATACACTTCCCAGAGAAGGTGACGCGTATTCTACGAAAACTTAAACGTCGTCGTTGTCCTCCGTGCCTGGAAGTACAGCAGCGCCGGGCCCGACAAGCCGCACGACAGAACACGGAGCAAGCTCATTCAAACTGCAGCGGGAAACCAAAATCCCAAATCGCCGTAGCTTCGACTTGCACCGTGCGCTCAAGAGCCGCGCCAGCTCCCCCGAGCGCTGCATCGCCACCAGCTCCGTGAGCTCGTGGCCCGTGACTACGTCAGCGATGGCGCTGCGTCCTACGTCTGCGGTAATTTCATCCGGCTCGTAGGTGTTGACGAGGATGGTCTCAACATCTTTGAGCCGGTACAACAGGATCCCCGAGACCACGACGGGACGCCCGCTCGCTGTGACCAGCGCCTGCGGCGCCAGGTCCAGCGTCTGCTGCGCCGTCGGGAAGGTCTGCACGTCCTGGAACAATGGGATCAGCCAATAGAGCCGGCCGCTCTCAAGCTGCTTCCTCCGTCCCCCCGGACTCAGCCTCAGCCCCTTGTGTGTTGGGGCAATGAGGACAGGCCGAGGAAGCCATGACGTCAATCTGTCGAGTAAGGCCGACAACCAGTCCATGCACCCGCTCCTCTATCCTACCTACGGAACCTTCGACAGCCTGCAGCCTCGCGGTGACCTTCCCGCCCCAGAAGAAGAGGGCGCCGATTGTGGCCAGCACCTCTCCCAGCATCAGTATCTCACTACCCATCATTGATGTAATCCTCAGCAATCCGCCGGTAGACCTCGTTGGTGAACCGCTCCTCGCGGAACTCCGCCTCGGCTTTGGGCAAGGTGAACACGCGCAGCTGCCGCTCGAGCTCCCGGAACTCAGGCAGTGCGACGGACGACAGTGGGCGCTGAATGTGATCGAGCACCAGCGCGTGGGCGTACTGGATCTGGGCGAGCGAGGTGTGGGTCCGCAGCTGCCCACTGTCCTGGACCCGGATGCGCCGGATCATGTTCTTCACCTCAGTCTCGTTCACGTTGTCGATGGCCGAGCCCACCGCGATGAACGCGCGCCGCGACAGCGAGATCTTGTCGATCTGTCTGTCGAAGTCCTCCGTCATCAACACACGATTCAGGAACTGGAACTTCTCCTGGTCTGTCCGGGCCCGCTCGAACTCGATGCCGTGCAGCGCCACGTATGGCTCGAGGTCTTTCTCGTACTGCTCCATCGACTCGTCGAAGATGACGCGCCCGACCCGCTGCTCTTCAGGGTCGTCGCTGTTGATCAGATCGATCGCCTTGCGCATGTCGCGGAACGCTTCTTCGAGCATGCGCTCCTTGCGCGCCCCATCCTCGTCTACCTGGCGCGACAGCACGAAGAGCTGCGACATCACGTCACGGTCGCCGAACGCCGGCTGCTCCTCGGTTCGCAGCGGGATGTCCGTGAACACTTGCGCGCCGGTGGCCTTCGCGATGAGGTCGCCGACCGGGCCCAGCAGCGGGCCGCTCCCGATCTTGCCGCGCATGCGCATGCCAAAGGTGCGCTGGAACGCCTTCTGCGCCACTGTGACCTCGCGCCCGCTGCGCACGTACGGGGGCTTGCGCACCCCCCGCGCGATGTCCCGGGACACCGAGCCCACGACCGGGATCTCCGGGGGCACGAACAGCTCCATGATCTCCCGGGACGCACGTCCCCAGAACGAGCTGCGGTCGGGCAGCGCCGTCCCGGTCTCCGGGTCCAGCCCCTGAACACCAGCGTACACCGTGTGCAGTGTCGGCTGGCCCATCGTGAACTTGGACACCACGTTTAGCCCGAGCTCGGCCGGGGACATCCCGGGCCGGTCGTCCATGTTCAGCATGTGCCGCTGCACGCCGAAGGGCTCGCGCCCCGGTTGCAGCCAGTTCAGCGCTGGGATCTGGATCGACGAGAACGTCCCGTCGCCATGGTGCGGGTAGAACGTGGACGCCTGGGCCAGGAACCCAGGGAACCCGGCCGCGTCGGACTGGGACACTGTGTACATGCGGTACGGGTCGATCCCGCCGGCGATCATGCTCATAAAGTTGGCCACGCTGGCCCCACCCATCAAGCCCATGAGCACACCGGGCCGGTCCCGCAGGATGTTCAGGCCGATGCGCATCTGCTCGTAAGGAAACGCCACGACCGGGGAGCCGATGAAGGACTGCCCGAACTTACGCAGCACCTTGGGCACCCCGCTGTAGTTCTGCATGTACCGGTTCAGCCGCTGCACCGCCTCGCGGGGGCTCACCCCGTCCTCGAGCATGTGGTAGTACGCGCCGAGCCGGTTCACGTTGGAGATGCGGCCGTAGAACTCTCGGCTAATACTCTCCATGTCTGCAAAACGGCCGGTCTTTGCGTCGCCGATCGCCGCGTGGTACAGGAATTGCCCCGCGCGACGTATTGAATTTGTGAAGGTGGGCTGCGCTTTTTCAAGCTTTGCCACGATGGTGGCCTGCTCCCCGGCGAGCTTGCGGAACAGGGCAGCGTCGGGCGCCACCTTCTGGTTGTCCAGGATGTCCGCGATCTCGTCCCACCGGGCCTGCAGCGCGCGGATCTGGGGGTCGTCGATGCTGCCGGCCATCGCGTCGACCGCCTCCGCCACCGTCTTGAACCCAAGGCCGTCAAGGAAGCGGCGTGTCTCGTTTGAGATGTGCTTGGCCTTGCTCACCTTGCCGAAGACCAGCTCGTTCAGCGTCCGGCGCAGCTCCGGCTCAATGGAGTGGGCGATCATGGTGTCGTCGATGACCCCGTCGCGGATCGCCTGGATGAACCGGGGCGAGGGCTCCTTGCCGGTGAACACCGCCATGAGGTCGTTCCACGCTGCGCCCTTATGGATCCGCCCGCGCGGGTGGAACAGGGAGAACTCGCGGCCGGCCGCGGCGACCCCGAACATCTCGGAGTCCATGAGGTAGTTGAACCCGATGGTCTGCAGCGAGCGGGTGATCTTGTTGCTGATGATGGCCTGCTTCAGCGCCCGGGTCGACCCGACCGCGGCCACGCCGGCACCCGCGACCAGCTGACGGTACACGTTCCCGCCCTCGCCCCACTCGCGCAGGGTATCCTCGAGCAGGCGCGCCGTGCGCAGCCCGTCGTTAACCTCGTTCACCATGGAGACCACGTTCTTGTGCACGAACTTGCCCCGCAGCGGGCCGTTCGTCCGCACGTCTTCCAGCGGGTTCTCACCGAACTGGTCCACGATGGTCGCCCGCTGTCGCGGGTCGGCCACCGCAGCGGCGTACTGCTTCTCGTTCATGGTCCAGCCGGGCCGGTCCATGGTCTTCAGGATGTGGGCGTGTGTGGCGTCCCGCATCAGCGTGTCCATGCGCTTGAAGAAGGAGACGCCGGTGCCTAGGAAGCCCATCTGCACCATCTGCTCCTGCCCCAGCGGCTCCAGGATCGCGTAAGGATCGCCGAGGGAGGTC
>JBDHFN010000154.1:0-5883 GCA_039590375.1 Gemmatimonadota bacterium
GATAAGCACCCCCAACGGGAGCTGAGCGCTCCTGCGTCAGGGAACTCAACCAGACAGGCTATGTGGCTGCACGAGCTTGAGGACATCCGTCGAGCGAGCCCTCGCTCCAATTCCGCCGGAGCGTCGTTTCTAACACGCATCCCGTTCTACTGGTTGCAACCACACTGACGACGCTCAACTCGTGCCGGAACATGAATGGCTATCCGACCCGGCAATCGGCGATGTGGCGAATGGCTCCCAAACCGTTGCCGTGAGAATGCCCCTCAGCTCGTCGCCCGATCCGGTCAGTCCGAAACCCGACGGCCCGTCCGGTGCGCCCCACCAGTTGCACGTCGCGTCAACGCCAGGCGTTCCGAATACCTGGAGGGCTCCATCATTGTCCTCGAAGTCGTTGAAGCGGATGACGGCAGGTGCCGAAGTTGGCTGGACGTCAATGGCGTCGGCACACCCGAGGAAACGGTTCCTCGTAGCGTGTAAGGCCCCGCCGAATGCGGTCCCGACACAGGGGCCGGTATCTCCCCCGAGGCCGAGCCAGCCCCGGTCGAAGACGTTATCGGTGAGTACACCGCTGGCACCGGAGCGGATATCGAGCATGACATTGCGAAGCGCAGAGCCCGACATGTGCACGTCGCCACCTACGGCTCTGATTTGGACAACATTCACCGACACGTCCTCGAGGTTGACCCGTCCTCCATCCGTGACCAGCACCGCCACGTCAAACGGCGAGCCTCCGTCGAAATGGACGTTGCGGACCTTGGCTTCGGCACCGATCACCCAGATCGTGAAATCTTGGAAGAGGGCTGGATCGTTGTAGAGCCTAACGCTGCCTGGCGGCCCAACTCCCTCGATCGTGACGGACTTGTTAACCACCACCAGCTCTTCATAAGTGCCCGGAGTGAGGAGAATTCGGCCGCCGTCTGCAACTCTCGTCAGGGCTTCCTCCAGCGACACGGCCACCCCCGATCCCTGGGCACCAGGGCGAACGACAACCACCGAGGCAGGTTTGGACGCTGCAACTCTTGGCACGAACGGAGATTCGCTTTCCTGGTCACCACAACCAGTGAGCGCAGCGGTGAAGAACCCGACTACGATCAGGATCCTTCCGTTTCTTGGCTTGGTGTTCGACATGTGCCCCCCAACTGCTAGAAGTGACTATTCGGGCTGTCGGTCCTTCGGACGCCTCACAAATCCCATCAACCCATAGCCGCGGAGCGTATAACGACCGTTAAACACCTGTTGACGGCCGGCAGGATCTAGCGCCAACGTTGATCCCACCGTTGCCAAGTGGCGTTAAACGCCGAACATGGCCGTGCGACGATCGGGGGCTGCGTGGCTCCGTTTCACCTGAAGGTTCTGGGCGGGCTTCGTCTGATGGACCAGCATGGCGAGCCGATCGACCTGCCGGTCGGCAAGCCGCTGGCCCTTCTCGCCTATCTGGCGCTCGACCCGACCCCCGCTTTCAGAGCCACACTGAGAGGGCTCCTCTGGCCGTCCCTCCCCCGCGAGAAGGCTCAGTCTTCGCTGCGGAACGCCCTCTCACGGCTGCGGAAGGCACTCGGCGAGAAAGAGCTATTCGAGACAACTGATCCGCTCGTCCTGCGAACCGGCCTCCTGGTCTCAGATGCGGGCGAGCTCAACCAGCTTCTCGCCGAGGGGCTGGTGGAGCAGGCGTGGGAGCTCTGGGACGGGCCACCCCTCGACGGCATCGAGATCCAGGGCGCACCCGCGTGGGCCGAGTGGGTCGAGGAGCTGCGAAGGGATTATCGAGGCCGGGTCGGCGGCGCCCTCCGACTCGAGGCGCTCGGGGCAAGCAGCGCCGGTGACCTCCGGGCTGCCCTGACGAGCGCCCAACGATCGCTCGAGATCGATGCGTTCAATCCCGACTCATGGGTCACCTTGCTCGACGCGCTCATCGACATCGGGGACGCGCGCGAGGCCGCTCGGACCCTGGCATCCGCGAGACACAACTTCGAAGAGGAGTCTTTTGCGTTCGAGCGTTATGCGGCGCGGTTGCGCGACCTACACTCAGCAGCGACGGAGGAGGCGCCTTCCCAGCCCGCGCCGTCGGCCTTCGTCGGACGCCAGCGCGAGCTTCAGGGACTGGTGGGGCTGTGGCGCGCGTGCCGGCAAGGAACGCGGCAGCTGGCCGTCATCGCCGGACCCACAGGGATCGGCAAGACGAGGCTGGTCGGAGAGCTGTTGAAAGGTACGGGGGTGGGTCACCAGTCGACCGTAGTCTCGGTGCAGGCCGTCGAGGGGGAGCGCACGTTGGGAAATGCCCTCGCCGCCGAGCTCGCCCGGGAGTTGCTCCGCCTGCCGGGCGGCGCCGCGATCAGCGAGGCTTCGGACCAGGCGCTCAGAAGTCTGCTGCCGAGCACCGTCCGGCCCGGGAGAGGACGCGTCGCCGGCGAATCGTCCGTCCCGGGTGTAGCCATGGCCGACGCGATGGCCGATCTGTGCGCGGCGATCTCCGATGAGGGACCGCTGGTGGTGTTCGTCGACGACTATCAGTGGGCGGACCCGAGGTCTCGAAAGCTCCTCGGCCGCGTCATCCGGAGCGTAGCTGAGACACGGTGCCTCTTCTTGATCGCCTTCCGGCTCGAAGAGGCCTCCGCTGCCGCGCGGCGAGACCTATCGAGCCTCGTCGGAGCCGTCGATGCGTACATGCCCACACTCGAACCCCTCACGCTGGCCAACGTCGCCGAGTTGATACAGCCGCCGGATCGCCAGGCGGCCGAGGTCCACCCGGACTCAGTCGCAACGCGCCTTCACGCGGCGACAGGAGGCAATCCTCTCTTCCTGATCGAGCTCCTCAAGTCGCTGCGCGATGACGAAATCGTCGAGGTAAGGGAGGACCGATGGCACGTGAGACGCGATCGGCTGCCGGACGAGCTGGTGCTTCCTGTCAGCGTTCGAGCGGTGATCGAGCAGCGGCTCCGGCGACTTACGGAAGACGCGCTCGTTGTGGCGCGGCATCTCGCGTCCGCCTCCGGCCGGCTGCGCCCGGAAGAGCTTCCTCGGCGTACCGGGCTTTCGAGTCGAGCGTGTCAGCGTGGCCTGTCCGAGCTGCTGGACCGGGGCATCATCAGATACCGGGATGAAGAGCACCTACAGTTCGACCACGACGAGATTCGCTCGGTGCTCAGCCAGAGCTTTCCGGATCTGGGTCTGCACAGCCGGTGGTGGCACCAGCCCTTGGTTCGATGGGGCGTGTTACCGGCCTCGGCTGCCGCTCTCGTCCTCGGTGCATTCGCCATCGGTTGGGGGCCGTTTTCAGGAGACGGGGACGACTCACCAATACCGTTCGGCGGCGGCACGCTGCTCCTGCGATTCGCTGATTCGCTGGTGGCCTTACAGCCCCCGCGTTCCGGAGCCGACGAGTGGGTCGCGGGGCCGCCGGAATTCAGCTATCCCGCGAACGCGCGGGCAGTGGGACCGTTTCGAACAACCGAGGGCGACCTCCGCTGGTATCTTTCCGTCCCAACCGATCGGGGCCCGGACATCTACGCGTTGGCGCCTAACGCTCTTGGGGGGTTCGACTCCGCTGCCGTCGTGACCCAACCGGGCGATGACGTGATGGGCTCAACCTCGCCCGACGGTCGGCACATCGTCTTCACCAGCGGCGATACCGCGACGAGCTCCTTCTCTCGCGACCTGCTCATAGGCAACGCCGACGGTAGCGACCCTCGGGTACTACTGGAGGGTCAGCCTGACCTCAAAGTCCACCCGTGGAGCCCTGATGGGCGGCGTATCGGGGTGGACGTCCGTGGACAGCAGGACACACTCAGAATCATGACGCCTTGGGGGCATGTCGTCAGGAGCTTCCCGTTCGCGGAGATCGGGAGCTTCGATTGGTGCGGTAGCGGCGATCGGGTAGCCGTGCAAGGAAGGGATCTTCTGGACTCGCCTCCGCGTATCGTCGTCCTCGATGTCGAGGGTGACTCCGTTCAACGGCTCTCGGGCGTCGCGCGGGGGGGCATTGCGTGCTCTCCGGATGGCTCGGCGCTCGCCTACGTCACAAACCTCGAGGGGCACCTCCGCGCCGTCATACACGACATCCGGACGGACACGCTTGCCGTGCTGCCCTTGCCGGTCGACGAGAGCTACCGAAACCCGAGTTGGCTCCCCGACTCGATTCCGCCCGTGCCCACGGAACTGGCGATCGCGGGCCTGGCCGGCCCCGTGGATCTAGGGGATCGCGTCGAGCTCCAGGCCTGGTTCCGATTCAGCGATGACTCGAACCGACGTGGACCGGTTGAGTGGCGCACCCACGATCCCTCAATCGCCTCGATCCTCCCTGGCGGGAGGCTGTCCGCCAACCGGGCCGGCACCACCATGCTGATCGCCTCGTATGAGGACTGGCTGGTCGACTCCGTGGAGGTGGAGGTGACTGGCGCCAGAGCCGTCGGCGCTGTCATGGCCGACAACTTCGAGCACATTGACTCCGTGCGCTGGATGACGCGTGGCGACTTCCCACCGGTTCCGTCCGTCGTGGATGGAGCAGGGGCCCTTCGGTTTCGGGGATCCGAGACCGGGACTCACGGGCTCATCGAACGAGATGGGCGCCCGCTCCCTGGCGGGGGCACCGTCGAGTTCGAGTTCAAAATCCGCCCAACCCGAGACGTCTTTCAGGATGTTACGGTATGCCTGTCGAATGCCGACTCCCCGGAAGCGGCATGGGAGCGTCCGGCACAGAACGGTTGTCTGAGGTATCCAGGTCACCAGCTGGCCAAGTACGACCCGTCACTCGTTCGGCTCGAGATGGAGACAGCATGGCACACCTACGTCCAGCTCCCGGACCAGCTGCCCTCGGATGACTGGGTCCACGGGGCTGTTCAGCTCCGTAGCGATGGGCAGGTGTCGCTGGTGATCAACCGCCGGGTCGTTGCGATCAGCGAGCCGCAGCTTCGGAACGACCCGGGCGCAGCTTCGGAACGACCCGGGCACGGTCTGGCGCGTTCGGGTCGCAGGCGATGCCGTGGGGACGGAGGCGTACCTACGAGGGCTCGCGCTGTGGGGGGAGGTGCGGCACGAGGCGGGGCCAACGGAGCAGCCGCGCTGAGGCAGGCTCTTAACTCACACTTCGCTAAATGGTCCGCCGTCGCGTGGTACCGCCACGCCCACCTTCACCCCCGCGGAACCGGAACCGCCGCACTACCCTGCCGGAGCCCTCGGCTTCAGGTACTCCCCCGACGGCTTGCCCTTCAGGAGGGCGGGCGTGTTGATGTCTTCGTCCACGTCGGGCCAGTGAATCCCCCAGCCGCCGCCAATGATCTGCCAGTTCGCTCGCTGCGCTGGAGTGGCGTTGGCGAGTCGGGGATACCACTCGACCGGCACGCTGATGGTGCGCCCGTCTTCGAGGTCGACGCTGATCTGTGCGTCGGTGACTCGGACATCCCTCACGCGATGTCGAGGCTCAAGATCCGAAGAATCCATGCCATCCCTCCAACAGAAGACCCTCTCGGTTTCTGATAAGCCTCGCGATTCGGCGAAGTTCCGCAGCCCGGTGGCCTCGATTGTAGGCCACTCGGACCGGACTCAGCCATAGCTTGGCCGCACACGCGTCCCTTTGAACGTGGACATGCGGCGGCTCACGGCCATCCGATGCATAGACGTGTACACGATAGGGTCCCTCTCGGAGCAGCGTCGGCAGTGCGCACCTCCGGACCGAGCCATCGGGCGGGCCCGGAGGATCGGCCTCGGAGGTGGGCGGGGGGATGCCGTCATGGGAATCCTGACCAAAGGACGCAGCGCCGTCCATCGAACGAGACGCCAGGCATTCGTAGGGAGCGAGCAGACGGTCTTCGCCCGGGCGTCCGCGGTTGGGGGCGCCCGGGCCAAGACCCGCGCATGGCGTAGCTCACGTCCAGCGGCGCGCCCACG
>JBDHFN010000155.1:0-4874 GCA_039590375.1 Gemmatimonadota bacterium
GCAGGCATGACGGCGCCCTGGCCGAGCATTGTCGAAGAGGATCTTCCCACAGCCGCGGCCTTCTCTTCGGCGTTCGAGTCCCAGTTTCTCGTGAGGCTCGTGCTCGTCGCCGGTCTTATTGGGTTGCTCACGAGTTGGAACGGTTTTTTTCTGGCTGGCTCCCGCGTGCTGTTTTCGTTGGGGCGCGGCCACATCATCCACGAATCGTTCGGCCGGACACACTCTCGATACGGGACCCCGGGGCGAGCCGTCCTGTTCAGTGGGCTGGTCACGTTCGTTTCGGCCTGGCTGGGTCGAGGAGCGATCATCGCCTTCGTCGACGTGGGCTCCTTCTGTATCGCGCTGGCGTTCCTGGGCGTGGCGCTGTCACTCATCCAGCTGCGCAAGAAATTTCCACACCTGGAGCGTCCCTACAGAATGCCCGGCGGGAACGCACTGGCGTACGTGGCCGCCGCGGGCTCGTTGTTCATCCTGGCCGTGATGCTCATCCCCACCAGCCCGAGCGTACTGGTCTGGCCCATGGAGTGGTTGATTCTCGGGGTGCTCAGCGGGACTGGGTTCGCGTTTTGGTTCGCGGCCCGCCGGTATCGCCAGCGTGTCTCGGAGGAGGATCGGGCGCACCTGATTCTGGAGGATTACGCGGAATAGTCCGCCCGTCTCCCCGATCCGGTTCTCCAATCAGTCTCCCTCGTTCCTCAGGGCTCCTGCAGAACGCTGTCCAGCCAATCCATAAGAATTCGATCGTCGATTCGTAGGACGTGTCCCTGCCTTCGTATCAGGTTGACTCGGGGGGTGATCCCCGCAGCCTCGAGACTCACCCTGGTCTCCTCCGTGGACGCGTGCCAACCAGAATCCATCTCGCCCACCATGAGCCAGACCGGCTTTCCCGCAAACGGCTCCAGCTCTTCGCTCGGGCCGGAGTACCGCCCCGGCATTGCGATAGCGGCGGCGAAGCGTGTGGGATCCGACACGACCGCGTGGAAGACGCCGATGCCCCCGTTGGAGGCGCCCGCCGCAACCACTCGCGCCGGATCGTATGCGACGTTTTCGTCGAGCCAGGAAAAGAGCGCCGGGAGAAATTCGTCCGCCTCCGTCTCGAGTGACGACCCACGAATCGAGGGCGCCACCACCACGTACCCCCGCCGGGATGCTTCCCTGTTCCAGTACGCGTCCACCATTCCGAGTGTCAGATCCGGAGTCCCTCGACCCCATGGAAGAGCGAGGATGAGCGGGTGATTGCCCGAGTCGGAATAGCCCTCGGGCTTGAAGACCGCGACCTCGACCCGACGACCGGTGCCGTACGTGATTTCCACCCACTCGAAGTCAGCCGGCGCCCCCTGAGCGATCTCGGTATCGGGCCCGGGGTCGGGGAAAGTGCCGGTCGCTCCCAGAACCGCCGGTGGGTCGACGACCAGACCGGCAACCAGACTGACGACTAGAGCAGTGGGCATCGCCCTCTCCATGCGAGTTGGTATCGCCCTCTCCACTGGATGGGTTGGCGTATGATGATCCACACGATGTCGATCCGGTTGCAATGTGGCAAACGTCTCCTACTTTCCCCCTCCGATTTTGTTCTGGCTCCAGGGCGTTCCAAGGGGTGATCCGTGGGTCGGCCGGGGCCGGAGGCGAAGGACACGTACTCAAAGGGGGAGACCGCCATGACGCTTTCGAAAAGAATGGGATGGACGCTGGCCGTCGCCAGCGCTGCACTGATGGTCGTGGGGGTAGAGGGCGCCCTCGCCCAGACACTGCCATTGGTGAGCATACCACCGATCAACGACTTGCCTAATCCGTATCGCAGCGTGGACGGTTGGGCAGAGCTCCCCGACGACCGGGAGTGGGGGTCGACCGCCGGCGTGGACATCGATCCGGACGGCGTCCACCTGTGGGCCATCGATCGGTGCGGTGGAAACAGCTGTGCGGACTCCGACGACGATCCGATCATCAAGTTCGATAGTGAAGGGAACGTCGTGACGACTCTGGGCGGCGGGCTCCTTCTCTTCCCTCACGGGCTGCACGTCGATAGTGACGGCAACGTGTGGGTGACGGATGCCCAGGGACCGAACGGTGAGGATTCGAACCGGGATGGTAAGGGCCACGTGGCCATCAAGTTCAGTCCCCAGGGGGAGGTCCTTCTGACGCTCGGCATGCCGGGGGTCGCCGGTGACGGCACGGATGGATTGCTCAACACTCCCAACGACGTCGTCACCGACGCGGACGGCAACATCTACGTCGGCGACGGCCACGGCGGCCAAAATGCGAATGCAGGACCGGGCACCGTCGCGCGCATCGCGAAGTTCGACAGGGCCGGCCGGTACCTCGGTTCCTGGGGTAAGTGGGGGGCCGGAGCCGGCGAAATGCGTACCCCCCATGCCATCGACATCGATTCGCGAAACCGGCTGATCGTCGGCGACCGCGGCAACAATCGCCTCCAGATTTTTGAGCTCGACGGCACCTATATCGGTGAGTTGAAGCAGTTCGGCCGACCGAGCGGGATCTACGTGGCCGACAACGATATCATTTACGTGGCCGAT
This sequence comes from Gemmatimonadota bacterium, assembly GCA_039590375.1. Classification (GTDB taxonomy): domain Bacteria; phylum Gemmatimonadota; class Gemmatimonadetes; order Longimicrobiales; family Gaopeijiaceae; genus UBA822. The sequence goes on from JBDHFN010000155.1 coordinate 2,535, forward strand.
TCCGAGTCGGAGTTCGACCAGGTCCGCAACCCGGGATGGAAGCCGGGTATCCGGGTCGGGAGCCTCTACGATGGGCTCGCCGTCTCTTTCATAGACGGAGCGGTCGAGGCCTATCCCAATGGCTCGAACCCCGAGGGCGTGGCGGTGGACGCTGCCGGTAACGTCTACGGAGCGGTGGTGTCTGGTGGAGGTGCCTTGGTGAGATCTTCGAGGCGGTAGGCACTTGTAGACAAGAATATATTGGCAGTACCAAGAAGAAGGCCCCTCCCGAGAATCTCGTGGAGGGGCTTTCGCTTAACCTCAATGAGGCCAGTCAATTGCGCTTCTAGTCCCGCACGAACTTCTTCAGGTTGCGCGGCAGAACCTCACCGGCGTACACGTTGCCCATTCTGTCCACGGTCACGCCCTCCGGCATCGCGTTCTCAATGAATCCGATCTCCGAGAAGTCGCTGGCGTTCGCGATCACGATGCCCTCTCTCAACTGGTAGTCCGCGACGTAGAGTACGTCGTCCGCGGTGATGTCCATCCCGCTCGCCATGATGCCCGGCCACTCCGCGAGGTAGCGTCCGTTCTGGTCGAAGACCTGAATCCGCTCGTTCACACGGTCGCCCACGAAGAGTCGCCCCCTCGAGTCGAAGGCGAGGCAGTGGGGCTCGTTGAACTGGCCGGGACCCGTCCCTGCCCCACCCCACTCCATGATGTACTCCCCGTCCTTCGAGAACTTCACGACCCGGTTGTTGCCGTGTCCATCGACCACGAAGATGTCTCCGTTGGGCGCCACGGCCACGTCGGCCGGACCATCAAACGTGTTCCGCCCGGCACCTGCCACTCCCGCGGTGCCGAGGGTCATCAAGAGGGTGCCTTCCTGGGTGAACTTCATGATCTGATGGCCCTTGCCGTCCGCTCCGCGCGCGTCCGTCGTCCAGATGTTCCCGTCGTCGTCCAGAAAGAACCCGTGCGGCCAGATGAACATGCCCTCCCCCCAACTGTCGAGGAGCCGGCCGGACGAGTCGTACTTGAGCACGGGGGCGACGTTCTCACGGCCCTCGACGCAGCTGGTCGAGAAACAGCGATGAAAGACCCAGAGGTTACCGTTGTCATCGAGCTCGACACCGATGGTCTGGCCCCAAGCGTCTACGCCGTTGGGAAGTTCCGCCCAACCCTCGACGAGGCGGTAAGGCGACTGTTGGCCGCGATTCTCTTGGGCCTGAACGCCCGCTGTCGCGACGGTGATTGCGGCGACGAGCGCCGTCATCAAAGCGAATCCGATTCGATGTGCGTGTAACATCGAGGGGCCTCCATACGTGGACGAGCGGATCATCGGGCTGGGACACTTCGAAGCTATGTGGGCCGTCTCGGCCCGGCAAACGGGAGAAACGGGTGCTCGCTCCTCTTTGTCTGCGCTACTCACGCTTCGGTGATCGTGGGGCCGAGCGTGCCGACTCAGTAACGCAGCAGGTACTGGAGTTTCACGAAAATCGCGCGGTTCGTACGCCGCAGATCCCTGTCGAAGAACAGTTGATCGTCGATGCCGTCCCCATCGCGATCCCCCTCGATCAGGTTTGCCTGCTGATAGTGATCGTCGTACCCGATGAAGAAGACGGTGCCGGCGTTGACGCGGTAATTGAGGAGCACGTTGAAGTCGAACGTCTCGTCGAGCGTGTTGAACTCGGTGATGTTGCGCAGCGCGATTCGATCGGTGAACTGAATGTCCGTCCGCGCCCGCAGGATCTTCACGTCGAAGACCTCGGTGTTGTCGCGCGGATCGGTCAGCCGGCTCGCGTTCAGATTGAGGCTGGTCTGTAGGCGTGAGATCGGATTGAACGTCGCGTTGACACCCCAGTTCCTCCCCTCGCCCACGAACGGGGCGGTGCTGAACCGGACCTGATCCCCCGTCGAGAAGTTGGCACCGAACTGGTAAGTGCGACTGGTGTTCACCCTCCCGGAAAACGACCATCTGGTCTTCTCGAAGTCGATCCCCCCAAAACGCTCCAGATCATTCCGGTACGTGACGTTGAAGTTGATGTTTCGCGCGAACTGGAACTGGGTGGAAAGGCCGAACTGCTCATCCTGGAGCACGTCATCAAAGGTGTAATTGCGCATGTAGGTGACCCGCGGCCCCCAATTGATGAGCCAGGACTCGGGCCAGAATCGATATCCGAGGGCGGTGGACGCCCGTCGTTCATCCGTGCGACGCACGAACCCCACGTCCGTGTCGAGGTCCGGTGAGATTTGATAAAGGAAGAGATCCCAGTCGATGTGTCGTCCGCCTCGGACCCAACGAGCGGTGAGCATGTTGCCGCCCTCTTCTTCGCCGCCCGACTCCTTGTGCAACGTCTT
>JBDHFN010000156.1:0-4857 GCA_039590375.1 Gemmatimonadota bacterium
TACCGGCGAGACTGGCGAAGCCAGCGACGCTCGACGTCATCACGATTTCACCACCACCCACCGCCTCCATGGCGGGCTTGGCGGCTCGGCTGGAGAAGAACGGGCCTTTCAGATTCACCGCCAGAATTCGGTCCCAGAGCGCTTCGGTCACCTTGTCGAGGTCGGCATGGTTGACATACGAAGTCGCACCGGCATTGTTGACCAGAATATCCAGACGGCCAAAGGCGCTGGTTGCCTGTTTCACCATGGCGCGACAGGCGGAATCGTCCGCCACGTCTGCTTGGAAGGCCACCGCTCTCACACCCAACGCCTGCGCTTCGGCTGCCGTCGCTTCCGCGCCTTCTCTCGAGCGGCTGTAATTCACCAGAACCGAACAGCCAAGACGCGCAAGCCTGAGCGCCGTCGCTCTGCCAATTCCACCCGTGCCCGCGCCGGTGACGATCGCCGCTCTGCCTTCAACGTTCATCTGGTATCTCTCTCTTCTCCCTCTAATCTACGCTCTCGTCGGTGGTTACTCGACCCGGCTCGGGTAGAGCGGGAGGGCCTCCCAATCGCAGGGGAATGCGACCAGCTGACCGGTTCCCGAGTAGGTGACGTACAGCTGACCGTCTCCGATGCAGCAATTGGTGGGCTCGGTGTGTTGCGGCGTATCGAAGCGGTCTTTGAGCTGCCCATCGCGGCCATAGACCACGATGACGTCCCCAAGGCTGCCGCAGACGATCAGGTCACCATCGGCCGCAAAGCAAAAGCCGTCCGGAAAGCCCGCGGGGAGGACACAGAACGCCTCGGGAGCACCGAGGCCGTCGGGGCGCCAGTCATAGACGAGAACCTGCTGAGAGATGCTCTCTGCCACGTACAGCCGGCTGTCGGGACCGAACCCGATGCCATTCGGAAAGCGCTTCACCTCGGCCAGTTGTTCGACATTGCCCTGGAGGTCCGTCCGATCGACGCGACCCGGCTTGAGATTGGCGAGATCCTCCCAGTTGTGGGGGTCGGTGAAGTAGAGGAGACCGTCCGGCCCGAAGCAGAGATCATTGGGGCGATGCGGCGGCGCCCCGGGAAGATCCACGGCCAGGTCCGACAATTCGCCGTCCGGGGTGACGCGCTGGATGCGGCCGGGGATCGCCTCGTCCGACAGCCACATCCCCGCAGGCGAGCTACTCAGTCCCCCATTGTTGGCGACGTAATAGGCAGCGTCGGGACCGAGGGTGGCGCCGTTGGCGCCGCCGCCCGTGTGGGCGATCGTCTCGACGCGTCCATCGGCATAGCGGCTGAGTCGGGCGCCCCGGATCTGCGTGAACACAAGAGCGCCGTCATCCATGGAGATGGGGCCTTCCGGAAACTCGAGCGCTTCGGCGAGAACCTGAGGCTTCCAGTCCATGTCGTCATCCCTTCTGGTGGCTCACCCGAGCCTACCACGAGGTCCGGAAAACCCAAACAGCGTCAACTACTGTCCGCTAAGACCGCTCGCGGCATACCAATCATGGGCATCGATGGCCGACTCGATATCGGTCTTTCGGGGTCTCCAGCTCAGCGCCTTCTTTGCCAGGCCATTGTCAAACACGTGGTCCCATCCGCAAGCGGGCCAACGTCCTGCCTCCCCGCCGTTTTGGAGAGGTGGCAAGGGAGCGCGCCATCGGCTTCACTCGGGGCTCGGACCGGATTCCACGGGGTTCCCGGGAAGGGACATACAGAAACCACCGGAAGGGACCAGTCATGGAACTCCTCAAGAACCTCGCCGAGACCCCGGGCGTACCCGGCCACGAAGACGCCATCCGCGCCCTTACCAAGTCAGAGCTATCGAAGGTATGCGACAGCGTGAAGACCGACGCGCTCGGCAACGTGATCGGATTCCGGAGCGGAAAGATTCCGAAGGGCAAGAGGGCAACGGGGCGGAAGGTAATGGTCGTCGCTCACATGGACGAGATCGGCTTCATGGTCAGCCATGTCGAAGACAAGACCGGCTTCCTGCGCATCCATCCAATCGGTGGATTCGATCCCAAGACGCTCATCGCCCAGCGCGTCATGGTGCACGGGAAGAAGAAGCTCCCTGGCGTGATCGGCTCGAAGCCCATTCACATCATGACCCCTGAGGAAATCGCGAAGCTTCCCAAACTCGAGGACCTGCACGTGGACCTGGGGCTCCCTGGGAAGACCGTCACCAGCAACATCAGCATCGGTGACATGGTCACGCTGGAGCAGAGCTTCCTCGATCTCGGCGATTGCGTGACCGTCAAGGCCCTCGACGACCGCGTGGGTATCTACGTAATGCTCGAAGCCCTGCGCAAGCTGCGGAGCCACCAGGCCGACATCTATGCGGTGGGCAGCGTCCAGGAGGAGGTGGGCCTGCGCGGGGCGACCGCGAGTGCGTTCGGCGTGGCGCCGGACATCGTGGTTGCGCTGGACGTGACCATCGCCTGCGACGTCCCGGGCGTATCGAACGAGAAGAAGATCTCCAGCCTCGGCGAGGGCGTGGCCATCAAGATCATGGACAGCTCGTTCATCGCGAGTCCCAAGCTGGTCAAGAAGTTTCAGCAGATCGCCAGGAAGAAGCGCATCAAGCACCAGATGGAGATCCTGCCGCGGGGTGGCACCGACGCGGGAGGTGTGCAGCGCGCCGGCGGCGCCGTCGCCGCGATGACTCTTTCGATTCCGACCCGCTACGTGCACTCGGTCGTGGAGATGGCACACAAGAAGGACATCCAGGCCGCCATCGCGCTTCTCGCGGCCTTCCTCGAGGTAGCCCATGAGGGGAGCTACGAGCTCTGATCTGCAATGAACGCTCGAGAGCTGGAACAGAGGCTGGGCACAGTGCTGCTCGATCCGTCCGGGCCCGTCGTCGCCGGATGCTTCGACACCTGGACGATTGCGCTCACAGTCGGGAGCCTCGGCATCGACGAGGGCGGGACCATCAAGTTCGCCCAGCGATATGCCAGTGACTGGCAGAAGCCGCAGTTCGATCGACCCGCGGAGCCGGGCTACACAACGGTCCGCACGACTGGGCAGGCAAAGCTGGAGCCGCGCTTCGAGTGGAAGGGACACATTCGCCCGTGGATGAAGTGTCTCACACTCGATGTCTACGACGGGACGCTCGCGCCGGGCGATCTCGTGACGATCGTGCTGGGCGATCGGTCGCATGGGTCGCCCGGTATTCGAGCCCAGACGTTCCTCGAATCGCGCCACGAGTTCCGAATCCTCGTGGACCCGACCAACGCGTGCGTGGTCGAGCGACTTCCCAGCTCCCCGGTGTTTCCGGTCGTGGCGGGAGAGACGGTCGAGTTTGTCGCCATCGTGCCCACACAGGCAACGGTTGGTGAGCCGGGCGAGGTGTTCGTGAAATGGCAGGACCAGTGGCGTAATCCGACGCCCTGGACGGACGATCTTCATCTCGCCTGGGAGGGCGATGGTGACGTCACGATCGAGGGCCAGCGCCTGACGTTCATGGCACCGGGCACCGGTTCCCTGCTCGCGTCTGCCAGGGGACTCGAGGGCCGGAGCAATTGCGTCACGTGTCAGGCCACGCCGCCAGTATTTGGGCGATTCTGGGGCGACTTGCACGCGCAGACGGAGACGACCATCGGCACCGGCAATGATGAGGAGTACTTCAGATTCGGCCGTGAGGTGGCCCGGCTCGATTTCATCAGCCACCAGGGCAACGACTTTCAGGTCAACGACGAGAACTGGCGGAGGCTGCAGGAGACGGTCCACCAGTTCCACGAAGACGGCCGATTCGTCGTCTTCCCAGGGTACGAATGGTCTGGTAATACCTCCGCTGGTGGCGATCGCAATGTGATCTACCGATCCGGGGGCGAGCCGATTTTCCGCTCCAGCCATTGGCAGGTTCCGGCGGTGCCGGAGGACGACAGGTCACCAGCCCACCCCGCCAGCGCACTCTTCGATCGCCTGCACCGGCACGTTGGCGCCGACAACGTGATCGTGGCCGCGCACGTCGGAGGACGCTACGCGGACGTGAGGCAATACCACGATGGTGATCTCTGCGCGTTGGTCGAGGTCGCGTCGTGTTGGGGTGTCTTCGAGTGGCTGCTTTGGGATGCCCTGGAAGCCGGACAGATCGTGGGCGTAGTGTGCAATAGCGACGGCCACAAAGGCCGACCCGGGGCCGAGGGCCCGGGTGCTGGAGAGTTCGGCATCGCCGGCGGGCTCACTTGTGTGTTGGCACCGGAGCTGACGCGCGACGCCGTGTTCGATGCCCTTCGCGAGCGCCGCTGCTACGGCACCACGGGCCCGCGTATCGATCTCGCGTTCGAGATCCACGGCCAGCCGATGGGTAGCATCCTCGAGGTCGACGGAGAGGTCACGGCGACCGCCCTGGTCAAGGCGGTCACTCCCGTCGAGTCACTCATTCTCCTGCGGGGGCGGGAGCCGGTGGCGGTGGTCCGCCCGCCGCCGTTCGACGACGTGGCATCATCACGTCGAATCCGGGTGCGCTGGGAGGGAGCCCGCATCCGCGGCCGCGGCCGCCGCGTCACCTGGAGCGGTGTCATTCGCGCAGAGGGAACGCAGATCATGGGCGCCCGGGCCTTCGCCTTCGACTCCGCAGCCGACGGCATCACCGAGCAGACGGACCGGGAGGTCCGGTTTCGCTCGCAAACCACCGGCGACGCCGATGGCATCGACCTGTGGCTGGACCAGACCGAACGGGGTCGCATCGCATTCGACTCACCGGCCGGCCACTGCCAGGCTGACCTCGACGAGCTGGTGCCCGAGCGAACCTGGAGCTTCGGCGGCATGGACATGCGGGTGACCATCCAGCGCTACCCCGAACAGGTCACGGAGAGAAAGCTGAATCTCTCGACCGCGCTATCACCTCCCGCCGGTCAGAGGACGCCCTATCTG
>JBDHFN010000157.1:0-5415 GCA_039590375.1 Gemmatimonadota bacterium
CTCGGGGACCAGGGGCACGCGTTCGGTGGATACGACGATGCCGCCCAGCGTCAGGGCTTCCACCTCGAGCGCGAAGTCCTGCTGGGTCGTGACGTCGATCTGCACCGTCACGTTGTCCCGGCGCTCCGTGGCGTAACCGATGATCTCGGCCACGACCGTATATGTGCCCGCCGGCACGTTGATGATGAAGTAGCGGCCGTTCTCCTGCGTCAGAGAGCCGCGTCCGGTCCCGTCGAGGAAGACCTGGGCGCCAGGGAGCGGTGCGCCGGTGGCGATGTCCGTGACGATGCCGGTGATCTTACCGGTCTGGGCGGCTAGTGGGGTGGGAGAGAGCAAGGAGATGACGGCCCCCGCGCCCAACGAACCCCCAACGCCCAGGGCCATCCAGCCCCTGCCGCGCCGCACACGCCTCGGAGACGCCCGTAACCATCCGAGTGGCGTCACCACCGAGATCCCTCGCTCCAGCTTGGGGATCTACACCGCACCACGGGCTCTTTACGCGGCCGTCAACCCAACACGTACCTTCCCTAGGTAGGCCCGTCCCGCCTGATTGTCCATAGGAGAACGAGAAGACGAAGGCGGCAATGAGTTCGTCGTTGTATCGAGCGCGCGGCCAGATGCGGGCGTGAGTCCCCACCGTTCGCCCAGTGCGTCAACGACCTGGGGTACAGCCCACGCCCCCGCCATGTACGCCAGCGCCCCCGCCATGTACGCCAGCGCCCCCACTGAACGAGCTTTCGCTCCTTGAGGCGGGTGAGTAGGGACATCGGTCAGTTCTGCGTGCCGTGCTTCTCGAGGAGTGCCTGGAAGCGGGGGTGGTCGCGGATGCCGTCGTAGATCGGGTCGGCCCTTATGTCCCAACCCCCGAGGGGGCCTGGCTTGGACAGTCCCTCTTCGAGGTAAGCTACAGCCGAATCAGCTTGCCCCAGCAGGGCATGGATCTGTGCCAACCGCGTGTAGGCCCACGGTCCATAGAGGGCGTCCCGCTCGGGAGGCATCAGTTCCAGACCCTGACGCCCAGCCTGCAAGGCATCGTTGCGCTGCCCCAATGCGGCGTAGACGACACCGAGAGCCTGTGCGTAACGGAAGTCCCCGGGGTCGTGCGAGAGACGAGCTTCCAGACTATCAACGGCGACGCGCAATGCTTCGGCCGCCGAGGTCCCGTCGCTCATGTTCTGCTGCGCGAGGCCGATGTAGAAGCCACCGGGATCGGCATACCTGTCGGTCAATCTCACCGCCTCCTGCCAAGCCTCAACATCGGCGATCAGTGCAGGCCAGTCTCTTCGATAGTAGGGACCGATGTGGCTCCGACGCTGATCGACTCTGACCCACTCTCCAACATCGCCGTCTCTGGACAAGAACGTGTCAGCTCGATCTCGGAGGGCCGCCCCATACGTGGGGTCTAGTGCCAGTGCTTGGTCAAAGAGGGCCTCGGTCTCTTGGGCATGGCGGAGTCCATGCTCCAGGTGTGGGATAGCAGCGAGGGGCTCGCCAGCCCAAAGGCGAACCATGCCCAGGTTCGTTGCCGCGTTGGCCTCGAGCCGGCCTTCACCCCCGGTCCGGGCAAGCTCCAGGCCTGTCGAGAACGCCTCGATCGCGTCTGGGAAACGGCCCAGGTCCGCGTACACGAGCCCGCGGTTGATGGCTCCGGTGATCCGTGAGCGTGCCAACCGTCCCCGGGTCGCGGTCTCGTCCGCACGCTGGTAGAAGTGCAGTGCTGCGTCCAAACGGTACTGGAGCCACGCGATCAGGCCGAGTGCGTTGTACGAGACGGCCAGCTCGGACTCAAGTCCGATCCGAATCTTCAGCGCCAGGGCTTCTTCACCGAGGTGACGGGCCTGCTTGAGATTCCCGCGGCGATACGCGATCTGGCCCTGTAGTGTAAGCAGCCGACTCAGGCCCGCCGAGTCCCCGGTGGTAATAGCCCGGGCCGCCAGCGCCTCGGTGGCATGCTGCGCAGAGTCGTGTTCTCCTCGCCGATACAGGTCAATGGCACGCTCGGTAGCGAGATGTATCTCCTCGGAAGTGGGCCCATCGGTCACCGGTGGGGCGGTCGTTCTACCACGTTGCTCGGAGGGCGCCCCGGCGGGGTTGTGCCGCTCCTGGCACCCTGCCGCCAGAGTGACCAGCAATCCCGTGACCGCGATCCGACGGCGCACAGCTGGTCAGCGCCGGAGTGTCAAGTCGGACACGCCTGTCGAGATGGACGAGCCGTCGGCTAGAAGCGCATCCACGTACCACAGGTACGTGTCGCCGTCCATGAGCTCCACGTTCTGGGGCTGCACCAACACGGTGTCGGTTGTGTCAGTGGTCCACACTTCGATGCCCTCTGTAGTCGTGATGGTGAAGCGGTATCGAAGGTCGGGTCTGAAGGAGTGCCAGACGAACCTGACCGGCGAGACCACTTCCGCACCCAAGGGCGGTTGGACGACGGCGATGACGGCGGCATCGACTTGACCATTGCGGAGGGTGGGCGGTTCTGGCGCTGGGTCAGGAACGTTGAAGAAGACCACCGCCACGGCCGCGGCGGCAACGGCCACACCCGAGGCCAGGGGCAAGCGTCGGCTCCGGGGGTTCCGGTTCGTGACCGCCTCAGACGCCCTCAGCAGCCGCCCTCGACACGCCCTGCAGTCGGCGAAGTGAGTTTCGGCGGCACCCTGTTCGCTGCTGGAAAGCGCACCATCGAGGTACGCGGCGAGGATTTCATCGGGCAGGTGCTCTGTGCTGTTGATGGTCATACTTCCGTTCCCGGGCCGGTCGGATCTGCCCGACCATTTCTCGCTCTCATCAAAGGTCCAACGGATCCCAACGCCCGTTGTTGCCGCATCCTGGCGACGGAGTCCGCAGTCTCAATCAACGCCATGGATGCCACGTTCCACCAACTCCTTCCGCAGCGCGGATAGCACTTTCTTCAGCCTCCTGTACACGTGGAATGGAGACTTGAAGCCCATCGCCTCTGCGATTCGGCGCGCCGAGGCGTCATCTTCGAACCGGAGCGCCAGCATCATGCGGTCCCTGGGCTCAAGCTGGTCGAGGACCGACGCAACTATGGCCCTTCGCTCATGGTGAACTACAGCGTCTGCCGGAGTGGGTCCTATGGATCCCTCAATGGACTTGAGGTCGACGGCTTCGTCCACCAGGTCCACCAGGCGACGCCGTATCTCGGTCGCTTCAAGGTCAGTGCCGGGCTTGGGCCTGCCATACACCTTCCGGTGGTGGTCCGCCGCTAGCCGTTGAGCCACTACCACCAGCCATGTGGTGAAACGCGCTCCTAGTCGTGGTCGATATCCCCGGAGCCGCTTGAAGTCGTTCTCCCTGAAGGCGCTCCAGGACGAACACGTAACGGTCCATGATGCGGTCGTAGGGCACCCTGGGCTGCTTGACCGCATGAAGCAGAAGCCCGCTGTACCGGTCCAGAAACACAGACCAGGCTCGCTCGGTCCCGTCCCCATCTTGGGCGCGAAGGAGATCATGTAGCTCGGTGAGTGACTCGGGCATGGCCTTGGAGGGCAAGTTTCCACGTGTCTGAGTCCAGGGTAGCCCTGTTCATCGGAGCGAGCCAGAACGTTGAGAGCGACGGCTGGGACGTGGGCGTTCGCCCGATAGAGCAAATCCAGGGCGTCGGGTCCGTTCCACGTTGGGCGGTGCAGCGGCTCCAGGGGCGCAGTGAATCTGGAGCCAACGAACCCGCGACATCGGAGTCGGCTGCGCGGAGCTTCTGGGCGAAACATCCCCTCCAGTTGAAGGACAAACTATGTGTATGCGTCTCAGGCCCGCTGGTCGAACGCAACTCTTGGTCATGTTGGTCTTCGCATGGGGTTGTTCCGGCGATGACAGTCCCAGCGCTCCTGGCGGCGATACTCCGCCTCCAGTTTCCGACGCTCCCTCACTCAGCGGCACGTGGCATCGCGTCGCCGATCTCCCACTTCCATCGCGTGCCTTCGCCGCCGCGGCCTACCGAGGAGCTATCTACGTGGTGGGGGGCCTACAGGAGGAGCCAAACGACATCTTTCGTCAGGCAGTGATGCGGTACGACCCCACTGAGGACAGGTGGGAGATCCTGAACGACCTCCCGTGGCTCTCGATCGAGGCGGGACTATTCGTAGTCAGTGATACCCTGTTCGTCGTTGGCGGTCGTCTCGAAGCGGTGGGACGCTATAACCCGGACACGGACTCCTGGGAGGCCCGGCCCTCTTTGCCTCAGCCAAGAGATGAAGCGGCCATGGGCGCTGGTGACGGAGCCATCTATGTGGTCGGCGGAGCCACCGACTCTGACGGCGCGCCCTCTGCCGAAGAATCCGTCTTGATTTATGACGTGCCACGCAGCACGTGGACCAGCGTTGCCGGACCCGCCGCGGTGCGTCGGCGGTCTGCAGCTGCTGCGGTCGTGGGCGATCAGCTCTTCGTGGTCGGAGGCTTCCCAATGGCCTCGACAGGTAGCGTCATCCCGACTCCGTCCCCAACCGTGCCAGTGTTGAACCTGCCATCTCGTTCGTGGGCCACGGTCGCGGACCTGCCCTTCGGTCGGTGGGGGATGAGCGTCGCGGCCCTCAAAGGGCGTGTCCATGTCATCGGTGGCTCGGTGCTGGATGACGATCCCGCACGCTCGACGCACGTGGCATTCGATGCAGAAGTCGGTGGATGGATCGAGGCGCCCGATATCCTGACACCCAGGAGGAACGCACGAGCGGTGGCTTTAGGCGGAGAGCTCTACGTGATCGGTGGGTCCGACCGGCCGCCGGAGATCTCTGACGGGATTTACCGCGGCACCGTCGTGGAAGTATTCACGAGCAACTGAATCCCAGTGGCCGACCCCGAGCTCCAGTCAACGACTGTCGTGAACCGGTGAACTGCCCGCCGCGGTAACGCAGGCTGCAGCACGAGCCGTTGATGGCCGATTCGTTCGCTACGGATGTCGAGGGCGCACGGCGCAGGTGGCTGAGTGAGCCGTCTACCGTCAACAGGCGAGCGAGCGCGGAGACGGGGACGGACACGATTCGCTCCAATCCTGTCTCGCCACGGGCGACCTACCGAGCTGTGAGCGCCGGGGCGGGATCAGATTCGCTCTTTGATCTGATGGACAGACGCGAAGACGATCCCGCGTCGGTACCCAGCATGTCCAGGTAGCTCCACTCCCTGGGTCAGAACCTGGGTCAGAATGGATTCCGGAAGTTGCCCTATCGCCATGCGGCTCGTGTGGGAGGTTGCCCCACGAACATGCACACCGTCGCGGAACTTCCCACATTTAGGCCCCAGAACGAGAGTGCTTTTAATCCGTAGGTCGTGGGTTCGAGCCCCACTCGGCTCATTGCGTAAAGCGACAAATCGTAACCAGTTAGAGCGTCGGCCGATGTTGTATCGGGTCGGCGTTCTGGTGTTTGTGTGCGTATCGTGTGCCTCTGGACAACAATAACG
>JBDHFN010000158.1:0-4789 GCA_039590375.1 Gemmatimonadota bacterium
GACGGCCCAACGGGCGGCAATCCAGAGCCCTCCAGCTCACTGACCGCGCGCGCCTGGCGCGTATATAGAGTGAGAGGAGGAACCGTGTCCTATGATGCGATTCTGCTCTTCCTGCTCGCCATTCTGTTGGGGGCCGTCGCACTCGACGTTCTCTATCGGAAGGGCATTCTTTGGGGACCGGACCCGTGGATTCACGGGGATCGGAAACCTGGACCCGACCCGCCTCAGTGGCTGCACGGTCCGCACCCATTCCCGCAACAGCAGGGGAACGGCCCAACGGTCGTTCACCCTGAGCGGGTTGGGAAGCGGCCCGATAGCCAAAAGGGGCAAGGGCAAAAGGGCCAGGCGCCGAAACCAAACGGCAATCCCCAAAAGCCACCCCCGCCCCGACCGGGGCGGCGAGGCAACGCCCCCTTCTAGGGCGAGCAGGTAGAGCCCCGAAGCCCGTCGGCCGAATGGTCGGTCGACGGGTGGTTGAACCCGAGACACCGTCATGCGGTCGGGTTCCTGAAGAACCCGCATGACCCAACAGAGAGGAGGATCCCTTGTCGGATCTTTCATCCCGACTTCGCGACGCCATCGCGCGCGACGCCGGCAAGGTGCCCCCACCGCCACGGACGGCGGAGGAGCTCGAGGCGGAAGACGCCAAGAGCCCGGAGCCCGAACCAGAGGTGGACCCCACCTTCTTCGGCCCGTACTACCTCCTGCCGTCCTACCGCGCCCTCGCACACTGCGTGGGCAAACAGAATCACGGCAACCTGGATTTCAACCGGGTGCTGCTGTACGCGGACTCGGGGCAATTTGTCGCGGCGTCGAACCAGCGCATCATGGTGTCGCCCGTCTGTGAGCTGACGGACCGCGGACTCGAAGAACCGGACTCGCTCAACGAGCTCGACTTCGACCTGGGCCCGTGCACGTTCATTCTGCCGACGAAGCTCTTCGAGGTGCTGCCTCAGGAACTGGCGCGCGGCCAGAGCCACCTGCAGCTGACCATCGAGACCGATGGGAAGCGATGGGTGGCGCACGTGGAGGAGTCCCCGCTCCCCAACCGGAAGACGAGTCGATCGTACGTCCTCGAGGAGGGCATTTACCCGGACCCGTTTGAGTGCAAGATCCCGACAGCACCGGGCATCGCACACATGCTGGCCTTGGCAAATGAAGAATCCTCGCGGATCGTGACCTTCGACACGGACCATCTCATTCGCATGTGCGAGGCGATGGGCACCCGGAAGGTGCGGGTCTTCACCCACGGCCGTACCGGCGTCATTCGCCTGGAAGCGGCGTCAGAAGACGAGAGCAGCTTCGATCCGTTCACGCAGTGTTCGGTCGGGCTGCTCATGCCCTGGCATGACTGGGAGCAGGACGCGGAACACGACCTGCGCAAGGGCTACCGCCACTAACCCAGCTCACAGATTGCGAAACCGGCCGCGCTCCCTGGCGCGGTCGAGCCGGACACATCTTTCGTGCCGACCGGCTCCTGATGAACATCGGCACAGAAGGGAGACATATGGCCTTTGATTTCAAGGCCTGGGAGCGAGCAAAGCAGTACGGCACCGTGCCCCGCTGGAAGTACCACGGGCTGTCGGGCGTCCACGAGACGTTCGGCGACGCCCTGATGGGCTACGGCAAGCTGGTGGACTTCAAGGCCCGCCAGCAAGTGGAGGAGCTGCTGCACGACTTCAAGAAACTCGAAAAGCCCTGGCGCACGTTCGTGCGCTCGCGCGGCCTCGCGGCCGCCCAGGCCTACCTCACCTACACGGGAGACCCCAAGGATCAACGAGGCTTCGAGCTGATGCACGAGACGGAAGAAGAGCTCTTGAACGACGCCAACGCGCGAGCCCACTGGGTCGTGCGCCAAGTCAACGAGCGCATCTGGGACATCAAGGCCGAGATCAAGGTCATGGCCAACCTGCCCGGAGGCGAGTTCTACGACATGCGGGACGAGTTCCCGCTGGAAGGCGTCTACTGCAAGGGTGGCAACTACGTCATTCCCATCGGCTCGGTCGTGGGCTTCTGCCCGCAATGCCACGAACCGATCGTTTTGGACTCCCTGGTGGAGTACGAGCCTGGCGAGTTCTCGATGAAGTGCACCGCCTGCATCGCCGAGGGACCCATCAAGGATCTCGAATCGGAGCACGGGTGGTACTTCGACTGCTTGCCCTTTACCGACGTACCCGTTGCGGACGTCGCAGCTGGTGCGGCTTAGCCGTGCCTGCGAAGTGTCGGCCTCCAAAACCGACGCTGCCCCAACAACCCGCTGACGGGCGGGGCCTGATGAGCACCCCGTCAGCAGAAGGGAGAAATTGGCCTATGAGCCAACCACCTTTGATTACGTTCCACTTCCAGTACCTGAAACGAGACTTCACGAGGATCGCGCAAGCGATCGTCGGGGAAGAGCCGTACTGGGACGAGCGCGGCAACGCCTCCTGGTCACCCGAGCATCACGACGGTGGCGAGGACGCCCGCTCGTCGGTGGCGATCATGGGCTGGGGAGAACACTGGTCGGACGAGGCTGAAATCTCGTCCTGCCTGCACCACCTGGGGGAGATGAAGATCGCCCCCGCCATCGAGCCGCCCAAGGGATTCCAGGGCGACCACGACGACCACGTGATCATCAATCCGTGGGCACGCGAGAATGAACTGGACTTCGTCCCGTTCACGGGTTGGTACTCCGTCGCCGACCGCGCCTGCTGCTTCGCCAGCTATCGGCACGAAACGGTGATCTGCGCGGCCAACCCGCAAGACCCGGAGATTCCACTGGACTCCGAAACCCATTCCCAACCGGGACAGAAGTACATCGAGCTCTACCAAGCTAACGAGCGTATCTTCGCGTGGTTTCACGAGAACTGCCGGATCGCGGGTCTGCTCACGTACGACTACGCGAATGATCACGGCTTCGAGGTGCCGGCCCCACCGCGGGCGCGCTCGAACTTCGGTGCCATTCACACCCAGCACTGGAAGAAGATTCCACAGCCACACCTGGCCTACGACCCCGACCGATCGGCGAAGCTCAAGCCTGAGCAAATCTCCGATAGTGACCTGTTCGAGTCGGAGTACCAGAAGTGGCGTAACGACCGGCACAAACGCCGGAGCGCTGAGGCAACTCAGCGGCCGGCGGCGCAAACCAAGCGTCGCCGCAAGCGCAAGCGTCGTTGACGCGCGCGCGAACCTGGTCCCTGCAAACGCAGCGACTGGGTGCCGGACCCCCATGCCTACCGGCCTGATGAGCAAAGCATGGGAGAGGAGGACGATGCAGCACTGCATCATCCACGTCACGGCCCACCAGGCCGTGATCAACCAGCTGATCAACAGGGAGGCGACCGTCTTCCCAAGCAGCAAACTCGACACCGTAGACCCAGTTGAGGTCTACGAGGGAGCCATGCCCGTGATGTCGGCCACCTGGTACGACATCAGCCTTCGCCACGCCTGGAGCGTGCTCGAGGAGCTGGCCATCAACCCGAACCCGGTCCCGTTCCTGGGAGACCACGGCGCCGCCGAGTGCGGCGACGGGGTCTGCTCTGGGAACTTCGCCGGGGCGGACGGCCAGTTTCGGCACGTCGCCAGCGCCTGGGACGGCACCGGCCTCAACGTGGTCTACGACCGCAAGACTCTCCAACCCCTCGAGTCCAGCCTGCGCGAAGCGGAGGACTTTCAGCACTACGCCCGTCTCGCCGAGACGGCGCTGTTCGTCACCAAGCCCTGGTTCAGTTAGTGAATCCCCGCAAGGGGATGCCGGATCGCCTGGCCAACCGGCCTGAAGAGCAAAGCCAGGCAGGGAGGATCGTGGAGCAATCCCAGATCCCCTTCGCCGCGATCATCGACCTGATCAAGCGCGAATTCGAGGTGACTTGCTTTCACCTGTGCCCGGACAACGTTCGCCTCGCCCACTGGGTGCTGCGGCTCAGCTGCAGCCCCGCCGGCGAGTGCGAGGACTGCCCGGAGATCACCGTCGTCCACCGGGACCGCGTCACCGCGTTCCTGCTGGCCTACCGCAAAGCCTTCTACCTCGAGGACGCCGCCGACTTGTCGGTGTTCGACGTCGAGAAGCTCCGCGTCTAGCGCGGGGCTTGCACCAGGTCATGCTGTGCCTGGTGCCTGATGAGCAACACCAGCAAGCGAAAGGAAAGACATGCCCCGCAAGAAAAACAGGGGCAGATTCAAGAGAGACGGATGGCGAGGAATCGTCCACCGCCTTCAACTCGTGAAAGAGAACGCCAGCATCTACGCGCCCCCGATCAAGTTCACGGGCGCGGCCGGCGTCTACAGCATGATGAAAGAGATGCTCGACTCCGTCGCCCAAGAGGAGTTCTGGGTTCTCTGCTGCAACGTCAAGAACCAGGTCGTCGCGGCCAGCCGCGTGTCCCAAGGGACACTCGACGCGAGCCTCGTCCACCCGAGAGACGTGTTCAGCAGAGCGATTCTCGCCAACGCGGCGAGCATCGTCCTGATCCACAACCACCCCAGCGGCGATCCGGAGCCGAGCGCCGAAGATATCGCGCTCACGAGGAGATTCGCGGACGCCGGCGACATGCTCGGCATCGTCGTCTTGGATCATGTCGTGTTCGGTGACGGCCGCTACGTCAGCCTCGCAGAGCGAGGCGTGCTGTAGCCGGCCGTCGCCGGCCCTTGGGACTAGGGTACGCTGCCCCTACCCCTGATGAGCAACAGCAGCATTTAGGAGCAGACTATGAATCTGTTCGCCGCCCACACACAGTGGGCAACCCGTCCCTCCGACGAGCGCTATCAGAGCCTCGATGCGATGCAGACGGTGGTAGAGCGTAGGGCGCTG
>JBDHFN010000159.1:0-4689 GCA_039590375.1 Gemmatimonadota bacterium
AGGTGCCCACGAATTCCCGGACACCCTCAGGCAAGCTGCCAGTGGCACACGCGAAGGTCGGGATCGTTGCTACCGATAGAATCGTGCCGACAGCCGACAGCCGACAGCCGACAGCCGACAGCCGACAGCCGACAGCCGACAGCCGACAGCCCATGGCTTATGGCTGATGGCTCCTATACACTGCGCGCGTGAGCGCATCCCCGGATCGTCTCCAGCGCGTGGCTCGCCAGCATCTCGAGACGAGCCGGCTGCTCGGCGTCGATTTCATTCCCGTGCGCCCGGTTGCGGCGGCGCCGGCCGCGCGGCAAGGCGCGGCCGCCGATCCGCAGGCGCCCCCGCCGCCGCCGACGGTGGAGGACATGCGGTCGGCTTCCGGGCCGTTGCAGGGCCAGTTGGAGTTCGCCGGATCCGCCGAAGCTGCGCCGCCCGAGCTCGCCGCAACAAAGAAGGGGCCGGCGCTCGAGGCGCTTCGAGCCCGCCACGACAAGGAATGCCCGCATTGCACGACCGTGACGGACCACACGCAAACGGTGTTTGGCGAGGGCGATCCCGATGCACGGCTGATGTTCATCGGTGAGGCGCCCGGGGAGGAAGAGGATCGCACCGGCCGGCCGTTCGTGGGCCGGGCGGGCAAGAAGCTCGATGAGATGATCAAGTCGATCGGCCTCGAGCGGGAGCAGGTCTACATCGCCAACATTCTCAAGAGCCGTCCGCTGGGCAACCGCACGCCACTCCAGCCCGAGGTGGACGGCTGCTCGCCGTTTCTGGCGGAGCAGATCCGGATCATCCGGCCCAAGGTGATCGTCGCGCTCGGTGGTCCGGCGGCCAAGTTCCTGCTCCGGACCAGCGAGGGCATTACGCGATTGCGGGGCCAGTGGTCCGTTTACGGGGACGGGGCGTTGCCCATCGCGGTCTTGCCGACGTTCCATCCTGCCTATTTGCTCCGCAATTACACGCTTGACACCCGGAAGAAGATGTGGACCGACATGCAGGCGGTCCAGGCCGCTCTTGGCCTCGATTAGCTATTTCGGCCCCCGGCGGTTTTTCTTGGACCTGCCGCAACCGCCCCGAGGGGGTTCGCGGATAAAATCATGGCGGCGGGGCAGCGCTCCGCCAACTCAATTTGCCCCCCCACGAGGAGCCCGTCATTTGCTGCGTATGCAGCGACGGGCTCTTTTTTCATAAGCCATAAGCCATAAGCCATGAGCCATGAGCGGTGTGTGATGAGTGACGGGTGATGAGTGGCCAGCATTGCGGGGGTGCCACTGGCAGCTTGTCTGAAGGCGTCCGACACAACCGATTCACCGTGGCTGCTCCGTGCACTCTGGGTGCCACTGGCAGCTCGTCTGCCAGTGCTCCGTGCCCGGTTTCTTCGCGCTGCGCAGTTTGCAGATCCCCTTCGTCACGGAGGCTTCCGTCGCCCCCTTCGGGGGCTCGCCGTTTCGGCACGCCGCTGTCCCAGGGTTCGCTTCGCTCACCCTGGGCTACTTTCCGTCGCCCCTACGGGGCTGAAGAAAAGGCGTCGTCCCTTTGTCCCTCAGTCGCGCAGTCGTCACGTCGAACTCCGTGACTATGCGCTTTGTTCTCCAGGTGCGCGCTTCACGATCACCGTCACCGGACCGTCGTTCACCAGGCTGACCTGCATCATCGCGCCAAAGATGCCGGTCTGGACGGGCAGCTGGTGCTCGCTGCGAAGGCGCTCGCAGACGTGCTCGTAGAGGCGCCGGCCCACCTCGGGCTCGGCCGCGCCGACGAAGCTCGGGCGGTTGCCCTTGGCGCAGTCACCCGCCAGCGTGAACTGGCTGATGAGCAGCACCTCGCCCTTGATCTCCTGGACGGAGCGGTTCATCTTGTTCTGCTCGTCCGGGAAGATGCGCAGCCGAGCGAGCTTGCCCGCCATCCAATCGGCCTGCCGCTCACCGTCGCCCTGCTCGACACCGAGCAGCACACACAGCCCGCGCCCGACCCGGGCGTGGTAGTCGTCGGCGGCCACGTTCACGGATGCCTGCTGGACGCGCTGAACGACGGCGATCATGGGGAAGGCATCGTGGCATCAAGGGATCAAGGGATCAAGGGAGGGTGACGAAGCGACGAAGGCACGGGGCTGAGAGATGAAGGGCCCCCTCACCCTAACCCTCTCCCCCTCTGAAGGGGGAGAGGGGATAAGAGGCGATGCGTGTAAGCTCCTAATCGCTAATCGCTAATCGCTAATCGCTAATCGCTAATCGCTAATCGCTAATCGCTTATGGCTTATGGCTTATGGCTTATGGCTTATGGCTATCCCATCATCGCGATCGCCGCGCTGCTCACGAGGGCGAAGCCCCGCTCGTCGCATGCCTGCCGGTAGTCGATCAGCTCCACGGTGTCGGGTTGCAGCAGTTGAAGCGTGGCGGCCAGGTTGCCGACGCTGCACCAGCGCGTCGGGTTCTTGTTCCAGCGCACCGCCGAGACGAACTCCTCGGGGTCGCCCGTGGCGTACTTGGCCAGGAGCTCGCGATCGATGCGTTCGACATCGAGGCGGCGTTGGTCGTCCACGGGTCGCGGCTCGCCGAACTGCAGGCCGACGTGGCTGAGATCGCTCGAAGCCACGAAGAGGGTCCGGCCCCCAAGCTCGTCCAGGACCGCCGGCAGCGCGTCGATGAACTGCTGCGTGGTCACCGCCTCGGTATCGTCGGTGGTCGGCGGCGCCAGTGGGTCCGGGATCAGGGCGGCTACCACCGGGACGTTGCCAAACAGGTACTGAAGCCAAGGCAGATGAAGCTCCACCGAATGTTCCGGCAGGTGGTCCAACTGATCGACAATCAGCCCGCGGCCGAGACGTTCCACCAGTTTGCTGATCGCAACGCCGTCACTGGGGCAGCGGCCCATTGGTGAGATAAACCCGTACTCCGAGAGCACGACCCCCTCGCCGACGCCGAAGTGGTTCGTGCCGAGGATCACGACGCGCTGGGGCGGCTCGGTCTCGCGGACACAGCGATAGGCGGCGGCGTAGTTCGGCCAGCCTCGCTGGTAATCCAGGTGCGGCGCCACGATGCCGAGGACCTGTCCGGTCAGCTCCGGATCCTCGGTTTGCTCGAAGTAACCCTCGATGGTGCCTCGACAATCGTCCTCGGTCTTGCCTATCGACCGCGACGCGCGGATCGGGAAGGCTCCTTCTGCCTGGAGCTTCTCGCGCAACTCCGATTCGAGTCGCTCGAATGTCGGTCCCCACAGCAGGCCGACGCGATCGAGTCCCTTGGCGAGCTCGATGATCTGGTCGACGCTGCCGTTGAGTTGCGCGGAGATCTCCTGAACGGACCGATCGCCGCGAAAGCGCTGAAGGACCGGCAGCACGGCGGCGTGCACGACCATCGTCTGCCGGCTCATCATCGTGGGGTCGCGCAGGGCCAGCAGGGCTTTGCCTCCCTTGATGACCGGTACGGGCTGGATCGGTCGCAGGTGAGGCCGCCGGAGATGATCGGGCAGGGATTCGAGGCTCATGGGCTCAAGAACGATCCGGGCCGGTCCCGGTAGGACTCGGCCGGTCGAGCATAGGGCTTCACTTGGGGGTGGGACAGCCGTCGCGGCCCCGGTCCTGGTGGCCTTTGCCTCCGGTCTGAGGGGCGGTGTCGGGGAGGGGGTGGACCCGGCATCGTGGGGCCGTCGGCCCGGAGGTTGACCCCTCTTGTCAGAGTTTCCCGTTTCGGGCGGGTCCTGCCGCAATACATACAAGGCCCCAACGTTCGTAATCCTGGTCAGTTGACCGCACGGGATGTCCGTGTATGGCTTAGAATGGCGGTCTCTGCGGTGAAGCCGCGGGAGCGTACGAACCAGGGTGCCGATTCTCACCTTCCGTCGGGACCCTAGTTTCATTGAGTGGGAAGACCTCACGAGGTGGGAGCGAAATGGAAATGATGAAATCGACCCGAGATGTGCTCGTCGTTGCCTTTGGTCTGTCTCTGGCGGCCTCCTTGAGCGGCTGCTACAGCGAGGAAGGCGGGGCCACGCCCGCTGCGCAGCAGGGGGCGACAGCCGCAAACGTCTCCCTGGGAACGACTTCGGAGGTGGCGCCGGAGGTGGCGCCGGAAGTGGCGCCGGAAGTGGCTGCCCCGGAGTCCCAGGTGCCAACGGAACCGGCCGTCACCCTCGAGCCCCAGGGTGCCGCTCAGTCGAAGTCCCCGGGGCCGACCCTCACCGAGACCGCCGGCGCGCTGTCGGTCACGTCTGCTACGGGGGAGTCGACGCAGCGGCCGCAGCCAGCGAGGCAGGGGCAGCAGGCGAAGCCGGCCGATCCCGCAACCTTCGCAATCAAGCCCGATCCGACCCAACTCGACCTCGGCCGCATCGCCACCGGCGACTCCAACCAGGGCACGGTGAAGCTGGTCAACACCGGCACCGACCCGATGAAGGTCGTCAATGCGCGCACCTCGTGTGGCTGCACGACGGCGAACGTTCCGAGAGGCAAGACGCTCGAACCCGGTGAGTCAGCCGACGTGTCCATCAACCTCCAGGGCAAGGGCCGCGACGGCCTGACGATGAACAAGACCGTCACGTTCATCTTCGAGGACCCGGATCTCCAGCAGTGGACCCTGACCCTGCCGGTGCGAGGCGAGGTCTTCGCCTACGTGAAGCTTGAGCCGTTCGTCCTTGATTCGGAGGAAGGTGACGTGGGCCGCGTCACGCTGACGTCCACGGACGATCAGCCGTTTC
>JBDHFN010000160.1:0-4530 GCA_039590375.1 Gemmatimonadota bacterium
GCCGAGATCATGCAGGCTCAACTGGCGGATATCGGGATCGAGGCCGTCCCAACAGAGGTGGACCTCTCGACATTGGTCCAGCAGTTGTCGGATCCGCGATCCAGAGATTTCGACGGCGCGGTCCTGGGATGGGTGACGGACGTGAGGCTGGACGACACCGGCCTGTTTCACAGCGACCGAGTAGATGGGCCCTCGGGCTGGTCCGGTACGCGACGCCCGGATATCGATCGTTATCTGGACCGGCTTCCGTTGATGCTGGACCGTGACGATGCCAAGCCGATGTGGGCCGCGTATCAGAATCTTCTGGTGGACGAGCAGCCGTTCACGTTTCTTTATCAGTTGGATCGATTGGACGGTGTCAACAAACGCATCCAGGGTGTGGTCATGGACGTGCGTGGTGATTGGGTGAACCTGAAGGATTGGTGGATCCCGTCCGATGAGCGGAGGCGCGGAGCGCGGTAGGCTCCGGGCATCTTGGCACTAATTGAGGAGACGAACATGAGGGACGCTCGGGTGACGACGTCGATTCTGGGGGTCGGGGCGGTCTTGTTGATGGGAGCATGTGGAGGGGGCGAGAGTGGGGCTCGACCCTGGAGCCTGGAGGCCTCCTTGGCCGAGGCCGGGTCGGGCATCCCGTTTTGTGAGGAGGTCACCGCTCGCGTCGCGGAGTTCATGTCTCAGTACGAGGGACAGATGCCTCCGTCGGCGCAATATGGCGGTGCGGCGGTCGTCGGTTCGATCGGTGAGATTCCCGACGGGATGAACGGTCATGTTTCTCAGGACTACACCGCCTCCCAGCACCAGAACTTCGTCAACCTCATGACCCTGGTGGCGTACGACGCGGATGCCAACCCCACACCTTATCTGGCCGAGTCGTGGGAGGTGTCGGACGACAATACCGAGATCACCTTCCACATTCGGGACGACGTCTATTGGCACGACGGTGAGCTGACGGATGCGTACGACGTGGCCTATACGTTCGAGCGTGCCATCGATCCCGAGACGGGTTTCCCCAACACCGCATACTGGACCCACTACGACCAGGGGCCCGACGGTGTGCAAGTGGTCGACTCCTTTACGGTGACGTTTCGGATGCGGCCCCATGCGGACTACATCGATCCCTGGCGCGCGACGGCCATCATGCCCGAACACCTGCTCGGGGACGTCCCGTCCGCGACGTTGAGGCAACATCCGTACGGTACGGTGTGTCCGGTGGGCAATGGGCCGTTCATATTCGTGCAGCATCGGCAGGACGCGAGTTGGACGTTTCAGGCAAACCCGGCGTTTCCCCAGGCCCTCGGAGGCCGTCCTTACGTCGATCGCTACATCTACCGGAACATCAACGAGCCGACGACCCTTCTGACGGACCTTTTGACGGGACAACTGTCCGTCTACATCCGTCCCACGCCAGACCAGGCACAGGCCGTTCTCGATTCGGATGCGGTGGACCTTCTGGCCTATCCGTTTCGGGACTACATCCTCGTCGGTTGGAACGCCCGCCGCCTGCAGCTCTCCGACAAGAGAGTGCGCCAAGCTCTGACGAGGGGCACGAACCGGGAGGAGATCGTGGACGCCTTGCTGCAGGGCTACGGCACGGTGGCGAACGGCAGTGTACCGCCGTTTCATTGGGCGTTCGACCCCTCCGTCGGTAAGGACGCGATGTCGTACGATCAAGATGCTGCCCGGGCGCTGCTGGAGGCCGCAGGTTGGGAGGATAGTGACGGAGACGGGGTCCGTGAGAACGCGGACGGTGAGAGACTCTCCATCTCCATCAAGTACAATGAAGGGAACGATACGCGGCAGGACATCGCGGAGATCATGCAGGCCCAACTCGCCGAAATCGGCGTCGAGGTCGCACCGACCGTGGTCGAATGGGGCACCCTACTCAGCCAGATCACCGACCCGGTCGATCGCGACTTCGATGGCGTGGTTATCGGCTGGGTGGTCGAGTACAAGTTGGACGATACCGACCTCTTCCATAGCAGTAGTTTTTCTGGGGCCTACGGCTGGTCCGGCACCATGCGTCCAGATGTGGACCGTTTACTGGAGGAGTTGCCTCTGGTTGTCGACCGCGACGAGGCCAAGCCGCTTTGGGCGGAATACCAGGAACTTCTCGTGGACGAGCAGCCGTACACCTTCTTCTATTTTCCCGACCGGCTCGATGGCGTGAGCAAGGGCCTCAACGATGTGCAGATGGACGATCGCGGGGAATGGGTGAACGTCAAGGATTGGTGGCTCTCTCCCGACGAGCGACGATGAGCGGTGATTCAGGACATATCCACGGTGGGTAGCAAAGGCGGGCGATGAGGACATTCGTCGTCCGGCGGCTCCTCGGTGCCATCCCCCTCGTTCTCGGCATCGCAACGATCATCTTCTTCGTGGTGAACCTCGCCCCCGGCGACCCGGCCATGAGGTTTCTGAATCCCAACATGTCGGACGCGGCCGCCGAGCAGATCCGTGTCAACTTGGGTCTCGATCAGCCGATTCACATCCGCTATGTGCGGTGGCTCGGGGCTCTCGCCCAAGGTGATCTGGGGTTCTCCTTCACGCGCAATCGTCCCGTCTTGGCCATTATCGGGGAAATCCTTCCCAATACGCTGATTCTGTCCTTTACCGCCATCGGCGTGGCGTTCGTCATGGGGATCCTGCTCGGCATCGTGCAGGCCGTTCGGCAGTACTCCCTTCTGGATTCGGTCGCCTCGATCGTGGGTCTCTTCTTCTACTCGATGCCCTCCTTTTGGCTGGCGCTGATGATGGTGCTTCTGTTCAGCCT
Organism: Gemmatimonadota bacterium; assembly: GCA_039590375.1. GTDB lineage: Bacteria > Gemmatimonadota > Gemmatimonadetes > Longimicrobiales > Gaopeijiaceae > UBA822. Next base: position 2,774 of record JBDHFN010000160.1, read on the forward strand.
ATTCGCCAGTGTGTGGCAGTGGCCGATCCAGTTTCCGCCCTCGGACATCCAGAGTGTCGACTACGTATTCCTCGGTCCGATGGAGAAGGTGCAGGACCGGCTCATGCACTTGGTGCTTCCAGCCACGTCTTTGGCGCTCGTCCTGGCTGCGGGGATCGCTCGCTACACACGAGGGAGTATGCTGGAAGTGATCCGTCAGGACTTCGTTCGCACGGCGCGTGCCAAGGGATTGTCGGAGCCCGTCGTGATTTTCAAGCACGCCCTTCGGAACGGCCTGATTCCGGTCATCACACTTCTCGGCCTCTACCTTCCTTTCCTGTTCAGCGGCACCGTTTTCATCGAGTTTGTCTTTTCGTGGCCGGGGATGGGCAAGCTCGTGGTAGATGCCATCGGCCAGCGGGATTTCCCCGTGATTATGGGCGGTACCCTGGTCTTCGCGAACATGGTCGTGGTCGGGAACCTGGTTTCCGATCTGCTCTACGCGGTTGTGGATCCTCGGATTCGATATGACTGACCCCCGCGGCTTGTCTCTTTCGGTGGTGCTCCCGGGCATGCCGCAGATGCTGAAGGGCAGGTGGGGCGTCGGCGGAGTTAGTCTGATGGTATGGGTCGGGCTCCTCGGCGTACTACTCACTCGGTGGGCCCGATTCGCCGCTGGCTGGAGCGGACCGCTGGATCATCAAGTCGCGTCGCTGACCGTCGTGGCGGGTCTCCTGGGTACCTGGGGATGGTCCATGTTCGATGTTTCGCGCCCGGTCGAGTCGGAGCGCAACGGAATGGGTCAGTGGAGCCTCGCCGCCCAGGCGTTCAGGAAGAATCGGATCGCCGTCGTCGGCGTGATGATCGTCGTGGCGATCTATCTGATAGCCCTGGTGACACCTCTGATCGCTCCCCACGACCCGGCCACGCAGGGTTCGTTGATAGCGAGCAGGTTGGTACGGCCCGGTGGTGATTTTCCGCTCGGCACAGACCATCTGGCTCGAGACGTCTTCTCACGCATCATGTATGGCGCACGGATCTCCCTGTCGATCGGGTTCGTTGCCGTGGGCATCAGCATCACCATCGGCACACTGCTGGGGGCTGTGTCCGGCTACTTGGGCGGTTGGGTCGATACGGTGCTGATGCGTTTCGTGGACATGGTGCTCGCTTTTCCACGTCTGGTCCTTCTCATCGCCATCCTCGCGCTCTTCCAGTCGAACTCGATCTTCCTCATCATGGCCATCCTGGGCTTCACCACGTGGCCCAGCACGGCGCGAATCGTCCGTGGCGACGTCCTCAGCCTGCGGGAGCGGGAATTCATCGAGGCGGCCCAGGCTCTCGGGTTCGGTCGCCGGCGCATCATTCTCCGGCATGTGATCCCGAACGTTCTGGGTCCTGTGATCGTCGCTGCCACGCTCGGCATCGGCAACGTCATCGTGTTGGAGGCCGGGCTCTCGTTTCTCGGACTCGGTCTCCAGCCTCCCACCCCCTCATGGGGGTCAATGGTGGCGGACGGCCGCGACCATCTCCTCACCGCCTGGTGGATATCCACGTTTCCGGGTCTGGCGATCGTGCTCACTGTGGTCGCGTTCAACCTGGTCGGCGATGGGCTGAGAGATGCGCTCGATCCCCGCCTGAGAGTCTGACGTGAGCGGACGCGACCGGATGAGGCACCGCTGATGCCGCTCCTCGAGGTGACCGATCTCCGCACCTACTTCACGACGGATGCCGGCGTGGCGCGTGCGGTCGACGGCGTGTCCCTCGAGGTCGAATCCGGA
>JBDHFN010000161.1:0-7103 GCA_039590375.1 Gemmatimonadota bacterium
GACCACGAAGTCCTGGAAGAGGGTGTTGAGAAGCTGGCCAAGCTCCACAACAAGACAGAAGAAGAAGTCGAAAGACGGGTACTGCCGATCCAGAATTAACCCGAAATTCATTCGGCTACGGCACAAATACGGCACAATTACTAAGAAGTTGCCGCAACAAGAAGGGGCTCCGACCTGGTTCACATCGAACCGCCGGAGCCCCTAAGTCGTTGCCATCAAGGCAACTTCACATATGGCGGGAGCGTGTGGGAATCGAACCCACCAACCCGGGGTTTAGCCGGGCGAGCTGGTTTTGAAGACCAGTGAGGCCACCAGACCTCCTCCGCCCCCGTCTAGCTGCAGTTCCCTCAGCCCGAAGCCCCTAGACCCTTCAGGTCGCTGCCCGACGGCTCCTGGAACGCCCTGAGCCCGAACTCCGGGAGGCTCGCGATGAGGTGGTCGAAGATGTCGGCGTGCAGGGCCTCGTAGTTGGCCCAGTTCGTATCGTTGGAGAAGCAGTAGATCTCGAGAGGCAGGCCCTGGGCCCCAGGCTGGAGCTGCCGCACGAGGAGCGTCATCCCCTGGTGGATCTTGGGATGACCGCGCAGGTAGTGCTTCACGTACGCACGGAACGTGCCCACGTTCGTGAGGCGCCGCCGGTCGGCGATGACATCGTCCCCCGCCACTTCCCGAGCGTTGGCGACCTCCAGATCCTTCCTCTTGGCCTGCAGGTAGTCGTGCAGGAACTCGAAACGCGAGAGCCGGGCCACCTCCTCGTCCGACAGGAAATGGATCGAGTTCATGTCCAGATGGATCGCGCGCTTCATGCGCCGGCCGCCCGACTCGCTCATGCCCCGCCAGTTCTTGAACGACTCAGAGATGAACTTATGGGTGGGGATCGCGGAGATGGTCTTGTCCCAGTTCTGGATCTTCACGGTGTGTAGGGCGATGTCGATGACGTCGCCGTCGGCATTGGCTTGTGGCATCTCGACCCAATCCCCGATGCGGATCATGTCGTTGGACATGATCTGAACGCTGGCCACGAGTGACAGGATCGTGTCGCGGAAGACCAGCATCAGGACGGCCGTCAGCGCGCCGAGGCCCGACAGGAAGACCACGGGCGAGCGATCGGCCAGGAGGGAGACGACCACGATGCCCGCAGCCACGTACAGGAAGAGGCTGATGACTTGGAGGTAGCCCTTGATGGGGCGGTTGCCCGACTCCGCGTAGGTCTCAGCGTAGATGTCGTTCAGGGCGTTCAGGAGGCCCCCGACGGCCGAGGTGAGCGCCACCACCACCCATGCCAACGAGACGCGGCGCACGAGCGTCGCCACCGCGAGCATGAGAGTCTCCCGATTCGTCGATTCAAGGTCCGCGGCCGGGACGTCAGCCAGGGCGTCGGGAGCGACGCCCAGCGCCCATGCGATACCCGCGTATGTCACGAGCGCCGGGGCGACGTTGGCAAGCCGGTGGAAGACCCGTCGCTCGCTGATGCGATCATCCCACGTGGACCGGGTCCTGCTGGCCAGACGGTGAACCAGCCCCAGGAATACACGGCGGGTCACGGCGTTGGCGGTCCACGCCAGGATCGTGAGGGCAAAAAGCCCGCCCGCAGCCCGCAGCCAGTCGTTCGCGACTATGTTCGACAGCAAGTCCTGAATGGTGTTTTCCTTTCAGCCTAAGCGGGTGCGGATCCGCCCGGCATTATCACCGTCCGGATCGGGAACGGGATCTCGATGCCCTCGTCGGCGAACCGCCGATGTAAGCGCTTGATGAACTCGTGGCGCACGGGCCCCTGGCTTTCGAACTCCCGCACCATCATGCGCACGTCGAAGTTGACGCTCGAATCGGCAAACGTGTGGTAGCGGACGACGGGCTCCTTCCCCGCTACGCCGCCATCCACCTCGGCGAGCACCTGCTTGGCCACCTCCAGGGCGACCGCCTCCACGTGATCGAGGTCACTGTCGTAGCTGACGCCGACCTCGAGAGTCACCCACAGCGCAGTCTTGGGCATCGAAAAGTTCTTCACGATGGAGGACGCGAGCACCGCGTTGGGCACGGTGACGAGGTTGCCGTCCGGAAAGGTCTGGATCGTCGTGTTCCGGGCCTTCACGTCGGTCACCCAACCCTCTTCTCCTGTAGACAGCCGGATGTAGTCCCGCTGGCGTACCTGTCTGGACAGGATGATTTGTACGCCGGCGAAGAGGTTGCCCAGCGTGTCCTGGAGGGCCAGGGCGACCGCGATTCCCCCGATTCCCAGGGCTGTGATCAGCGCCGTGATGTCGATCCCGAGGTTCTGGAGGATGATGAAGAGCCCCAGGATGGCGACGGCGATCCGACCGAGGTTGACGACCAGCGTCGGCGACTTGATCGCACTGCCCGCGCGGTCCGACAGCATCTCGACCCCCCCACCCACCGCCCGCATCCCGGCGATTACGACGGATCCGAGCACGAGGACCATGAGCACGCTTTGGATCGTGTCCATCAGCAGCGGGTCCACCGTGTCGACGTTGAGCGCGAGGTACACCCCACCCGCACCCAACCACACGGTCGCCACGCCACGGATTGACCCGATGAGCAGGTCGTCCCACTTGAAGCGGCTCTTCTCGGCGAGCTTGTGTACCCGCCGGATGACGACGAGCTCCAGGAGAACCCCCGCGACAAGGCCGCCGACCACGAACCCGACGCGTTGAATCCAGAGATTCTGGAGGAATTCGGTCATCCCGTTTCAGCCACCAAAGCGTGCGATGGCATCGATCTCGACGCCAACACTCTTGGGCAACGCTCCGGCCTGCACCGTCGCCCGGGCCGGGCGATGATCCCCAAAATGCTCCGCGTACACTTCGTTCATCTCTAAGCCCCGCCGCGTGAAGCACAGCGGCGAGGTTCTTCATGACGCGATCGGTCTGGTCGGCGATCCCACCGTCGATGAGTTCCCCTGTGGCGGGGTCGATCGGTATCTGGCCCGAGGCGAAGACCCACTCCCCCGCGACCACTGCCTGGGAGTACGGGCCGAGAGCCTCGGGGGCCTCAGGCGTATGAATGAACTTCAAGTTATTCATGCGATAATGATCCTTAACTTCAACGTAGTATAGTCTTTAACCGTGAGCGGACATCGCGTCGGAGGTGTGCTCGTAAAGCTCCTCCCTCGTCACGATCGCCACCCCGGCCTTGGACACCTGGACGGCGGCCGCGTGGTTCGCGAGAACGGCCGCCTCGGCCATCGACGCACCGAGGGCCACGGCGAGCGCAACCACCGCGGTGACCGTGTCTCCCGCGCCCGAGACGTCGAAAACGGGTCGGTCGGACGCCGGAAAGAGCGTGGTGCCCTTCCCCGCGGAACACAATGACATTCCCCGTCCGCCCAGGGTCAACAGAAGATGCTCGCAGGCCAGCCGCGATCGTGCCCCCTCCATCCAGGCGTCGTCCTCGGGACGAACCGGCTCCCCCAGCGCATCCTCCAACTCCTTCGAATTCGGCTTGAAAACCGTTGCCGAGGGGTATCCGAAGAATCGCCGACGCTTGGGATCGACGACCGAGGAGACTCCCTCCGCCCTCGCACCGTCGAGGACTTCCCGGATGATCTCGGGAACCAGGACGCCCTTGTCGTAGTCTTCGAGAACGACCGACGCACAACCAACGAGGTCCCGGCGGGTTTTTTCCCGGAGCACTCCGACAGTCTCGGGATTCACGTCATCCGCTTCTTCGCGGTCGACACGCACGATCTGTTGATGCCCCGCCAAGACCCTGGTCTTTACGGTCGTTGGCCGGTCCCCGGTCTCCACCAGACCCTCGATGCCCACCCCCAGCGCCCCGAGGCGTTCTCGGAGCTCCCGTCCCGCATCATCGGTGCCCACGCACCCAACGAGATCGCAGCGCGCACCGAGGGCAACGACGTTGGCCGCCACATTGGCGGCGCCACCCACGCCCGCCCATTCTTTCTCCACCTGAACGACGGGTACGGGAGATTCCGGTGAGATCCTCGTAACGGGGCCCGCTACGTACCGATCGAGCATGAGGTCGCCGACGACGAGCACGCGCGCGCCATCGGACTGCGCCAGAATGCCTCGGAGGCGGCCGGGACTCGCTAGTTGAGGGTCTGTTCGAGGGCTTCGAGAAATGCAGGGTCTCCTTCCGCAATCGGACCCAGTCGGGTAAAGCGGACGATCCCCTCTTCATCGATGAGGAAGGAGGCGGGCAACCCGATGGCCGCGAAGACATCGGTGCTCACCATATCCGGATCGAGAAGGATGTCGTATTCGACCCCCATCTCTCCGAGAAAATCCTTCACCTGGTCGAGGGCGCCCGGGGAGTCGACAGAAACGCCCACGACCATGAGTCCCCGATCCCGATTCTCTTCATAGACGGACTGAAGATACGGTGTCTCGGTGCGGCACGGGGCGCACCACGTGGCCCATAGGTTGACGAGGATGGCCCGACCCGCGTAATCGGCCAGGGAAACCACGCGATCATCCTCGAGGGACACGGCCTGGAATTCGGGTGCGGGATCCCCCACCTGCGGCGGCCGCAGACCTCCAGGGGTGCATGCCGAAGCCCACACCACCAGGGCCAAAGTCGTCCGAAACGCTCGGGTCATTGTACAGCCTCGCTTGTCCTTGCCATTCTCACGCGACGGGAATTCCCCGTCTCGGTCCACGCGAAAACGACCCGGCCCATACCGTCCTGGATCATTCGCGGGAACCCGCTGTCACGTCCTGCAGATGTCGTTGTCACCATCGCAATATCGCCGATCCTCCCATCTGGCCACACCTCGCGTACCAATATCTCTCCCGAACGAGGTCGTCGCTCCAGCCACATGACCAGGGCGGAACCATTCTCGAGCCACAGCACGTCCACCCGCCCAAGGGCCCTTCCGTCGTCGACGCGGATCGGCTCCCCGAAGTGTACACCCCCATCCGGGGAAAAGGCCACCTGGGCCTTGGGTTCATCCCCCGCACCAGTAAACCATGTGACCGCCAGGTCGTTCCCTCCAGCCGCCACGGCCGGACCATTCACCGGGCAGGCCGGAATCACCCAGCCGTCTCGGTGGACCGGTGTGCCCTCCGTCCAGCGCCCGTCCACCAGACGGGTGACATAGATGTCCCGCACTTCATCCGCGGAGCGATCCCGGTAGACGACGACGGGCCCGGAGTCCAGGACCGCCGCGTCGGTTTGGCAACAGTCACAGACACGCTCGTCGAGGAGCAATTCCGCACCGGGGACTCCGTCCTGGTCAAGCGACCGGTACCGCAACGCCATCGCCCCCGGGACACCCTCGGCTCCGTCCGTGTCGACGGAGTTTCGGCCGTCCAACCAAACCAGGCCGATGCCCCCGTCGGCCAAGGGGAACTTGGAGACGAAGCCATGCTCCGTACGGGTGTCGTCCGTATGGGGGGTCCAGGGCTCGGTCCAGCTTCGACCCCCGTCCGTCGACCGGGCCACCCGCACGCCATAGTCGTATCCGCCCGTCGGGCCGTGGAGAAGCCAATGAGCGATCAGCAGATCGGGCCTGAGAATATCGACCGAAGCGAAGTCTGCCCAGTTGACGAAAAATCCCCTCTCCGCCGTGGAACGCGCGACGGTCTGCGCCGGAGCCCAGCCGGCCTCGTCGAGGATGGCCGATTTAACAGACCAGATATCCCCGGCATCACGCTCTTGCCAGCTCAAAACGACCTTGTCACCGAGGGTGGACAGTTTGGGCCACAGACTGCCCTCTCCAAGGGGCGGATCGAGTGCTTCGAGCTCGCCTAGAGTAATCCCACGGGGAGCCATATCGATGCAGGCCACCGCGCCCAGACATGTCGCCAATATCCCGATCCGTAAGGATATCATTACTCCCTCGTGTGCAAACAATGAAGCCGACGCCGCCCTCGCCATTTACGGGCAGGGATCTTGCACGTCAGGTAAGAATGTTGCACCTGCGAGCGAACGCCGTAAAGGGCTGGGCTGGAACTGGTAGGGTGGCTCCAAGGGTTCCTTTGGGAGTGACGCCACGACCGGGGGGGACTGTTGGGCAAGTATGGTGTAACTCCGTGGATCGGCATTGAAAGGCACGATGCATTAGAAAGGCACGATGATTGGTTCACCAGCGGATCAGGCGATACGTTGCGTGAACGCGCAAGCAACGGAAACCGAGGAGTCCTGATGATTTCTGATATTCGTATGAATTCGCGTCCCGAGGGGTCGAGGCACGGCCTCCTGGCCGCCCTACTCTTGGTGCTGTCCGTTGTTGCCGTCCCGACCTCGGCGTCCGCTCAATACTTCGGACGGAACAAGGTCCAGTACGAGTCATTCGACTTCAGGATTCTCAAGACCCCTCACTTCGACATCCACTTCTATCCGGAAGAGGCCGACGCGGTCGAAGATGCCGCGCGCATGGGTGAGCGGTGGTACGAGCGGCTCGCGCGCCTGTTTCAGCACGAGTTCGAACAGCCCAAACCGATCATTCTTTACGCGGACCACCCCGACTTCCAGCAGACGAATACGCTCTCACGGCAGTTGAGCGAGGGCACCGGAGGCGTCACCGAGTCGCTCAAGAATCGTGTGATCATGCCACTGACCGGGTCATATCCCGATACCGACCACGTCTTGGGCCATGAGCTGGTGCACGCGTTCCAGTACAACGTCGCGGAGGGCCGCTCGGGTGCCGGCATTCGCGGTATGTCTCTCCTTCCGCTCTGGTTGATCGAGGGAATGGCGGAGTATTTGTCGGTCGGGCGAGAGGACGCGCTCACGGCCATGTGGCTTCGCGACGCCATCCGCAGAGAGGACCTGCCCACGATCCGGCAGATGACCACGGAAACCCGCTTCTTCCCGTACCGCTTCGGACAGGCGCTTTGGGCCTATATCGGCGGCCGGTACGGTGACGACCAAATTGTGGACATCTATCGGAGGGCGCTCCGGGTCGGGTGGGAAACTGCTCTGGGTCAGGTGCTGGGCACGAACTCCGACAGCCTCTCGGTGGATTGGAGAGAGGCCGTGGAGGCGGAGTACTTGCCCCTCATGGCCGGGCGGCAGGCTCCGGAGGAGTCCGGGGCGCTGCTCCTGGCTCCGTCCACCGGGGCTGGGCGGCAGAACGTTTCTCCATCGGTGAGTCCGGACGGAAGACTCGTCGCTTTCCTGTC
>JBDHFN010000162.1:0-4288 GCA_039590375.1 Gemmatimonadota bacterium
CATTGAGACTGTCGCTGTGAGTGCGCTGGCATGACGGCCCGGCGGGAGTGGTCGTCTGCGGTGTCTTCCCTCTCGAATCAGGGCATCGGCGTGAAGCTCCTTTGCGGCTCGATGTCGTCGTCGGCCGAGACGACGAGATCCGCGACCCGGTAACCGGCCAGGGTGATCCGTGGCTGGGTTGGGTTGTTCAAGTCACCTCCCGACGAACGCTCTTTGCGTGTTGATATTGTCGGCCGCCGCGACCACGAGATCCGCGATCCGGTAGCCAGCCAGAGTGATGCGCCGCGTGGCCGTGCGCTGCAGCCTCTCCCAGTATTCGTCTGGTACCGCCGGCGCCTCGTCGACCGGGGAGATGCCTTCGAGGATGAACTTCAACATGTTCGCGACCAGCCGCTCGGCGTCCTGATCCTCGGTCGGGTCGCTGACCGTTTCGATGTCGTACGCCCAGTCGATCGCCACCTGGTGACTTTCCCGCGCCCATTCCGTGAAGGCATTGGGCGGATCGCCGTGAGCCGTCAGCTCGGGGAACGAGGAGCGTGGATGTCGCGCGACGAATTCCTGCGCGCGCGCGGACACCTCATCCAGATTCGGCGTGCGAAGGTAGTTGCTGTCCCAAAGAATGTGCAGCGGAATGGTCGTTCCCAGGGGGTCCCCCACATAACTGAGCGAGGCAGCGGCATTCCCAGCGGGAAACGCCTCCGAGAAGAGGTCGCTGACATGCATGGGCTGGTGCATGTCACCCACGATGTGCATCACCCAGCTCAGAGCCCGGGCGCGCTCCTGGGGGGTTGATTCGTGATTCCGCAGCATGGCGAAGTTCAGCGTCAGGGCCTCGATCGCCTGTCCAACGGGCTTCCCGTTGCGGGCCGCCGCGGCTGCCCGCGCCTCGGGCGGCGCGTCCTCTGCGACGATGGCCCAGCGGGCCGTGTGCCAGGTGAGTCGGTCGTTCAGCGTGAATTTCGAGTCGTCCGGCCAACGCGCCGCCTCGATGAACATGCGTCGCACGCGCTCTTTGCCCTTTGCGTCTCCGCTAGCCACCCAGAACGGAGCCGGGTCCGGATGCGCCAGGAAGAGCAGACCAATCTGTTCGATCAGCTCGGGACGCACGCGCTCGATTTCAGCGAACGCGACTGCGGCGGTGATCATGTGCCCGGGATGATCCCAGACCGGCGTCGGGAGCGGGGGCTTACTCCAGGCGAGTGGGATCGGGACCATGATTCCCGCCACCACGGCCGCGGCAAGCGCCGTCCGTGGCCGGATCATGCGCTGTTCGCGCCCCCTGGAGTGGCGTGAGGGACCTCCCATGGTGTGGCTCCTTTCGGCTTCCCGAGCTGCCTGTCGACCCCGGTGTGCCCGACCGACCGGCGAGCTCGCTGATCCATGTGCGTGGTGACTCCTCGGCCTCCGGCACCTCGGGCGCATCGGCCCTCTCGGTAGCTACCAGACTTCTGGTGAACCACACTAGCGCCCCAGGTGCAGCGCCCGCAGGGCCTCCTGCTGGGCAGCATCGATGCCCAGTCCCTCGGCGAAGTAGCTCTCGATGGTGCCGTACCGCGTCTCCATCTCGTCGAATGCGGATTCCAGATACTCCTCCTTGACGCCCAGGATGGCCACCGGAATGGACGCGTCGCCGCCCGCCTCTACGAAGGCGTCGATGACGCTCTGATAGGCGGGGATGATGTTGTCGTTGCTGCGCAGGTAGTCCTCCATGACGACGTCCCTGGGAACTCCGAGCAGGGTCAGAAACGCCGCAGCCGCCCACCCGGTCCGGTCCTTTCCGGTCGTGCAGTGGAAGACGGCGGGCAGCTGCGCCTCGTCTCCGAGGGCGCGGAACAGGTCGCCGAAGCCCTCTTGCGCACTCGGCAGGGAGACGAACTCGCGGTAGGACGCCTTGAACAACTCCTCCACCTGGCCGCCGCCCAAGGCCTCGTTCGCCTCCTGAGGATCCTGCATGAGTCTCTCCAGCTGTGCCGGTCCCGCCTGCGGCGAGTCCTCGAGCACGTCGAGCACGACGTAGTTGACCTCGGGCGGCAGCTCTTCCGGGCGGGCTTCACGCTCGGCGGCGGTGCGAAGGTCGTAGGCATTGGCCAAGCCGAGCTCGGCAAGTCTCTCCATGTCGCCGGGGGTGATCCCGCTGAGCTGATTGGAGCGGTATGCGAGCCTGCTCGCGACCGTCGCGCCTTCACTCGTCGCGTAGCCACCCAGGTCACGCAGGTTGGGGATCGAGGCGATGCCGAGGCTCTCGCCAGGGGCCGCCTGTGCCGCCTGGGTAGCCTCTGCCGTCTCACCCCCGGTTGCGCCCTGGTCCTGCGGTGCGCACGCCAGAATGGCCGACACGCCAATTCCCACGAAGAGGTATGATACGCGATTCACTCGAAGTCTCGAGAACATGGAGGTCATCGTTCGGCTCCTTTGCGGCTCAACGGTTCCATCGAAGATCCCCTTCAGCGCCTGCCGGCGATCTCCGGACCGTCGTTCTCGGTCAGAGTCACCACACATCCCTCTCGCCCCATGTGTCGCCCGGCTGCCATCTCCGGGTCAGGCCACGTACTTCCGACGCCTAGCTTAAGAGATCTCGTAAGTGGGTACTGTCGGGAAGTGCCTGCGTTCGCGGTGGGAGAGTCTCCCATGGTCCAGCGTACCTTGGCATGTACGCGGCTCCTGCGGACCACCGACGTCGACAGTCTCAATCGATGCCCCTGGTCAGCGGGCGGTCTTGAGGCGCCGGGAGCTTTCTCTTCGCAGGGCGCGTTGCTCTGCGACACCAGGCAGGCCGCTCGGCTCGAACCCACGTGGCTGTCTCGAGCTCCGCTCGATCCAGGCGGGTGCGCCTCCCGCCGCCTGCGCACGCGCGGATGCCCTTGATCGGGTAGGGCGCGGCCGGGGTGTCCCGGCCGCCACCCTCCCACACCACCGGACGTACGGTTCCGTATCCAACGGTTCTCGCGATGCGCTTGAGTCTCCGTTGCTCCTGCAGGAAGCTCACGAGTCCCATCTGGCTCAGCAGTCTGGTCGGCACGGCCTGGTTCATGTGGCTCGACCCGGCATTCCACCACGGGCCTCTGCCGTTGTACGAGGAGTGCGCTGAGCGCTCCTCGTCCAGGCCTCGCTTGTCAGGCGTTCGAGGCCGCTCGCCGTCAATCTCCCTACGGCGGGTGGAGTACCGAGTCGGTGGTAGGGCCGTTCAAGAGAGAGCCGGGTACGCGTTGTTAGGAAACGCCCGTCGCTGGGGTTAGCGTATAGCCCCTTCCGGAATTCACTCTTCACACCAGGGGCCCCGATGCCCAACGCAGAGATCGCCGCGGCGGTGGAGATGTATACGTCGTCGATGTCGAGTTTGAAGACGGTGGATGTGGGAGATAGGATTCACTATCTGCAGGAAGACCACCCGCATGAGATTGGGGCGGGGATTGCTGAGTGGTATCGAGGGTTCTAGATGGCGCCCCTTCAATTCGTCTCCTGAGGACTAACCATGACAGACAGTCCACTCGCCAACCTCAAGACCAGCCTCCGCGGAGAGTTGATCACCCGCGACGACCAAGAAGCGTTCACCGCCGCGCGCTTTCGCGGATGGAACCGCGACCTAAACACGCGCTCGAATCCACTGGGCTTCGTCATCGCTTCGGGTGTGCGGGACATCGCGACGACGGTGACCTACTGTCGGTCGAACAACATTCCGATCACCGTGCGAGGAAAGGGCTGCCATTCGCCGTACGGAATGGCGAACGACGCCGTCGTGATCGACCTCTCCAGGATGACCGCGGTCCGGGTCGACCCTGAGAAGAAGCTGGTTGCTATCCAAGCGGGTGCCGATGGAGGCGACGTCGATCACGAGACGGCCCTCCACAACCTCATTTGCCTCACCGGCTCGGTCTCGCACACCGGATTTGCCGGTGTCGCACTTGGAGGTGGCATGGGCCATCTGAGCCGTTGGCTGGGTGCCGTCGTCGACAGCATCGTCAGCTACGAGATGGTCACGGCAACCGGAGACGTCGTTCGCGTGGACGAAGCCAAGGACCCGGAGCTCTTCTGGGGCATGCGCGGGAACGGGGCCAGCTTTGGAATCGTCACCGAGTTCGTCCTCAAGCTCCGCGACATGCCCAACAACGGGATCATCCGAAGCGCCCCGATCCTGTGGGGCGCGGACAAGGCAAAGGAAGTGATGACGCCCTGGATAGGTCGCATCACCCGTCCCGAGCGCAAGGAAACCGAAACCCTTCAGTTTGCGTTCCTGCACTCGCCGGATGGTCACCCAGTCTGCGGTGTGGTCCCCCTGATCGTCGGTGAA
>JBDHFN010000163.1:0-4205 GCA_039590375.1 Gemmatimonadota bacterium
TGCCTCGATGGGACGCGCCGATTGGAACGGGACGGTTGATTTTCACACCGTGAACGGCAATATCGACCTCGAGCTACCATCCGGCATCAATGCGGAAGTGAAAGCAGGCACCGTGAACGGCGACATTCGTACCGATTTTCCCCTCGTGGTGAAGGGGCGCTTCGGCCCGCGCCGCGTCTCCGGTACGATTGGAGACGGAGGGAGGACCCTCGACCTCGAGACGGTGAACGGAAACATCTCGCTTCGCAAACGCGGCTGACGAGAACCGGTGGGGTGGAGTGGAGTGGGCCCAGCACCTGTATGGTGCCGGGCCCTTTTCACATCATGGTTCGTAGGTGATCCGGTAGATGACGTCCGCAAGGTCGTCGGATACGAGCACGGCGCCGTCCGGCATTACTAACACGTCCACAGGACGGCCCCAGGCCCGGCGCCGTCCCAGCCATCCCTCAGCGAATACCTCGGACGACACGAGACTGTCATCCCGCTCGCGGATCACCGTGAGCCGGTATCCTTTTGGCTCGGTGCGATTCCAGCTGCCGTGCTCGGCGAGAAAGATCGCGTTCCGATAGGGCTCGGGAAAGCTGGTTCCCGTATAAAATCGAAGCCCAAGCGGGGCCACGTGGGCGGGAAGGTCTAGCATCGGAGGCGTGGAGATGGTGCAGTCCCCCTCGATACCGAAATCCGGATCGACGACGTCGGTTCCAAAGCACTTGGGAAATCCAAAATGCTGGCCCGCTTCCGTCGCAACGTTGACCTCGTCGGGCGGGAGGTCATCGCCCATCATGTCTCGACCGTTATCGCCAAACCATAGATGACCCGTTTCCGGGTGCCAATCGAATCCCACCGTATTTCGCACGCCGCGGGCGAAGACCGATCGCTCCACACCGTCAGGACGCATACGGAAAATCGCGCCGTACCGGTCTTCGATGACCCGGCAGACGTTGCACGGCGCTCCAACGGGTACGTAGAGATATCCATCGGGGCCAAACGCGATGAACTTCCACCCGTGGTTGATGTCGCGGGGAAACTCAGCGTACGTAACGATGGGGACAGGGGGATCATCGAGCCGCGACTCAATGGAATCCAACCGCAGAATCCGACTCACCTCAGCCACATAGAGTGCTCCATCACGAAAGGCGACGCCGGTCGGCATCTCGAGCCCTCTCGCGAGAGTCAGGACTGCGTCGGCGACCCCATCGCGATTCGTGTCGGGAAGTGCGTAAACGTTGCCTGCACGAAGGCTCCCGACAAACACGGTCCCACTATCACCGAGAGCGAGTGAACGGGCGTTCTCCACGCCAGTGGCGAAGAGCCGGACCGTGAACCCCGCTGGAAGACGGAGCCGTTCCGGATAGGGACGGGGACCGTTGTATCGCCAGTACAGTGCCACCGCCACGACCACGGACAGCCAGAACATCCAGCGGATACGCGAACGGCGCCCGATTGATTGTGGCGAGGTCACAGCGCCAGATCCATAGCGTTAGGGCGCTCCCAGAATGGAGGTGAGTGCAGCGTCCAGGCGATCGAGCCCGTTCGAGAAATCTGTCCGACCGAATCCTAGCCTGAAATGGGCGCCGGCGAAATCGAAGAGGGTACCGGGGAGAATGAGGAGTCCCGCTTCCTCCCGGAGTCGGGACGCCAATCGCGCGACGTCTGTCGCGCCGAGAAACCGCGGGAATCCAACCGCACCAGCAGCAGGCCTGACCCACTCCAGCGCGCCTGACCAGCGATGAAAGAAGGGATCAAGTGCCCGGAGATTCTCCCGGATGATCCCGAGACTGCGATCGAGCACATGCTCCCTCGCCCTCAGCGCAATGAGTGCGAGGACCTCACTCGGCGCACTGTTGCAGATCGTCGTGTAGTCCTTGAGCGAAGATATTCGCTGGATGACCTCGCGATCGCGGCACGCCACCCAACCGATCCTGAGACCCGCCAGCCCGAAGGCCTTGGACATGACGCCGAGACTGATGCCCCGGCGGGTTGCATCCGCCCCAGCCGGCAGCCGATCTGCCGGATCGTGCTCCAGGTACCGATACACCTCGTCGGAAAGCAGGTACGCACCCGCGCCCTCGGCCACCTGGATGATCTTCCGGAAGAGAGCCGGTTCGGGCAGCATGCCGGTCGGGTTGTGTGGAAAATTGACAACGATCAGCCGGGTGTTCGGGCGCACCAAATCTTCGAGTGCTGCCACATCGGGCAGCCAGTCCTCTGCCGGATCCAACGGAAGGAGATCGACCTTGGCACCCGTCCCGCGAGCGACATCCCGCAGAGACTGATAGGCAGGCCACGTAACGATAGCGTGATCAGTGGGACCGAGCAGGGTCTGGAGCGTGAGAAACACGGCCTCTTCCGCTCCAGAGCACACCAAAATGTCCTCGGCCTCCACGCCCTCATACAGTCCGGCAATAGCTCGCCGCAGGAGCGGGTGTCCCGACGATTCCGTGTAGCCGAGCATGAGCTCATCCCAGAGCCGTCGGCTCTCCTCATCCGCGAGTGCCAGCAGCTCGGGCAGCCGATACCCCTGGACATCAGAGGCGCACAGGAGATGTCCCGTGGTGAATTCGTATTGGGCGAAATACCGTTCGAGCTTGAATTCCGGCAGATGCATCGGCATCTAACCGCCCCGGCGGACTAGCTCCGCCTTCGATAGAGGCCGTCGAACACGACCTTCCACGTGGTACCACCATCGCGCGATTGCTCCCAGAGCTGGCGCACGGTTCCTTCGGCGTTGTTGAAGAACGTGAGCTTGTGGTGAATCACACTCCCGTCCGGCGCCTGTGACTCACCCTCCATCGCGAGCTTACCGCCGTCGTATTGACCCGCGAACCGGAGCGGCCGTCCCCGACTGTCCACCCAGAGTTGATGCCACATCCCGGTCTGTCGGTCATAGAAGTTGAAGCTCTCACCGGTGCCGCCCTGCGAGCCTTTCCAATGCTCGTGGAGCACGCACCCGCCGAGCGTCTGAGTGATGAGGTTCGTTCCGGCCACGCCTCCCTTGCCACCCTGAGCCATCACCTCCCAATCACCCACCCAAAAATCGAATTGGCGGTGCTCGGGTCCCTCACAGGTCGGTTGCGCGTTGCCTTGGGCTGCGAGAGGCGGCGCGACCAGGAGGGCCAACGCCATCGTGCCGAAGATCGTGCCTCGCCAATTCGTTCTTTTCATCGGTTCCTTCCCGTCCCATTCGAGATGACGCAAAGCTAATCCAGCGTGGAATCGCCAGCCACTGATCGAATGAAACACCCTCGTAAGCACATCCCATAGACCGTCGGGGTAGATCATCCAAGTGTGTCTTTCGAGCATTCCAGCGGACACAAGATGGGGGATTCAACAGCCGAGTCGTACTGCCGACGGCGTTGACCCATTGCAGGAAGACGTCGAGGTGGAGGTGGTAGTCCCACGTGGACCTGAGCAGGACCAGATCGAATTCCGTCCACGGGACCGATGCATCCTGCCACACCGCAGGCAGGGCCATCGAGCCTCGGGCCTAAAGGGCACGAGCCAGGAGCCCGTTATCGGACGAGCGGTCAGGCCAGGCGGGATAGGTGACCAGCGCCACCGCCTCCGTCCCGGGCCTCCCGTTTCCGCGCAGGAAAAACGGAGCGATCAATAGGAATTGACCGCTCCGCGAGTCGGGACGGCGGGATTTGAACCCGCGACCCCTGCAACCCCATTGCAGTGCGCTACCGGACTGCGCCACGTCCCGGACACCGAGACCATTTCGAAGAGCGAAAGGCCCGGATTTTTCAAGTTTACCCGATGCGTATTGTCCTGGGAAGGGCTTAGCTCGAACCTGGCGGCACAGAACGCAGCCGAACCGCCGAGCGCTAGAGCCGGTGTGTTGGGCCTCTTGCCCGGAGACCGGGAACAAGCGGCTCTGGTCGCGTTCCTCTGCCCAGGAACCACCGCTGTCCCCCAATGGGGACCGCTTCGGGTGGAGCCCGCCGTTCGTCTATCTAAGTGTAAGCAATTACAAGACAATGCATTAGCGGTATGAGACCCGCTCGAGGTACTGTCTTCCACGGGCGGGCTACCTGCGGTCCAATTAGGCCCGAGACTTGCAATGTGGATGGGCAGGTGCCCTCACTCCCGACGGGTGCCGGCCACTTCGGAGGGACCCCGGCGATCGTGATCGCCCAAGGCAGGCGAATATGAGTAACCCGTGGACCCCACAACCCAACGACGAGGACGACGACGTCCTATTC
>JBDHFN010000164.1:0-4204 GCA_039590375.1 Gemmatimonadota bacterium
TGAGGTTTGTTCCCCGGGCAATATGAAGGCTGGCGAAGGTGTGACGCATCCCGTGCGGTGTGAACCGGCGGCCCTTTCCTAGAGTCTGTGTCGCAATACGTCTGAAGACTCGCTCCCGAAAGTTGTGTGGATCGAGGAGACCACCCGTCTCATTCGGGAAGACGAGGGTGTCGTCTCCGAAGATGTCGGGCTGGAGCTGCCCCAGAGCTTG
The DNA here is from genome assembly GCA_039590375.1 of Gemmatimonadota bacterium. GTDB lineage: Bacteria > Gemmatimonadota > Gemmatimonadetes > Longimicrobiales > Gaopeijiaceae > UBA822. The sequence continues at coordinate 212 of JBDHFN010000164.1, forward strand.
CTGAAGCCGGCTCGAAAGCTCCACGGTACGGGTTCGTCCGGTCTTCGTGGGAGCCAGGTACAGGCCACCTGAGAAGCTCCGACGGATGGTGGCCGTGCCTCCTCGGAGATCCATGTCGCTCCACCGGAGGGCCGAAGCCTCACCGATTCGGGCTCCGGTGTCGGAAAGGAACAGGATCATTGGGTAGTAGCTCGGGAACCGCTCCTGGGCGGCTGTCAGGAAGCAATCCAGCTCAACACCGTCTAGGACGTTCTCGGCGTCGATCCGGTACCCGGCGGAGCGGCGACGGCGTCCTCGGCTGCGCTTCCACAGCTCGACCGGGTTCCGTTGAATCTCCTCGTGTGCCTCAGCCTGAGTGAGGATGCGCCCGAGAGTGGCCACGAGCATCTCGATGGACCGGGCGCTTGGAGGCCGTTTGGTCTGTATGCAATGGTCTACGAGGTCTTTCACGTGTGTGGCGCGGATCCCCGTGAGGTCTCGCGCGCCGAAGAAGGGGATGAGGTACCGCCGAACGTGGCGCTGATGGAGCTTGGCGGTAGCAGGTGAGAGAGCCCCCTCCATGCCGCGCTCCGTGGGGATCAGGACCTCCCGTTGCAGCCACCGGAGGGCATAGGTGTCGAACGGTTGTGTCTTTGCCTCTCGCTCGTCGGCTCCGAAGGTGCCGAGAGCAATCTTCGCGTTGATCTTCTTGGCTATCTTCTCGGCCTCCTGCTTCTTGGCCTTCGTGGGACCCACACGTCGCTTCTTTCGGCGTCCTTCGTAGTGGGTCACGACCCACCACGCTCCACGATCCCACTTCACCTTGGCTGCCATCGTCCTCGTCCTCGACCTGCGCCTCATTGTCTCACGAACGGTGCGCGTGGCTTCGTCATTTCGTTGAGCGCATCGACTCCATAATCTCGTCCACGGTCGCATCCACCTGGCCCTTCCCGGCCTCGGCCCGGGCCCGGAGCCACTCCTGGAACGGGCCCACGGGGATGACGACGCGCCTACCAAGATTCACATGCGGAATTTGGGGCAACATGCTTCGTAGGTGTCGTTCCGACACCCCGATGGCCTTGGCGGCTTCGGCGATGTTCAAGGCCAAGCGAGGTGGAGTCTCTACTCCCATACGGCAACCCCCTCGATCCCAGGCCCCGCCCTTACTCATCGTTCTCCTCGTTGGGCGGAGAGACCGTTGAGGGCAGCAGCCTGAGCACGGGTCCCTCGTCCTTGTTCGGCACCCCATCGCCACCTCGTAGGAACTGGTCCTGGTCCTTGTCGAGCATCCAGAAGGTCCTGGTCCCCTCGGGCGTGGCCTTCTTCCTGTCCACCACACCGAGTTCCCTCTTTGCGCGCCGGACGGTGGACTTCGAGAATCCTTGGGCCTTCGCCGCCTCGAACAAATCGGCCGAAGCGACGGGGCCCGAAACCAGTTCCTGGCGGAGCCTGTCCTTCGCCTCTTCGAGCTGCTTTGCACGGGCTGGCCCTTGGGTCTGCTGGACAAGCTCATCAGCCGTGATCTCGGACTCCCCGAGCCATTCGATCTGGCCGCACTCCCAGGTGATCGACTTGCTGGTGCCGGTGGCGGTCTTGATACGGAATCGCAGCGAGGGTGGCTTCTGGGTGACGTTGCATTTTGCCGACGCCAGGACCCGATCCTCTGGGTTGTCAGGGTCCCGTGCCACGACGAGGGCGAATCGAGCCAGTGCGGTGAGGGCAATACTGCCCAGGCCCGCGTAGATGGCCTTGCTGGTCTCGGCCTTCCGAAGATGGCGGACCACAATGACGGCAACCCCAGTATCCTCCGCAAGCTTCGCCAGGGGCGCGAGCGCCTGCCGCATCTTGGAGTCTTTGTGGGAGTCGATCCCGTCCCCGAGGTATGCCGATATCGGGTCTATGACCAGAAGCTGGGCACCGTGCTGCTCGACGACAGTTCGGATTGTTTCAAGATCCTCGGGGATCTTCGGCAGGCGTCGCTCTCCATCGGCCTGCTCAACTTCCTGGAGGAAGTGCACGCGACGGGGGTCGGCACCATGGGCCTCCAGCCTGGGCCGGATCGTGTCGCCCAGGCCGTCCTCGCAGCAGACGAACAGCACGTCACTGCGTTCGACGGGTTCATGCAGGTCGAACAGCGGACGTCCGGTCGAGATCCGGGAGGCGATGTCGAGGGTGATCAGGCTCTTCCCACAGTCGGGGTCACCATCTTCGACGGTCACCTTCCCGTAGGCCAGCCTCCCTCGCGAGAGGTACCGGACCTCCTCGGGCTCGATGTCGGAGGCGGTTTTGACGAGCGGGCGCGACCCTCTCTTGTGGGTGGTGGTGTTCCACTCGATCCCGAGCCACGAGAAGGCCTTCTCGACGACCTCTCGGGGCATCAGCTGGGCGAGTGTGGGGGTCCCGGTGGCGGGCTCGCCGGATTCGAGCCTGCCGGCCGTGGTCGTCACGTCCCGGGGGCGCTCTACGGCCTCCTCGTCCCCAGCAGCTTCCGCGATGGCCCCGACAAATTCCTGGACCGTGTCCTCCGACTGGCCACTACGCAGGAGGGCTCCCGCCAACGCGAGGGCCGTGTCGTGGCGCTGACCAGTCCGCCAGTGCCGCGCCAGGAGCGTGGCCGCCGCCAGTCTCCGAACTCGGTGTTCCAACTCTCTGCCATCCACCAGGGTCGGGCCTTGGTGCGACTCCTGGTAGAGCTGCTCGCCCGTCGGGTGGGTGGACGGGGGCATCATCACGTAGCTGCCAGTTGAGAGCAGCTCCACGAGCCTGTTGCGCTCGTCGGGGTCCTTGCCCGAGTGGTCTGAGAACCGCCGGGTCTTCGGTAGCGGGTCGGCCACATACTGGAAGTGCGAACTTCTGGCTCCAGGGCGGCCGTGCTTCCTCCCCGTCGGCGGCAGGAAGCGGGGTGCCAACGCGACTGCCCGGGGGTCGTCCAGATCGACGTCCACCCGGTTGCCGCTTCGGGCACCGAGGACAATGCCGATGTTGCAGGGGCCGTTGTCGAAGTCGGCACGGAGATGTGCGTCCGTGGGCTCGTAGTCGGGCCATTTATCGAAGGGCGGCACTTTCGATCGGGCGCGCAGCGGAATCGGGATGAGACCCTGCCGTCGAAATTCGAGGGCGGCAGCCAGCATCGTGGTGGCCGGCCCGGTGTCCTGGTATTCTTTCATAGTTGATGTCCCGCTAAAGCGCGCCGTGTTCCTGTCCAAGGGCGGCGCGCTTTCATTTCCTAGGCTTCATCAGTCCGCTGACGTCCAGGGGGATGATCCCGCTGGCTCGCCTCGCTGGGCTTCAACTCTGGGGCCAGCAGTTGATCCCGCACCATGTTCACGAGGCGTGGGTCGCTGGATCGACCCCGCAGTCGCACCTCACCTGCTGGGCCGAAATCGAACAGCCCGATCTCCCACATGACTCACCTCCCGGCCGGTAGTTCTCCGGCCCTACCTGTAGAGGGGGAGGCAGGCACCGGATTTCCGGCACCGTCAGGAAATTTTGTTGGGTGGGATGGAGGCTGGGCTACGGGCTGAGCCGTCGCCGCAGGCGGTCCTGGAGGTTCTCCCAGCGCCTTCGGGGCATGTCAAGCTCTACGCACGCCTCGGACGGGTTCATACCACGGGCGATCAGCATCAACAGCTCCCGTTCATGCGGAGACTGGGCGACCTCTGTCGCTTCACGGAACAGACCGAGGAGGGACTCCTGCCCGGGGGTCTGGGTGTCCGGTAGTAGGGCCACGGGCTCCTCGGTGTGGCTGTCCGAGTCCTGAACGACTCGGTTCATCCGGCGTTTGCCTTTCGGGTCCAGCTCCAGGCGATCCGTGTTCTTGATGTGCAGGTGCAGGACGTCACGCTCCGCCTCGTTGCGGACTGCGGCAGCGTAGTACCCGCTGGGCTGACCGAAGTAGCTGGTGCTGTGCCGATGGCAGATTGCCTGGCATACCTCGAAGAGTCCGAGGCGTCGGTCGAAGTGGCCGTACTCCGCCAGGGGGAACAATTTTTCTATCCGCACGGTTGGTTTCAC
>JBDHFN010000165.1:0-4166 GCA_039590375.1 Gemmatimonadota bacterium
GCGAACGAGCCGGACGGGCCCGGCTCGGCGGTCACCCGCCCCACACCCTCTCATCACGTACGCCTGCCCCGGTTTCCCGTACCGCATGCCAAGTGACACCGGTCGGAGCCGACCCCCTCACCCCGTCGGATCCGACACCGTCCCCACAAAAATAATCGCCCCCGACTCCCGCTCCCGAATAGCAAACAGAAACGGCCGGTCCGCCGACAACGCCGGAGTCCCCCCCGCGGCGACAGCCGTGCCCGTAGCCGCCGCCGTTTCCGTGCCCCGCTCATCCACCCTCACAAAGCTCTTCTGCTTCATCCGGCCGATGTGTGTACCGGCCCCCTGCCCCGCGTCCCCCAGCAGCCAGCCGAAGTCCGCCGACGACTGATCGAAGGCCACTTCCATCCCCATGGCCTTCAGAACGTCGTTGAGTTCCGTCTCGTAGGTCAGCTCGAAGCGCGGGATCTGGACCTCCGTTCGTTCCTCGCCGCGTAGCGCGTCCAGCACGTCCTGCCAGCGGTCCCCGTCCATATCCTCGAGCATCCCGTCCAGCGTTTCGTCGCCGATGGGGACCACCAACGTCATCGAGAAGGACCGCCCACCGTAGGGCAGGTCCACCGCGACGAAGTCCTCGCCGGAGCCCTCCCCACCACCCACCCGTGCGTCCAGGTCCTGCCACATCATCGGCACACTCACCATGGATCCGTCGGCCCGCTGAAAGTCCTCCGTCTCGGTCTGGGACGGATCGAACGGATCGGTCCACTCTGCTCTGAAGTAGGTGGTGTTGACCACCAGAGCGACCATGCCGGCGAACGCGTCGGGCGAGACCATGTCCGTAACCCGTCCCTGCGTCGCCATGTCCACCCAGCCGTTGATCGCGCCGGCCATGCCGGGCTCCTTGAAACGCGCGGCCTGGACGCGGGCGCCGAAGGTCTCCTGCACACGGCTCTGGTAGTCGCGTCGGATCCGATAGCCCTCCTCGATCCACGAGTTGTTGGCGAGCTGGAACTGGACACTGGGGTCCGAACGTACGAGCGACTCCGCCAAGACCCTGTAGGCTTCATTGGCCTCGGCGACCATGAGGCCGTTCAGGCCCAGAGCGTCCCCCATTGCGTTGAACGTTTCGCCGCCCGCGCCGTTGAGCAGCATCCCCAGGGACAGGGACAGGCTGAGGGGTGAGATGAAGACGTTGGCCCTGTAATCCAACCGCTCTGCGTGCAACCGCCGGAGCACCTCGAAGCCGAAGTCGTTGCCCGCCCGGAGTGCCTGCCTATCGCCTGCGCTCAGGTCGCGTGGGAACTCGGCGGACTGGGGTCTCGAGGCCCCCGGGGAACCGACGCTGGAGCCAACGGTGACAAACAGCACGGCAAATACAAAAAGGGCCAGCGCACCTGAGCGGGCTCGCCTGATCATGGCCTCTCCGCTCGCATCTCTTTCACCTGCATCGACGGGGCACGACATTCGCGCCACCGTCTCAGCTTATCCGATTCCCCCGGCTCTGCAACCCCACGTTGGACGGTCGGTGGACTAAGAATCCGCCTAAGCGCCACCCGCAGCACGATCCGCCTCGGCACGCTTCGCCCGTTCGAGGTAGAGCCGCATTCCGTCCCAATCGACCGCGGCCTTGAACGCGTCGAAGTACCCGTCCACTTCGTCCCTCGGGCGAAACTCCGAGATGGCCTCCCGGACTTCGCGCTCGTATGCGTCGCGATCGGACTCATTCCCCGCGGCCAGGGCCGCTTCGACCCGGTCCCTAAAAGCTGAAAGGCGCCTCCGCAACTCGGCCAGGCGGGCGGTAAAGTTGTCGTGGACACCGAAGTGGGAGACGCCGAACCTCTCCGGGTCGACCGACTCGAGGTCGTCGAGAGTCGCCAACCAAGCGGGGACATCGACGGAGGGGGGCGGCGTCGGCGGATGCGTCGGCGCACCGGGCGCCAGGATCACGCCCAGGGCGTCGCCGGCCACGAAGGTCCCGTCGGCCTCATCCAGGTAGGACACATGATGGGAGATGTGCCCTGGAGTGGCGAAGGCCCTGACCCCGGGGACGGGCAAGCGTTCGGTCGGCTCCCACGGTCGAATGCGCTCCGCAGGAACCGGCATGACCTCTCCCCACAGGCGGTCGTGCGACTCACCGAACGTCCGGCGGGTGCTGGCCACGAGCCGCTCGGGGTCGGCCATGTGCGGCGCGCCCTCGGCGTGGATATGCACTTCGAGGTGAGAAAAGCGGGAAACCAGGTGGCCGGTCCCGCCCGCATGATCGAGGTGCACGTGCGTGAGCAGGATGTGCCGGATGTCGGAGAGTCCGACGCCGAGCTCGGCCAAGCCCTCCTCGAGCCCGTCGAGCGACGTGGAGGGGCCCGGGTCCACGATGGCCGGCTCGGGACCGTCGATCCAATACGCCGAGATCGCCCCATGAAGGCCGAGGTGTACGACGTCGATCGGCTTTGCGGTCATGTGCGGGCCGTGTCGTGGTGGCGGCGGAAGGGGATGCGCCTAGCGATCCCCCACAGCAACGAAGTCGCGCTTCGCGCTCCCCTGGAATATCTGCCTGGGGCGTGAGATGGCCTGTTCCTCGTCATTGAGCAGCTCATCCCACTGCGCCAACCACCCGACTGTCCTGGGAATCGCAAAGAGCACGGGGAACATCTCCACCGGGAATCCCAGCGCCTGGTAGATGAGGCCCGAGTAGAAGTCGACGTTGGGGTACAGGTTGCGGGAGACGAAGAAGTCGTCCTCGAGCGCGATCCTCTCCAGCTCGAGGGCGATGTCCAGAAGCGGATTTCGGCCCGTGACCTCGAAGACCTCCTCGGCGCTGCGCTTGATGATGCTCGCGCGCGGGTCGTAGGCTTTGTACACGCGATGCCCGAAGCCCATCAGGCGCTCTTCCTTGCGCTTCACCCCTTCCATGAACCCAGGAATGTTGTCCATCGTGCCGATCCGCTCGAGCATCCTCAGAACGGCTTCGTTCGCACCGCCATGGAGCGGACCGAAGAGTGCGCCCATCGCTCCGGCGAGAGCCGAATAGGGGTCCGCCTCACTGCTCCCGATGACCCGCATCGCCGTCGCCGAGCAATTCTGCTCGTGGTCGGCATGGAGGATGAACAGCACGTCCAGCGCGCGCTCGACGACCGGGTTGGGCTTGTAATCGCCCCCTCCGATGCGGAACAGCATGTTGAGAAAGTTGGCCGTGAAGGAGAGCTCGTTCTCCGGCAACACGGGCGGGAGGCCTTGATGATGCCGGTACGCGAGCCCCGCGAGCGTCGGCATCTTCGCCAGCAGCCGATGGATTTGGAGCCGCCGGTTGTCGGCGTCACGCACGTTCCTCGCTTCGGGGTAGAACGTTCCGAGTGCGGCTACGCTGCTGATCAACATACTCATGGCATGCGCGTCGTACCGGAAGCCGTTCATGACCGTCCGAATATTCTCGTGTACGTAGGTATGGTACGTGATCTCGTGCACGAAGTCGTCCAGTTCGGACTGGGTCGGCAGCTCTCCGTTCAGCAGCAAATACGCGACCTCCAGGAACGTGCTGCGCTCCGCGAGCTGCTCGATCGGATATCCGCGGTACTCGAGGATCCCCTTTCCACCGTCGATGTAGGTGATCGTGCTTCGGGTCGAGGCCGTGTTCTTGAATCCGGGATCGTACGTCATCATGCCGAAATCGTCGTCCGCGAGCTTGATCTGCCGGAGATCCATCGCGCTGATGACCTCGCCGTCGAGGATGTCGACCTCGTACTCGCGCCCGTTCCGGTTGTCCCTGATGGTCAGGCTATCTTTCCCACCACTCCCGTCTTCAGTCATTTCTTCTCCGTAAGCGGTCGCACAGCCCGTGAACCCCAGTGAACCGGACCCCCGAGGGCGCTCGAATGTCGTGCCTCAGAGGCTGAACAGAGCTTAAGTTAGGGAATTCAGGGTCCCCGATGAAGTGCGCGGAAGCGCCTACGACCGCGAGCACGAGCCGAAAGCGCTGCCCAACCGTCCGAACGGAGTCCGCAGGTGAGCGCCAGCCCATTCTCCTTCACGTTCGACTGGCAGCCCGGCGAGCACGCCCGCGTTACGGCCTTGCTGATCCGCGAACAGTTCTCGTCCGGACCGTGGCGCATCCTCAAGTGGGCCGTCGTCCTGGTGTTGGTCCTGAGCGCCTCTTTGACCCTGGCCACCGCGGCAGCTGGAGATCTGGA
>JBDHFN010000166.1:0-4147 GCA_039590375.1 Gemmatimonadota bacterium
GACGCCATGAACCCTGGAATCCAGGGCGCGACCGTGGCCTGGCTCCGATATCAACTGATGGGAGACGCAAAGGCGAAGGCCCAGTTCTATCCGCAACAGACCTGTGGCCTGTGCCGCGACGCCGCCTGGATGCGCCTCCGCCACAAGGACCCCGCGCCGTAGGCGATCCTCAAATAAGGTGGCGCAGCTGTGATTACGGCCCTACACGCAAAAGGAGACCAACGATGTCAGAACAAAACAAGACGGTAGTTCGCCGAATTATCGACGAACACTGGAACAACAAGAACGCAGCACTCGTGAGTGAGCTGTTTGCTTCGAATGTGTCGTTGGATACGCCAGACGGCCTGCTCACCGGTCTGGAGGGGGCGTCCTCTCTCTTGGAGGCTTACGAAACCGCGTTTCCTGATTTCCATAATGCCACCGACGATCTGTTCGCCGAGGGAGACCAAGTCGTCCTTCGATGGACGTTCACCGGTACAAATAGTGGGCCCTTCGCGGACATAGCCGCCACCGGAAAACAGGTGAGGGTGCCGGGCTGCATCGGGATCTTCCGGCTTGACGGGGGCAAAGTGAACCAGGGACACCTCGCCTGGAACAAGTACTCGCTTCTCCAACAACTCGGCGTCATTCCGAGCAGTACCTCAGCCAGTGCTGAGGCGTCGGCCTAGCAGAGCTTCGGAAGGTCGCCTGAGTGGGGCGGGGCAAGATTAGGAAAAGCACAACCGGGCTTCATGGAGGATCCTGAGATGGGCCTTTTACTGTCGACTGTACTTGTTTTTTCGGTGGCCATTTTTCTGGGGGCTTCGCTGCTAGAATGGATCTTTGAGAAGATCACTCCCAAGTACATGGCAAGCCTCGGCCATGTTGCGACAGTTGCGATCGTATCGGTTACGACGGCGGCTTACATGTACGTAATGACTCGACCCAGCATCGTGGGGCCGTACGAGCAGTGGACGTTCGAAAATATAGGTGGCCAGGTAATCGCAGGAGTATTAGTGGCGGGAACTAAGATTTGGATTGGAAGAGAAGTAGAGTCCTAACACTCGAACGCCAGTGAAACGGCGTTCCCGAAGAAAGATTTAGTAGCCGGGATGGGTCCCCTTTGGCGATGGGTGCGATCCCCGTGGAGCACACCTCCTGATGGTGCTTCAGTGGGTCGGCTCGGGGGTCAATTCCCTGTCCGCTAGCGAAGCTCCTCCACCCAGTTCCGCACCAGGATGAGCCTCGTGGAGTCATCCGTGCCGAACGACCCGCTCGGGTTCTGCCCGACGATGATCCGGTCCCCGTCAGGATGGAGGTCGGTGGCCGGCCGGAAGTAGTTCCCCGTGAACAGGGTTTCTCTGGACAGCACCACGGGCGTCGGATTGCGCTGAATGCGGGCGGCCACGAACTCGTCTCCCGGTCGTCCCCCGGCGCCTTGCAGGCCCCAGTAGTAGACGATGTCGCCTTCCGGTGACCAGAAGGGGTACTCTCCCCCACCCGCCGAGACCCGCGTCCGCTCACCGGGGTCGGGGAAGCTCCGGATGTAGACCTCCGGGATGCCCGTCTCCCCGCCCGTGTAGGCCGCGAGCGTCCCGTCCGGAGAGACCACGAGGTCGCGGAGAGGGGCTTCCGAGGAGAGGTACTCCGTAACCACCGGGTTGTCGGGATCCGACAGATCCAGCGTCCAGAGATCGTCGTCCGTCGTCTCCACCGAACGGCGGCCACGGAACGCGAGCAGGTCGTCCGACGGCCACTGTGTGGGGCCTTGGCTGAGGCGTTGTATGATGAAGGGCCTCGCGGGTGTGTCGTCACCCAGGCTCTTCACGAAGAGATCGAACAGTTCGGTCCCCTCCCGGTTCGACGCGAACGCGACGCTGCCCCCGTCGGGCGAAAAGACGGGATAGATGTTGCTGCCCTCGAAGGTGAGCTGTCTCGGCTCGGTACCGAGCTCCACGTTGTACGTGTAGATGTCGGACTCGTCGCGCTCCCCGTCGCCCGAGAAGACGATCGACCGTCCGTCCGGAGACCACTTCGCGGCGTCGATATCTCGTAGCGGCAGGGGGAGAGGGTCCTCGTTCCCGTTCTCGAGATTCACGACGAGCAGCCGCCGTCCGGCGGGGTCGGCCTCTCCCGTCGAATAGAACAACGATCCCTCTTGTGACACGGCGTAGTAGCTCCTCCGGAATCGGGGGCTCGTGAGTCCTTCGGCGATCGGCGTCGCGGTGCCGCCAAGCTCCAGGGTCTCGGGGTCGAACGGTTGAGCGAGCAGCGTGGTGCCGGCCGAATCGGTGAACAGCAAGTACCCTTGTGTGTAGCGCGGAAACTGGCCCGGCCCGAGCTCCTTCACTTCGCCGGACTCCATGTGTACCGCGAACAAGCGAGGGTTGTTTTCCCCGAAGTCTCCGAACGCCGTGTAGACTGCAGCCTCGTTGCCCGGCATTACCTCGGCCCAGAGATGCTGCATGTCGCCGGCCAGCGTATCGACTCGAGTAACGACCTCGATCGGGCCGCCCGTAGCGGGCACCCTGCTGATCCCCTGAGCCGGGTCGTTGAAGTACAGCCACGCACCGTCGGGGCTCCAGCGCACGCAGCACCGCGCGCCGTCGGGGGCAACGGTCCTGGGAGTGCCGGCCTGGATGGGCACGACTCGGACCGAGCCGTCGGTCGTGAACGCGACTTCCTGGCCATCCGGTGAGATCGCGGGCTGAAACGCCTCTTCCGTGTCGCGGATCGGCGTTGCGTCCAACGCTGCCCAACGCCTCGCCAGAAGCTGAGGGCGGTCCCCCGTCTGCCCCGGCCCTTGGTAGACGATCAGCGAGCCGTCCCGTGCCATGTCGAAGAGCGCCGCGCCCCCGATCTGCTGGTCCTCGGCGAAATCCACAGCGACTCTCGTCACGGGCCGCGGTGCATCGGCTCGGAGCAGGGCCCAGGACGCCACGCCGAGCGCGACGGCCGCCACCAGAGAGCGCGGGTCGAGAAACCACGATCGAGCCGGCCCGCCGACCGGGGTGGTAGCCGTCGGCCCCCCCGTCGGGGACGCAGCCGTCGTCGGGGGCTTGGCCCGATACGCGAACCCCTCGTCCGCGAGCGCCGACGCGAACTCCTTCGCGCTGGCGAAGCGATCCGCGGGGAGCTTCTCCAGCGCCTTCGCAAGCGCCGCGGCGACGTTTGGCTCCACCGTCCTCCGCACACTCGTGATCGAAGGTGCCTCGGTCGTCAGAATCCTGACCAGCACGGCTTGGGCCGTGGGGGCCGAGAATGGGGGTTCGCCGGCGAGCGTCTCGTACAGGACGCAGGCGAGGGCAAAGACGTCCGATCGTGGATCCACGTCCCGGTCGCCCGTGGCCTGCTCGGGACTCATATAGTGCGGCGTTCCCAGGCTGAGTCCCGTCTCCGTGATGCGCCCCGCGCCTGCCTGCGCCACGGCCAGCGCGATGCCGAAGTCGGCGACGAGTGGCTCGCCCCGCTCGCTGAGCAGGATGTTGGCGGGCTTGATGTCACGGTGCACGATGCCGCGCTCGTGCGCGTAGTCGAGCGCGTCAGCGACTTTCTGCGTGATCGCGACCGCGTCCTTCACGCTGAGCTGCTTCTCTCGGTCGAGCTTATCGCGTAGTGACTCACCCTCGATGTAGGGCATCACATAGAAGACGGCCCCGTCGGCTTCGCCGGAGTCGAAAAGCGCGAGGATGTGGGGATGCTGCAGGTTGGCGGTCGTCTTGATCTCGGCCAGGAAGCGTTCGGCACCGACCAGGGCGGCCAACTCGGGTTTCAAGACCTTCAGCGCGACCTTACGCTCGTGCTTGAGGTCGTCGGCCAGGTAGACCGTGGCCATCCCGCCCTCGCCGAGCTCACGCTCGATCGTGTAGCGGCCCTCTAGGGCTGCGTTCAGGCGGGTGACGGGATCGGACATGGCGGACAAGATGCGTAGAAGGCGTGTGAGCCGGCAAGGATCTCACCCGACTGGGGGCGGGTCGGGGTCCTGCCTCCCCACGGGCGCCCCGCCAAAGTGTGCATGGCGACCGCTCAACCCCCCGAAAACCCCGTCCCGACGGGCCGTTTCAGCCCTCCGCTTCGTGTGCCGACTAATGAATGCGGCACACTTGTTGGTGCTTCAGTGGGGTCGGGAGATCTTCTCCGTGACCGACAACCGCCCTTCAGGCGCAGA
>JBDHFN010000167.1:0-4134 GCA_039590375.1 Gemmatimonadota bacterium
AGCAAGTCAAACATCCCGCAGAGGCTGAGGATCTCTGTCGGGTTACCTTCGAGCGACGCGATCGCCTGGAGGGCCGGAAGTAAGTCCTCCGTTACGACCGCGGGTCCCCGATCCATCTGAGACGCACCGGTCGCGGCCGCTATCATGTGGGGTGCGAGGCTAGGCAATACGCCGGGAAGTCCGATCGGTGCACGTCCAGTGGTTCGAAACGTATAGTATCGCATCATCTCCGATACAGCGGCGCCCCCGAAGCCCGTGATGTCGGGCGGCGGAAAAAGGTCGACCCCTTCGCTGCTGAGGACCATGTCGAAGCCGGGCCGGTCGATGAAGTAGACAGGCACGGACTTGTCGGCAACTCCGAGGTACGCGTCAAGATCCTCAAGCCGTCTGATGAACGGCGCCGTGTAGTTCGCGGCGTTGTTAGTGAAGAAGGTGATCCAGTTATCGCGGATATGCTGCTTTACGTCGTTGGGAGAAAGTTGATGGCCGAGACTCGGTGCCGGCGGCCATGATGGGCCGGCGTTCGCCCAGACCGCGGCCGCTACCCTGGGTAGCAGGTCGCTGAACAGAGTGTTCAGGTGTTTCGCGGGAAGCGCCCAGTCCAGCTCGGCCTCGCTTGCACATTGTAGGGTGGAGGTCTGCGCGCGCCGACTGGCACGCATTGCTGTAGCGGGCTCCCACGCCGCGCCCGGCAGGGCCGCTGCCACCGCCCCCGACCCACCCACCGAGAGGAACTCACCGCGGGTCATGTTCCGCTGCCGATGGGGATCCTTCGTTCCTTGCTTCTTCATGGCTCTCCTCCTGCTGCCTGAGGGGCGGACTAGCCGTGGTCTGGGGGGACCAGTTTTTCCTTATATGCTTTGGCGATGGCCTTGGGCGCGGAATGCACGTGAAGCTTCGCATATATGCTTCGCAGATGGGTGTCCACGGTATGGGGGCTGATGAAGAGGGCCTTGGCGATCTGGCTCTTCGTCTTTCCTTCCACGAGTTCTTGGAGCACGCCCTGCTCGGCTTTGGTCAGGTCGTAGTTCCACCGGGGGGCGTGCATCTGCGTGAAGAGATTGAGCACGCGTCGTGCGATCTGCGGCGTCATCGGGGCGCCTCCCTCCAACGCCTCCCGCACCGCAGTGAGTATTTGTTCAGGCGTCGCGGTTTTCAGAAGGTAGCCGCATGCGCCGGCACAGATCGCGTCGAATATGCGGTCGTTGTCCTCGTGAATCGTCAGCATCACAAGGTGGGTGGCCGGCGAGAAGCCATGGAGTCGCTCAACGATCTCGATGCCTGACATACCCGGAAGCCCGATGTCGACGAGGATGACCTCCGGAGCCAGGTGACCGTTCAGGAATTCTAAAAGCTCTTCGCCTGAGGCAAACGCATGCGGGCATGCAAGATCGTCCGCAGTGTCGATGAGCTCCTGTACGGTCTCCCGGTAATCGTCGCTATCCTCCACCACCCACACGGGAGCAGGGTCTGTTCGAGGCTGGCTATGAGGGTGCATTGTCCCCCCGGCGTGCCGCTCGCTGCGTTTCCTGATACCACCGCAGGGCGACCAGTAGTGGTGATGCCCGACGTCCGTCACCGGCCGCGATTGCGCCGGTACCAATGCTACCGCGCGGAGCTGGCGGGAACATCACGTAAAGGCGGGATCTTCGCTCACGGTCTTACGTGACGGGGATCGTCTATTCCACGATACACACGGGGACACGGAACGGCAAAGGTCGCGACCTCACACGAACAGCGAGATCGGATTCATGTCAGCTTCACGCTTCCGAGCATCCACCCAACCCAGGAGTACCGGAATGTCGTAGAGGCGCCCCGGTGCGAGCCTCCGCCAGAAGTGCCTGAGGCCCGGGACGATCACCTTGGCCACCGGGAACCCCACAGCCGGACGCGTCAGATCGTGGACGAGCAAGTCCAGGCCCGCCGCTGCCACGCGCGCTGCGCAGTCGGCCACCGCGTCACGGAGATCGGTGATCGGGGGCGTGGGATAGTCGACGCGAGTGGTGGGCCGAAGGCGCGGCGCGGGCTCCAGGTAGGCGTGGCCCTCCAGTGACTCGTTCTCCCACCAACGGATCGCATCCGCGAACTCCGGTAGGAGCTGCTTGCGCCGCTCCTCGGGAGTCCGCAGCACGGTGGGCAGCATCTGGTTGACCTCGGTGAGCGCACGGCGAAGGGCGATCTTCGTGTCGAGATGGGCCCCGAATCCGAAGACGATGTCTTCCCGTTCAACGCCCTCTATGGCTGACACGGCCGCGAAGCAGGGCACCCGAAGGTCGGTGGTCAGATCGAGAGCCCAAAGGCGGCGACCCAAGGTAGGGTAGAAGGCCTGGACCCGGTCGACAAATGGATCACCGAAACTCTCGAGGTCGACCCCAGGCACGCGACCCCGGTTGTACCACCAGAGCGCCACTGCGTCCCGCTCGATCAGCTCGAGCAGCCCCTGAAGAATCGCTTCTTCCAGGTAGTTGCCGCCGGCGAGGCCATTCGAGTCCGCCTTGCAGAACCGCCTGCCTTCGCCCTCGAAGCCGAAGTAGACGTACGCGCTGGGGACCCACCGGGTCTCACCGGTGATCAGGGAGCGGACCTCCGACCATTCGATCGCCTGATCGGCGTACGGTTCTGGGACCCATTGGAAGTTCCCAGCCTGCAGCTCGTTCCACGCTTCCCGCGTCTCGAACTGTGCGGTGCTGAAGAGCATGAGCTCATTCGGCGCCAAGGCGTCAGGCTGGAACTCGGAGTACCTCGCGATTTGGACGGGCTCGTTCCCTCGCCGCACGGCCGACACGCGCTCGAGCGATTCACACAAGGCACTCACCCGAGCGTCCAGGTCCGTCATGCCCTTGCCGCCACTTTGGTCTCGGCGGTCACCTTTGACGGCTCGTACAGTCGTAGCTCGATAGTGGTGCGCGTGGCCCGCCGTGTACACGTGCACCAAGTCCGTGCCTTCGACCGGGACCTTTCGAACGTGGCGAACGACGCCCGTCAGGGGGCTAATCAGTCGAGAGTAGCGGCGATATGTGTCCGCGGGATCGAGTGCCCGGTACCCGCTGCCGGACTTCGCGGCACGAGTCCGAGACCGCAGCTCGAACGCAGGACCGGGCGGCACCAAGGTGACGTCGCCGCAGGCCTGACAATCTGGAAGCCGAAATACGGGGTGATTCTCGACTCCGGCGTCGTCGAGGGGAAGCACTCGGAGGCTGTCCCGGAAGAGCGCGTCTTCTGATGCAGCCAACCACCCTGCTGTCGCCTCCACGAGCCGATGAAAGGCCGCAGCTGGCGGCACACTTGGAAGCCGGGTGACGACCAGCTCCTCCGACCGTGCCTCTGCGTCGAGGTGCGCCAGCGCCCGGGCCGATAGATTCATGCGCAAGCGCTCTTGGAGGCAGGCGACGCAAGCTGTCTCGCCACGCACGAGATGCGGCCCAATCCACAGGTTGTTCCAGTTCACGCGGACGAGCAGTTGCTCCGGTGCGCCGTCGTCTTGAGCGACCTCCAACAACTCGGGACGGAGATAGTCGTTGGTCAGAACCAGTTCAACCGTCGTGCCATGGGGTCCTGAGATCGGGCGCCGCACCACGTCGGTGCCGCCTAGTAGCTCGCTCCATGCTTCGAGCAGCTGCGCGGACAGACCCTCGGGGTACGCCGGAAACTCGTCGGGCAAGGCAGTTGGACCTTCAACTGCATCCGGTTCGACCCCTGCCGGCACGGCCACATTCTGCCGCTCGAAAGCCATCAAGATGAAGTGGACAAGCTCGGGAGCGTGAACGCCCTCCAGCATCCCAGCGATACCGAACGCGTTCAGCCGGCCGTCGAGCAGCCCGACTACGTCCCTCGCTTCACGCCACTCGAGTACGATCGAGTCGTGGTCGCCCACGAGGACGGAGTGCCGCTTCGACTCGACGAGGTGAGTGAACCGGGGGTTCAGCCGGAGGATTGGATCGCGTGGGGGCATCGGAGTCAGACGGGACAAGTGGGCTTGCCGCTCTATCACACGATGTGTAGGGCGGCGGCTGGCGCAATGCTAGAAGATATGAAAGGGCTGGCCCAACCTGATCGGGTTACCGTGGGTTAGCGGACCCGATGAGGAGTTCGCGCCAGTGCCACCTGCGACGCTGAGAGTCGCAACCGACAGGA
>JBDHFN010000168.1:0-5077 GCA_039590375.1 Gemmatimonadota bacterium
CTTCACTCGAGCAGTTCGAATCCAGCCTCTTCGAAGTCTGGATCGAAGGCGAACGCGCGGCGAACCGCGGATCTCCGCATCACTTCGAAGCTCGCGCAGTCCACGAGGCTGAGGCCCCGTTTCCCTGCAGTGAGGCAGGCCGACACGGCTGCGCCGTGCTCCTCCTCACCGATCCACACGACCTCGACCGCTGGAAGCACGTCGAGGGTGAAGGTCCGGAGCGCAGCGACGCCCAGTCGATGCCGCACCAGCGCCGAGGTTTCCACCACGACGTAGTTGGTAGTCAGCAATCGCTCCTGCTTTTCCAGCTGGGCCCGCCAGATCGCCGCCGCTTCGTCGTAGTACCGGTCATCCCGATCGACCAGGGCGTAGAACGCCGAAGTATCGACGAATACGCTCATTCGCGGTAAGCGTCCGCTAGATGCCGGTCGTGATCCGCTGCGCCCGAAGCGTCTCCTGAGGCGTAGGCGCCGACGGCGGCCAACGCGCGCTCCCGCACTAGCTCGGGCGGCAAGGCACGTCCTTCGAGGAGCCGGTCCACGGCCTGCCGGACTAGCGATGACATGGACTCTCCCTCAGCCGTGGCCAACGAGCGTAGGGCTTCGAGCTGTGCGGTCGTGAGCTGCACTTGGGTCCTTGCTAATGATGTCATGATGACAATCTAATACATCATACCATCATCAGGGGAGTTCATCCCCCGCGGAGTATGCTGCAACCGAGAATCGCCCAATCTGGCGGGCATGGGGATGGAGGAATGAGCCATGGACGTTTCCGCGGAAACGTCGAATCGAGTGCCGCCCCACTGGGGGCAGCGCGCTTTCCTCAAGCAAGGGAGGCCATCGCCAGACATGCCGAGGGCCATCCCACAGTGAGTCGGTCGCGATCAACTGTGTCATCGAGATACGCGGGCGTGTCGATCACCAGCAACCGGAGTCGCATCCACCCGGATCAGGTCACCGAGACTCGCGTCGGCCGCTCTCGCACATGCGAGCGTCCCAAAGCGCCATGGACGGCTTCCAGAAGCCGGATCTCCGGCGGTCTCGGACCCGGTGCTGAAGCGGCTCCAGGGGCTGCTGGCTAGTTCTCTCGTCGCGCTCTTCCGGTGCTGATGCCTGCGACTCTTCCGGTGCTGATGCCTGCGACGTCTCGATAGGCCTCCGTTGCGCCTCCAGGGAGCCGCGAGAGTGTCGCAAAACCCCCCGTTATCTTCCTCTATATCGTTGTCATAAAATGTCATAGGGGGATGAATGGGGCTGGATGCGGGGGTGCTCGAGCGGCGGCGGAGCGGGGTCGACTGGGCGGTGAGCACGCCGAATCGGCCGAGGTCGAAGCCGGCAGGGAACAGTGGAGAGGCCGGGGTTGGAGTCATTGGGCAGACGGAGGGAGGACCAAGCTGGACAACCTGGTGCTTCTGTGCCGAAGGCATCACAGGGCTATCCACGAGGAGGGTTTTCGGGTGGAGCTGGGGCCGGTAGGCCGAGCCAGTTTCTACGATTCCCGAGGACTGCCGCTACCGGACGTGCCCAACCCCGTGTACGTGGGAGAACGGCCCGTCGAAGCGCTGATCCGACGCAACCGAATCAGGGGTGTGAAGCCGGACGCTTGGGCCAGCGCCGCGTGGTACAGGCGAGAGATCGACATCCCATGGGCCACGAGGCGGCGGCCAGGGAAGCGCTGGATTCGGGGTGAGAGCTGAGAAGAAGTCGAGCAGTGTCACGGCTGTGTGAATTGCGGGGGCCCGGGGGAACGATGACCCCGCGGTACCCGAACGTTTCCGCGGAAACGTACCGCCGCACTTCGCGATACCGGTGTCTACGGAGCCACCCGGTTGAACCAGCCGCCCGTCAGGGTGATCTTCGGAGGCCTGGAGGGGTGGCAGAGCGGCTAATTGCACCGGTCTTGAAAACCGGCGACCGAAAGGTCACGTGGGTTCGAATCCCACCCCCTCCGTTAGCGTAAGGTCAAGGCGAACAACCGTTTGTGTGGTTTGGTCGCCTCCTGCTTTTTTCCCGAGCGTTCGGGACTCGACCAAACCGTGCCGCGAATGTGCGGTTTGACGCCGTCCTGGCCATGTGCTGGAAAGCAAGGGGATGCCCTGCGTTTCTTGCTTAAGCCAGAGCATCAGCCCCATCTTGCTACGGTCGGCACGCGGACGGGCTCCCGCTCCCCCCCCAGCGAGACGACCCACCTACTGCCGTGGCCGGAAGACCTCATTGGGCGTGCCGTTCCGTGAAGCTGTCGGTTCCCCAACCCCGAGAGTCTTCGCCATGGCGTCGTTCTTCGACCGACTGAAAGTGCTCATCCACGAGATCCACGAACGCCTGTTCTGGCAGGTGTCGGGGATTCTCGTTCTCCTGAACCTCGGTTGTGCCGACGCTAGTTCACGCCCGTCACTCCTCACGGCGGATATGCCGCTTCACCTCGAGGACCACCTGGACGCCGCAACGGTCGAGGGCTCCGAGGTGTCGGCGGACCTGTTCCAGCCCGTCGAGTGGCACTTCGACGAACCACAGCCAGGCTGGAAGGCCACTCCCCCTGAACCGCTCCCAGCACCCCGTCCGGCCACGGTCTCTCAAACAGAGGATGCACTACGGATCACCCTGGGACCCTCGACACTTATCCCGAATGGCGAGCTGGTAGTAGGGGGTGTGTACGTCGATGTCCCGGAGTGGGATCACAGGGCTTGGGCCCATGCGGTGGTCCGGACGCGAAGCTCGGGTCCGGGCAACATCGAACTCGCATTCAACGTGTGGGACCCGGAGCGACTTCCCGATGAGGAGTCGGCGGATCTTTGGGAGATGAACGGGGAAGGGTTCTCTCTGCTGGCGGGCAACGGCACGGTACAGACGCACCAGCTGCTTTTACGCCCCCGACACCCTTGGGAAGGTCTTATACAGCAGTTCGGTGTGAACATCTGGGCCGACGACCCCATTGACGTCGAAATCCTCTCGATCACCGTCGTGCCTCAGGCAGCCTTGTATGCCGATCGCTCCGGGATCACGACCGTCCGATTGGGCGATCGGATCCAGAGCGCGATTTGGGGGCACGCGCCCGGCCGATTGGAGTATCGGATCAGTGTGCCCGAAGGGCCTCGCCTCGACCTCGCATTCGGGCTTTTTCGTGAAGACCAGCCGGTCACGTTCCGGGTGGACGTGGCGCCGTCTGGCGGTGCCTCCGAGGCGCTGCTCGAGGAGATCCTGACAGATCCGAGCTCCTGGATTCAGCACACCCTGGATCTGTCAGCGTACGCAGGCCAGCAGGTCACCATCGGTCTGGAGATGGAGGCCGACTCTGCAGGTGCCGTGGGGTTCTGGGGAGCTCCGACGCTGTCGGGCTCACGGACCTCCGGCAAGCCCAACGTCATCTTCTACGTCATCGACGCCGCCGGCGCCGACTGGATGAGCCTGTACGGGTACAATCTGCGAACCACTCCCTTTCTCGAGCGTCTTGCCGGGGAGGCCGTGGTATTTGAGAACGCGTACAGCAACGCCACGTCGACCCCCCTGTCTACTCCCTCCTACATGACCTCCCTGCTCTATAGCGCGATCGACCGCTTCCGCTCGTACTATGACAAGATCCCGGACGGCGTGACGACGATGGCCCAGCACTTTGGCACCGGCGGCTACCAGACCGGCGTGTTCGTCTCGAACCCCTTCGCAGCGACTGCCGTGGGCCTCGAGCGCGGAGTGGACCTGGTCCGTGTGATCGATCCGCCCGTGCCCGCCGTTTCCTCCGAGTACCTGCACCGCGCCTTCTGGGACTGGCGGGAGGCGTATCCGGGCACCCCCTTCTGGGCACACTTCCAGACGACCGACGTCCACGGACCCCTCCTACCGACGGCCCCGTTTTCCGGGCTCTTCATTACGCCGGAACGAAGGGCCGACTACGACGAGTGGTTGACGATGGACTCCGAGGACCGTGCCGCAGCCGGTATCACGGGGGAGCAAATCGTCCTCGCGCGGTCGGCCCTCTACTCTGAGGGGATGGCGCACCAGGACCACCACCTGGAGCGGTTCGTGGCGCGGCTCAAGGCGGAGGGCCAGTGGGAGAACACGATCCTCGTGATTGCGTCCGATCACGGGGTTACCGCCGGGACCGGCATTGCCGTGCCCGGTCATCCGAGAGACGCCCCCCACATCCACCCGTTCGCCACGCACGTGCCGCTCATGTTCGTCTGGCCTGGCCGCATCGTGGGAGGACGGAGGATCCGGGCGCCCGTGTCAATGATCGACGTGCTCCCAACGCTGCTAGACCTGACCGGGCTTCCCCAGCCTGAGTTACGACAGGGACATTCGCTCGCTCCCCTGCTGCTCGGGCAGGTCACGGAGGCAGAGTGGGAAACCCACCCCTTGTTTGTGGACGTGCTCGTGACCGATCAGATCTCAGGGGAGCTGGTAGGAAACATCGAGGTGATCGACGGGCGCTGGGGCGCCGCGTTGTGCCTGCGTCCCGACGATCCCGAGGCCGAGGTCCGCGGCGCGGGGACCGGCGACGGACTGACCGATTGCACGGAGACAGTCCGGGAGCGCCTGCTGGTCTACGATCTCTGGGACGACCCACTGCTGGAGCGTCCGATCAACGAAGAGCGACCGGATCTGGTGGACCGGTACACAAAGCTCCTCGAGACACAGGTCGAGGTCAACGCGGTGATTCGGGAGCTCATTTCGGGCAGAGGTCAGTCAGTAGTGCTGCGGCCCGAGGACCTCGAAATACTGCGGAGCCTGGGCTACATCAACTGAGGTGGGATCGAACGTCAACGTCGTGTAGTCCATGATCCAGCCCTGCGTCATCCTGTCCCTTGCCAACCTTTTGCCAACGCCCGCGGCGATCAGACGCAACCAGACGCAAACCCTCGACCCAGCCAAGCCCCGAGAGCCCCCGTCCCCGCAGCCAGATACAACCAGACGCAACCAGACGCAGAAAACCTGACGGAACTTGAAAACCGGCGGGCGCAAGCCCACGCGGTTCGAATCCCACCCCCCTCCGTTATTATGACCCAAGCCGTTCCGAGGTCTTGGGCGAGCACGAGATCAAGACGTTCGAACCCGCGCGCGATCTTAGCAGAAGATCGCGGGAG
>JBDHFN010000169.1:0-3916 GCA_039590375.1 Gemmatimonadota bacterium
CGGCGGGGATGACCTTGTGGGAGGTGACGATCGCCGAGGCTCTGCAGTCACTTGGTTACTCGACGGCCCTCTTTGGAAAGTGGCACGTAGGCGGCTCCAGCTGGGAGGGTCGGAGGGAACCGACGCACCAGGGATTCGAAGAGTGGTGGGGCATTCCCGGCACGAGTCACACCGCGCAGTTCACCTCCTTCGAGAGCTTCGATTCCACCAGGGCCGCGGTTCCTTACATCTGGGAGGGGAGGGCCGGTGAGCCCTCTCGTCGGGTGAAGCCCTACAACCTCGAGTCGCGGCGTACGATCGACCGCGAAGCCGCCGAGCGGGGGATCGCGTTCATGGAACGGAACGTTCGGGAGGGGAAGCCCTTTTTCTTCTTCTACCCCATGACGCAGATCCACTTCCCCACGTTGGCGCATCCGGACATTGCCGGCACAACAGGAGCGGGCGATGTCGGAGACGCCATGGCAGATGTCGACCACAACGTGGGCCTGGTGTTGGAGGCTCTCGAGCGCCTGGGCATCGAGGACAACACGCTGGTCTTCTGGTGCACCGACAACGGAGCCGAAATGAGACGCCCGTGGCGGGGATCCGCGGGCCCGTGGCGGGGCTTCTACAACTCCGCGATGGAAGGGGGGATTCGCACTCCGTGTGTGATTCGATGGCCGGGACGGATTCCCGCGGGCCAGGTGTCCAATGACCTGGTCCACGAAGTCGACCTCTTCCCCACGATCGCAGCGGCCGTCGGGGCACCCGAAATCGTACCGGATGACCGGCTCATCGACGGCGTGAACCAGCTTCCGTTCTTCGAGGGAAAGCAGGTCCACTCCAATCGGGAGAGCGCTCTCTTCCTGGCTCGAGAGGGCCATGTCATGGCTGTGAAATGGCGAGACTGGAAGCTCTGGTACGCCTTCCGGACCGAGATGCCGGACCCGGATCCCGACAATCTGGTGCGACTGTTCGATCTCCGTGTCGACCCCAGGGAGGAAGTCGACGTTAAGGACTTCTATCCGTGGGTCATCAGCGTCATGGATGGAATCGTGGCGGACTACGAGGCCTCTCTCGAAGTTCACCCCCGCGTGCCAGGTGGCATCGACGATCCGTACGTACCGCCACCACCCGGCTCAGGCAGTCCAGTCGCGACCTATCGGCGCACGGACCGAATGGCCCTTGGCCCTCGATCCGAGGCACTTCCGGATCCGGACTTCTCAGGATCGTGGTCGACGGCCGTGCTCAGCTCTGCACCGCCCACGGGTCGGCCGGCCCCTCCTCCGATTCCGACGCTGGGAAGCGGCTGGGGTGATCGGATTTCCATCGTGCACGGCGCCGAGCGCCTCGAGGTCGAGAGGGTGGTTTTCCTCCCACGGGAGATCCAACCCCCGGTCCGATACCACTTCGCGTTGGACGGATCCGCGACCGAGAACGCGGTGACCATCGGTCGTACTGGTCCAGCCCCGACCTCGACAGCCGCGTGGGCTGGAGATCGGTTGGTCATCAGAACCCACTATCCGTTCCAGGACCCTGAAGACGGACGCTGGCTCACGAATGAAGTGATTCAGACAATGTGGCTTCAGCCTGCGACGCGGACGCCATGGGAGCCGTCTTTGGTGGTGGAGACCAGGAGAGGGGGAGCGCTGAACGGGCCGCAGTCGACCAGTAGGTCGGTGTATACGAAGGGATATCGGTGAATCCAATCCGTTGGGCGGCGCTGGTCGTTGGGTCAGCTATTGCTGGGTGAGGTGTGCAGCGAAGCCGTTTACGCTCCACGCCGACGAACACGCATCCCCTCCAACAGCCTTCGTGTGGTCTGCCGGATGAGATGATACGCGCCGGTCAGGTCAGTCATGCATCAATGTGATCGAGAATGTTGACAACATCAACATCCTGGCATATGTTGACATAGTCAACACTAAGCCCTACAACGCGCCTCTAAGAGGGAGCGACGGATGGCCGAGCAGACCAACGGCAGTAGCGACGAACATTCGGATGGTCCTTTGGCTGCGGGCTGGGGCTTCTGGCTCTGGTGGGTGCTGGCCAGCACGGTGGCTTGGTGGGTGGGTCTGGCCGCGGGGAACCCGGGGGGCCTGATCGTGCTCGGGGCCGTGTACGGGGCCACGAGTGGGGCGGGGCTGGTGTGGCTGTTGCGCCAGCCACATCTCGGCTTCGATCGCGCTCGGGTTGCAACCGCGCGGCCGGTGTGGCTGCTGTGGACCACACGCGTTTTCAAGTTCACGGGTATCGTCGTGGGCGTGTTGGTCGTGGCATTGCTGGCGTGGGCCATCCCCACGATCATTTCGATGGGTGGCGATCCCGTCGCCCCGATGTATGCAGAGAACTGCGCGGTGTGCCATGGGGAGAACCTGGAAGGGGCCGCGCAGGGTCCGGCACTGGTGGGCGCTCCTCTGGTCCACGGAGAAACTGTCGACGCATTGACCAGGAGTATCGCCAGCGGCTTTCACGAGCGGGGAATGCCTGGCTGGTCTCACACCATGGACGACGCTGGCATGAAGACTCTGGCGATCCTGGTCGCCGAAAGGCGCGCGGATTTGCGGTACAACGAGTTCAAGATGGACAAGGAGTTGGTGATTCCCACCGAGTCGATCGAAACGGAGCTTGCGACCTTCCTGCTGGAGACGGTCGCCACCGGCATTGATCCCTATGCCTTCTCCATCGCCCCACTTCCCAATGGCCAGATACTGGTCACCGAAAAGAAGAAGGGGCTGTCCATCGTGTATCCCGATGGCACCCGGTCCGACCCCATCCAGGGAACACCCGAGACGTACGACGTTGGGGCGGTACGGTGGGGCCTGGACTATGGAGTCGGTTGGCATCTCGATGTGGCTCCGCATCCCGACTATGCAACGAACGGATGGATCTACCTGCACCACACGGACGTGTGCACCGACTGCGGTGGTATCGGAACGAAGTCCATGAATCGCCTGGTCCGCGGCCGGATCAGCGAGGGGAAATGGGTTGATCAGGAAGTGATCTGGCGTGTGCCCGAGACCTTCTACAATCCAATCGCTGACATCGGGGCCGGCGGCCGCATCGCATTTGATGCCGAGGGCTATGTGTATCTGAGCGTCGGCACCAAAGACGCACCGTTTGAAGCGATTCAGGACCTCGGCACGCCCTACGGCAAGATTCATCGCGTTCACGATGATGGCACCATACCCGACGACAATCCTTTCTTGCAGGTAGATGGCGCGCAACTGAGCATCTGGACCTACGGTCATCGGAATCCCCAGGGCCTCGAGTTCGACACCGGATCCGGAAAACTCTGGAGCTCGGAGATGGGTCCGCGAGGGGGTGACGAGATCAACCTGTTGCGACCGGGAGGGAACTACGGCTGGCCACTCTATTCCCTCGGAGTGGAGTATGACGGAGACCGGATAGACTATTTGGAGGATGTCGGCGTTGCGTTCGAGGATATCGAACAACCCATCGTGGACATCACGCCATCCACCGCCGTCTCCAGCTTCATCATCTACGATGGCGACGCGTTTCCCGCGTGGCGGGATCATTTTCTCGTCGGCAGCCTCATCGGGACGGACCTGTATCGAGTGGAGATCGAGGATGACACACACGTACACACCGAGGTCCTGCTTGAGGATTTGGCGCGTATTCGTGACGTGGAGATGGGGCCGGACGGACTGGTCTACCTGTTGCTCGAACACGAAGCCGGTAGCCGGATCGTGAGACTGGTGCCGGAAGGTCTTTAGTCTCGCCTCCAGGCGTCCTGCGGCACAGCGCCGAAACCCTCTTACGCTCCACGCCGGCGGACACGCATCCCCTCCAACAACGTGCGTGTGGTCTGCCGGATGAGCCCATCAATGTCATCGGTGGCGTGGATCTGTCCCTCGATCCACAATGACGCCAGGCCGTGCACCGCGCTCCAGGCCACGTAGGCCTGCGCTCGGGG
>JBDHFN010000170.1:0-7584 GCA_039590375.1 Gemmatimonadota bacterium
CCACCCATGACGTAGGGATCGACCGTGTTCTCTGGCAGGATGTCGAACCGCCCGTCGAGCGTGTAGTGGAGCGTGTTCAGCGTTTGACCGACCTGATAGACGCGGGCGCTGTCGGCGCCGAAGGCGATGACTCCGGTGAAGAAAGCCTGGTCGGTGCTGTTGCGGGTGTACTGAAGCGCGGGCCCCAAGGCAATCCGCGAAGTCACCTGATACAAGGCAGCGACGGAGAGGAATGCTCCGCCGTTCATCCCGCTGGATGAATCGTATCCCTGCATTCCCGCCACCACATCCACGCCCCAACTGCCCTGCTGCTGCTGGCCGAAGGCTCCTGCAGGCACTGCCAGAAGCGCGAGGGCCAGAAGGCTAAGCCGCTTTCGTACTTTCATGAGTTCGCTTCCTCCGGCAAACCGGGGGCGACAAGGCTCCCGGGCTCACGGGCATGTCGGTTTAGAACATGAAATCGAGCGTGAACACCTGGACGTTCTGAAGGTCTTCCATCGCCGTGTAGGCGTAATCCAACCGGAACCGGGTCGTCTCGCCGATCGGTAGATGCAGCCCCGCGCCGATGGACGCCCCCCGCGAGAACGAGTGGTTGATCTGTGCCTCGTTGAACCAGCGCTTGCCGGCCCGGACGAATGCCAGCTCCTTGAAGCCGTACTCCAGGCCCAACGCTGTCTGCAGGTCCGTGTCGATGGCGTCGTTCAGGTCCCACACCACTCGGAGCGAGTTGTCCGGATTGGGCGAGATCATGGCCGTGGCGTCCCCGATCAGGTCCGCCATGACCGAGAAGCGGAACGTGGTGGGGATCTCCAGGCTGTTGGTGCCGGCATTAGCCTCCACGACGCGGACGAAGTTCCCGATGTTCTGCGACTCGCTGTCGCCCGTGTCGAACCGCTGGCTCAACAACTGACCCTCGAATCGGCCGCTCCCTCCCAGGTTCTGGAGGCTCGCACCCAGGCTGATTCCGTAAAGGCCCGTGCGAAAGGTCGTCCCGAGGTCGATGGCAACGTAATCGGCCTGGGCTCCGGTGATGCCCTCCTGGATGTACTTGACCGCGCCGCCGAACACGAGGCGGTCCGTGATGGGTCGTGCCAGATGGAGTCCGACGGCCAACCCCTGCCACTCGAACGCGGTCCGGAGGGGGTCTTGTTCGCCGCCGAAGCTGGCGTTCGGGTTGGACTCGGACTGCCATGGGATCTCGCCCGAGGTCAGCATGTTCACGCTGACGCCTAGTCGGGTCAGGCCCATCGGCAGTACGGCTCCCACGAACAGGTGGTTGATATCCAGGTCGTCGAACAGGCGGGCTGTGGAGGCCCCGACCGCGAACCCGTCGATCTGTGCGATGCCCGCGGAGTTCCAGTACAGCGCGGAGATGTCATCGGCCAAGGCCGCGTAGGCCCCGGCCAGAGACTGTGCGCGGGCGCCCACCGGGAGATTCAGGAATGCCGCCCCACGCGTTCCCACTCGGGTCGTGGGAAGCGAGGGATCGTCGTTCGTCAACTGATCAGGGACGCCGGTTCCGCCAGCCTGAGCCTCGAGCGTCCCCGCCGTGGCCGCCAGGGCCAGCGCGAGTGCCAAAAAGCGCTTCATCGATCCGTCTCCTTAGACTTGAGGCTCAGCGGATGATCACAAACTTGCCGGACTTGCGCTCGCCCGAGGGTGTCTCGAGCACGAACAGGTAGAGTCCGGCCGCGGTCTCGAGGTTTTCGCGGGTTCTCAGATCCCACGGAAGGTCCCCTCCCTGGAGCTGGGTCTCGTCGTAGGTGAGCTCCTGGATGAAGCGTCCCGCTACGTCGAAGATCCGGATCCGTCCCTCGGGAGGGAGGCGGGTGAACTTGATCACGCGATCCGCCTGTGAGCGCTCGTAGGCGCTGGCGAACAGGTATGGATTCGGCGTCACGTGCACGTCATCGACGCCGCCCAGTCCCTGAGATTGCCCCTCCTGCGCGCTGATCGCGCGAGTCACGCGCACGTCGACCTGATCAGAACCGTCGAGCGGTACGAAGTACTCCACGAACTGATTCACGCCGCTGCTGGCCGCGATGTAGCCCGACTGCAGCGACCCGCCGATGGTGGGATCGCATGAATTGCGCGCGGCGATGCACCCCAGCACCATGCGGAATGTGGCGACCAGCTTCTCCTCGACGAGCGGTTGTCCGCCGGGTCCGAGGATCGTGTTCCCGTTCTCGTCGGTCTGTTCGATGACCAGTGTCTCGACCAGGAACGTCTCGTCGCCCGGCACCCACGTGCCCGCCGGCACGTCGACCCGAATGGAGTCGTTCGCCTGACCCAGCAGGAGCGTCTTCCGGTGGTCTGTCACCACAACTTGCACGGGTCGGTCGTACACCGAGTTGGACACGGTGAACGGCAGGTTGTACGCCACCAGATCGCCAGGCTCGAGATCGACGCTGGGATCCGCGTCCTTGATGGCTTCCAGCGCCTCGGCGCTGGTACTGGACATACTCGCGCTTTGTCGTGACGCGAGGGACGCTTCGTAGCTCGAGACCAGATTCGTCCCGATCTGGAACGGCGCCTGGGGTCCGAACGCGTCGTCGAGCCAGACGATGTTCAGCGTCCCGTAGTCGTCCCCGGCTGTGGGCTCGGAGAGGCCGCCACCACGCCTCCAGACGACGCTGGGCGCCACCGCTAACACGATGGTATCTCCCTGGGGGCCAACGAACGTCTCGGCGCCAAAGGTACCTCCCTGGTCCGCGTCGACTGCCACCGTGAAGAATGGGAAGTCCTCACGTCCGAAGAACGCTCCTGGTGTCGTGGCCTGGCCGGTCAGCGTCGTGGAAGCCAGGAACGGTGTCGCGCCGCTGGCAAGAACCAGACCGAACTCACCGTCCCACGTCGTGACACGCTGCCCGTTCTCGTCCTCTGGGCCGCTCTCCGTGAGACCGGAGGTCGTCACCGTACCGGACCGCTGGAAATCGAACGTCTGGATGACGGCTCGTTCGGTCTCGCCCAACTCGTTCGTGACGTTCCGAAGGACCCAGCCGGTCACCGACGTCTGCGTGGACGACACCTTTCCGGCCTCGTCGAGGTTGTCCACCTGGCGGACCTGAATGGAGTCCACGAAGACCGTTTGGTAGTCCCCAGATGTCGGTGACGTGCCGATGACCTGATAATCCACCGGGACGGTGCTCGCCCCCAGGCGCTGCGTCTCGTCGAGGGTCGCAGAGGACGCGCCCGATGCAAGATTGACCGGGACGTAGGTCACGGCCACGAATGGGTTGGTATTCGACGAGGACAGACCGCTCAGCAGTTGCGGTGCGTAGGTCACCGTCTCGGCCTGGAACGCGCCCGCGGACGTCCGCACTACGTTCCACTCAGCGCCGCGCGTCTCGGTCACGAGGGAGTAGGTGTAGGTGATACCCGAGGTGATCGCCTGATCCGTGAACGTATTGGGCAGGTTCCCGTCACCGTCGGCGTCGAGCGTCTGGTAGGGCTGCCAACCGAACCCTGACCACTGGGACGTCGGATCGGATACGGGGTCGCCGTCACAATCCGCATCCGAAGAGTAGCTGGTCCCGCCATCGCAGGATCGGAAGATGTGGAGCGCAGCTACGTTGTTGGTCACCCGCAGGGCGACCGAATCCTGCAGCCAGGGATTCAACTCGATGTCCGCGCTCACGTCCACGTTGATGAGGAATGGATCCTCCCAGTCCACCGTGGTGTCGTCCCAGAACAGCGTAATCTCCGTCCCGGGTTCGAGCTCACCGGCGGTCTCCTGGCCCCCGATGACGTCCACCGCGGAGATGGTCGGCGCGGGCGCCGCCTCCGGCCCCAGGTAGAAGTTCTTGTAGAAGTCGATCGTGTTGTCGATCGCCGCTTCCATCGTCGCCGAATCCGCGGCGCCCACCATGGCAACCACGAACGGGACTGTGTCGCCGGGCTCCATGTGTGTGAACGGGCCCGACGCTCTGGAAGGAGATGTTGGAGTAGACCATGGCGTACCCGGACGGCAGCGTGTCGCCCCACGTCGCAACGCAGCCGCGGCTCCCGCACGCATCGGCGTAGAGGGTGTCGGGGACTCCGTCATGGTTCCAGTCCCACACGCCGTTGGCATCGTCGACGCCCGGGACGTACTTGTTGAACTCGCCCGTTCGCTCCGGCCACGCCTCCGGCCGGAAAATCAGGTGATACTGGGTATCGGGCAGGTCGCCCGTCTGGTCGCCGTCCAGCACGTTGATTCCGGTGGAGCTCACTAGCCCGAAGTGAGCCCGCTGGCTGCGGGACCAGGTATGGGCGAGACAGTCGCCGAACCCGCAGTGGTGCGCGTGATTCACGGTGAGGGTGTCCCCCGCACGTGGGTGCCCCGGGTTGAAGAAGTCACTGCTGGGGTCGCTGAACAGCTCGTTCCGCATGTCGCCGATCGGTGTCTTCAGCCAGATGGCGCCGATGGCCATGTTGCCTGCGGTCCAACCCCACTGCCCGCACGCGCTGTTGCCGATCTTGCTCGGATCGCATCCCCTGAGGCCGGACGGATCCTGGTATAGCACAGCGTTTCGGTCGGGGTCGAAGTACTGGGCATCTCTCTGGGGATGACCGTCCGCGTTGCCCGTGAGGGGATCGAAGTTGATCCCGATGTAGACGGAGTCGTACGTCATGCCGATGCCGTATGCCGATGCCGTACACCTTCTCCGACTCGTTCACGATGGTGGACTGGAAGAACATGGTGTTCCCCACCGTCGGCAGGGAGAAGTAGAAGACGTCGAACTTCTGCGTCAGACCCAACGGCCACCCTTCGTAGACGGGAGGAGCCGAGCCTCCGGGAACCACCGTGCCATATTGCCCCAACGCCTCCAGGTAGAAGTCGCTGAGCTCGCCATACGTCTGGTAGTCACCGAAGAACTTGTCGGTGCGCTGTTTCTCTTCGGGCACCCGCCAGAAGGCGAAGGGATCGGTGTCGGGCGACGCCCCGAAGTCGGGATCGGAGCCCTGAAGCTCGAGGTACGCCTCGGCCTCGATGGGGTGGGCCCCTTCCCATCCGGACGGAGGGTGAGTCGCCGGGCAGTCGGATTCGGGCAGAAGCTGGAAGCCGGCTCGCATGAAGCCGTCCTGGCGCTTGCCGTGGTTCGTGCAGGCCGCGTCTTCGGTCGTGGATACGCCGATCGCCAACATCTCGATGGATGCTCGGTCGCTGGCCCAGAGCTTGTCGCCTCCGCCCTTCACCGCGCCGACGATGATCAGGGTGGTGACGTTGCCCGTGTATCCGTTGCCCTTGAGCCCGCTCTCCACGGGATCGATCGTGCTCGGCAGATCCGACGCCGGGGCCGCCCAGAACATGCCGTAGTCGAACACCGAGGAGTTGTAGGTGCCCTGGACGTTCCGCGTGTACCACCCAGTGCCGCATCCGAAGTTGTTGCGGCTGGCGAAGCCCACGATGTTCTGCACGCACCAAGCATTCGCGCCGTTGGTACGTACGCCTCCCGCCCCCTCGTCGCCGAACGCCCGGAGGTCGAACCGGCTGGAGCCGGTGGGCAGAATCAGGTCCTCGTACTCCGAGAGCCCATCCGCCTCGAGGATGTTGACCTCCCGCCCCACAGCCTGGGCGCTCCCGACTTGCGGCGCACCCAGGGCCGCCATGGCGAGAAACGCCAGAAAGACGGGTTCCCTTCGTAGCAATGCGGTCATCTTACGACTCCATTACCGTGTCCGATGAAAGGCGAGAGCGGAGGCCAGGCGGCCTCCGCTCTCTCCGAGGTTTCCTAAAACACGATCCTGATTCCGGCCGTGATCGTCCTCCGCTGCCCAAAGAA
This sequence comes from Gemmatimonadota bacterium, assembly GCA_039590375.1. GTDB lineage: Bacteria > Gemmatimonadota > Gemmatimonadetes > Longimicrobiales > Gaopeijiaceae > UBA822. The sequence goes on from JBDHFN010000170.1 coordinate 5,766, forward strand.
CTGGGGCCGATCGAAGAACGTGGAGTCAGTGTCCGGGTCAACCGTGTTCCCTGCTCGCCGCCGGTCCTGGTCCTCGGCGCCGTTCGTGCAGTCGCCACTCGTCTCGAACACCTGGATGCAGTTCTTCTGATCCGTGACGTTGAAGATGTCGACGAAGAGTCCGTACCGGGCGTTCCCGAAGGTGAAGTCCTTCCGCAGCTGCATGTCCAGCTGCGACGTCGCCGGGGCTCGCCCGCTGTACCGCTCGAACTGGTCGTCGTCGGCGAAGCCAGTGAAGTTCGTGGTCGGCGTGTAGGGCAGACCGCTGGCGGCCTTGAAGACGAACGACAGGTTCGAGTTGCGCGCCCACCCCCAGCCGTCCGGTGTCTCATTCCGCATGGCGAAGGTCAGCACGCCCGTGAGCTTGTGCGGCTGATCGATTTCGCACCGGATTTCGTCCCGAATCGTCGGATCGTCGTCCTGAGTCGTGGCCTCGAACTCGCGCTCGGGGTCCGCCGCGTTGGTCCTGCACGACGAGAAGCCGTAGCTGAGTTGTACGGCCCAGTAGTCCTGAAGGCGCTTTCTGAGTTGGAGCTCGATCCCGCGGGTGGTCATGAAGTCCTGGTTGGTCAGGATCACGTAGTCCGGCGCGCTGAACCCGTACGTCACGCCGGGGTCCACCACCGTGAAGGGCGCCTGCCCAACCCGTGCCGTTCCGGTCAGGCCGGTCTGGTCCTTCGAAAACACCTGCGCCTGCAGGGCCCAGGTGCCATCGATCTCCTGCGTGTAGCCGATCTCGTAGGAGGTGGAGGTCTCGGTGAGCAGGTGCGGGTTGCCGAGGAACGGGACCTCCCCCGCTGACGCGTTCACGAAGATGTCCGGGCCGTCCACCGTTCCCTCACGGGGAGTCCCGATTCCGGTCCCGCGGTAGTTGTTGATCAGGATCGGGTTCTGTGAGAAGCGCCCGAAATTGAAGTACAGGCTCGAGGCCTCGGTTACAGGGAAGCTGATCCCGATCCTCGGCGAGAACTGCGTCCGGGCGCTGGCCTGGCTGAAGTCGTCCGACGACGCGATGACCGCTGCGTCGGCGCGTACGTCCAGGGTGCAATCCTGGAGCGTCCAGCTGGGATCCGCGGACAACGTCACAGTCTCCCTCGTCCCCCCGCTCCGGTTGTTCGGATCGGTCGGGTCCGGCACCCACTGTTCGACCTGCACGTTCTGCCAGGCCTGCGGGTTTTCGCAGACGTCCAGCGCCGTGGTCCCGTTGGTGGGATCCACAGGATCGGCCAGGAACAGCCCCGTCGCCTTCCCGTAGTCGAAGCGCGCTCCGAGCTTCAGGGTCAGGAAGTCGTACTCGATCTTGTCCTGCACGTAGAACGCCGCGTCCCAGGGACTCGCCTGGAAAAACGAATGCAGCTTCACCACGTCGTTCACACCCACGTCCTGCCACTCGTCGTAGGTCAGGTCGTGGTTCTGGTAGAACACACCACCGCTGAGCTCGTGGTGGTCGCTCACCTGGCTGACGAAGTCGAACCGGCCGGTGTAGGTCTGGAGCTTCTCGCCGCCCCAGAAGCCGTCGGTCCCCGCCGTCGGGGTGTTCAAGAATGGAGAAGGACCGGGCGCCACCCAACCTCCATTGAAGTTGGGGTCCTCGAAGTGCTGCTCCAGGCAGACGCCGCTCATGAAGTTACAGGTGGTCCGCTCCTGGTTGAAGAACCCGAAGGTGAAGTTGTACTGGCTCCGACCCAGGGTGTGGTCCCACCTGACAATGGCCAACTGGCGGTCAAGACGGAGCGAGCTCTGCACCAGATACTGGTTCTCCAGGAACCCGCTGCGACTG
>JBDHFN010000171.1:0-3903 GCA_039590375.1 Gemmatimonadota bacterium
CTCCTTCTCCTCCGGCGCCTTGTCGATCTGGTCAAACGGCACAAAATCCGCCAACCCGCGCTTGTTCTGTACCTCCGTAATCGCCGCCGTCAACGTCGTCTTCCCATGATCCACGTGCCCAATCGTGCCCACGTTCACATGCGGCTTCGTCCGCTCAAACTTTGCCTTCGCCATGGCTCCGCTTCCCTATGTGTGAAACCGTTGCTGGTTACCGACCGCCTCCTCTGCCCCCGACGGCCCTTCCTGCCCCTTGATGTGCCCAAGCTCGCGACGGGGCTTGAACCCGTGACCTCGTCCTTACCAAGGACGCGCTCTACCACTGAGCTACGCGAGCAACAAGCGGGCGACGGGACTCGAACCCGCGACCCTCAGCTTGGAAGGCTGATGCTCTACCAACTGAGCTACACCCGCGACAGCTACGACTTCAGCGGTCACCGGTTCAACCCGGCACACGTCATGGTGGGGGAAGGATTCGAACCTTCGTAGGCGTACGCCGGCAGATTTACAGTCTGCTCCCTTTGGCCGCTCGGGCACCCCACCGTTGCCCGCTCCACATGCAGTCCGCACTCGGACTCCCGCGAGGACCGATCGTGACACAGGGACGCTCGAGGCGCCCCTGCGACGCGTATCTGGAGCTGACGAAGGGACTCGAACCCTTAACCTGCTGATTACAAATCAGCTGCTCTGCCAATTGAGCTACGTCAGCAGACCCCAAAATTCGCGAGACTTGTAGGATAACCGGTCGAAAATGCCGAGTCAACGCTCGGTCTGGCGGCAACTTGCGGGGGCTCGCAGACTACCGCGTGCGGGACCTCCAGCGGGTTCCGTCCGCAGTGTCTTCCAGCTCGATCCCGCGCGCCTCGACCTCGGCCCGAATCGCGTCGGCCCTGGCAAAATCCCGGGCCCGCCGGGCCTCGGCACGCTCCTCGATCTTCCGCTCCACCCACGCCGCAAGCTCCCCGTCAACTGTAGGTGCCGGAGGCAGCAGGTCGAGGACAGCCATCATCTCGTCCAGGACCGGCCCGGCCGAGGCCGCCTCGGAGGGTCCCCAGGTCCCGTCATCCAGCCCTCGGTTGGCGGCCCGCACGAACGTGAACAGCGCTCCTAGCGCCCTGGGTGCGTTCAGATCGTCGTTCATGGCCTCCCGGAAGGCTCGCCGAAGCTCCTCGGCGGCGGGCAACGGGCGACCCCCCTCGGGCTGCGCCCCTCCCGACGCCTCGTCCAGCCGACTGCGGCATTCACCGAGCCGCTCAACCCCTTCGGCCGCCGATTTGAGCGCCTCGTCGGTGAAACTCAGCTGCTGGCGGTAGTGGGTGGAGAACATCAGCATCCGCACCGACGCGGGGGCCACCCCTTCCTCGCGCAGATCCTGCACCGTGAGGATGTTGCCGAACCGCTTCGACATCTTGGTTCCGCGGATGAACAGGAACTCCCCGTGGAGCCAGTAGCGGGCAAATGGCTGCGCTGTCGCTCCTTCCGACTGGGCAATCTCGTTCTCGTGATGGGGAAAGACGAGATCGACGCCTCCTGCATGGATGTCGAGGGTCTCCACGCCGAACCGCGTTCGGATCTCGGACAGGGCCATTGCTGAGCACTCCAGATGCCACCCGGGGCGGCCGCGGCCAAAGGTCGCATCCCAGGCTGCCCCCACCTGTTCATCCTCCGTCTCTGCCGCCTTCCAGAGCGCGAAGTCGCGAACGTCTTCCTTACTATAGTCGTCGCTCGATACCCGAGCACCGGCCTTGAGCTCGCGGCGGTCCAACTGAGACAGACGCCCGTACTCCGCGAACCGATTCACGGCGTAATAGACCGAGCCATCGTCGCCGATGTAGGCGAGGTCGCGATCGAGCAGCGCTTGGACCAGGTCGACCATGGGCTCCACATACCGAGTGGCTCGCGGGTAGAGATCCGCCGGCTTGATCCGCAGGTAGTCACGGTCCTCGAAGAAGGCGTCCACGAACGGTGCCGTATGCCGGTCCAGCGGGACGCCGGCCTTCGCCGCAGCAGCAATCGTCCGATCGTCCACGTCCGTGAGGTTCATGATCTGAAAGACATCGTACCCTTCGTACTCCAGATAACGCCGCAACAGATCACCGAACACGAACGTTCGGAAGTTTCCGATGTGCGCGTAGTTGTAGACGGTCGGGCCACACATGTACATCGTGACCCGGGGCGGCTCGAGTGGTACGAAGTCCTCCACCCTCCGAGTCAGTGTGTTGTAGAGCCTGAGGGCCATGGCGGCGATCTGGGCGAGTGCGCCCTGTCGGAGGAATCGGGTGTGTGGCGCGTATAAGCTAGAGCGCCTTCGGCGGCACCGTCAACGGACGGGCGGCCCCGCGGTCAACGCATGATCACCGGCACCACGAGGGGCGCCACCGCATAGGTCGCGAATCCCGCCCCAGCCAGGCATGCAGCCGGGAGCGCGACGTGCCAGGGCGCCCACCTTCCACCATCCAGTTGCTGCACACCGACACTCCAGAGTGCGACGCACCAAAGTGACGCTAGGTTGACCCGGGCATCGAGCAGCTCGAGCCACAGGGGTGCCGGTGCTGCGTCGCGCCAGAAGACGAGAGGACCGGTCTCGAACCGGTATGGCAACCGGATGGCGTCACCCGCCGTCGCTGCTCCCTCAACGGTGAGCAGGTAGCTGATGCCTAGCTCCCCGATCCGGTCCACTGCGAGGGGAGCCAGCCCAAGGACGATGACGGCCGCGAGTGCCCCACGGTTGTCACGGGCCAGCATGAGAACGGGTCCGGCGGTGAGGAATAGAAAGGCTGCCCCGAGCAGGACCGCCGGCTGTGGCGCGAGCCGATCCATGACCATCAAGCGGACGAGCCCGGCGCGAAGCGCCTCCTGCTGCGCGACGAGTAGGGGATCGGCCGGCGCCGGGAGCCCTGCGGCAAGCAGAGCAAGCTGTCGTGGGATCGTGGCGAGCCCGAGCATGGCAGTGGTACACAGGACCACGGTCAGCATCAGCAGCGGAACCGGCTGCTCCAGCGTGGCACGCATGGCTCCGGCAGGATCGACCAACACCCCCACCACCCGACCAGCGGCTCGAACAGCAGGCCTCGTCATGAGCCGTGACCGTCGCCTGCTGCGGCAACGAGGATGTCCTCGAGGGCCCGATATCGCACGCGGGACGCGGCGATGGGTATGCGGTCCTGACGGCAGGCCTCAAGAACCTGTTCGACATTCCGGCCGCCCCGGAGCGGTACCGCCAGACCCTGACCCGTCCGCACGGCACCTGGAAACCGCAGCAGCACCCGGTCGACACCGGCCAACGCCGATCCCGTGAGCGTGAGCTCGGCGACCCGCTCCCCAACGAGCCTCCCCACCGCCACGTCCGCACGGAGCGTTCCGGCGACGAGCACGAGAACCCGGGTCGCCACGCGCTCTACGGTCGCAAGATCGTGGGAAGCGACGATCACGAGCTTTCGTGTCGCGGCGATCGCGGCTATCTGATGACGTAGACGCCGACCGACCAACGCGTCGATTCCGCTCAGCGTCTCGTCCAACACCAACACCGACGCAGCTCCCACGGCGGCTGCTGCCAATGCAAGCCGCTGCAACATGCCCCTGGAGTATGTCGCGATGCGCCTACCCACGAATTCGTCGAGTTCCGCCAGCTCGACCACCTGAGCCACCAGGCGCGTCCCGGCCTTTGGCGTGTCGCTTCGGTGACTCGCCAGGTAGTTGAGCCACTCGGCTCCCGAGAGTTCTGGCGGCGCAAGCGGCGGATCGGCCGCATAGCCGACGGCCCGCCGCGCGGCGAGCGTTCCACCCCGCTCTCCGGCCACCCGGAAACCGCCCGAGGACGCCCGGATCTCGCCCGCGATCAGCCGGAGCAGCGTGGTCTTCCCGGCACCGTTCGGGCCCACGACGCCCACAATTTCACCTGCCTCA
>JBDHFN010000172.1:0-4357 GCA_039590375.1 Gemmatimonadota bacterium
CGGCTTGGAGCTTTGGACTGGCGACAACGTGTCGGTGGCGCAGAAACCGAGCTCGTCGAGACTGACCCCGAATTTCTCAGCCAGCTCCCGCACTGCCAACGCCGGGGCCAGCCCGCAGGAGAGGACCACCATGTCGAACTCTTCGGAAACCAGTCCTTGGCCGTTGTCGTGGTACACCAGGCGCAGGTTGTGTGATGCGTGATCCTCGCGAATAGCCGACGGCTTGCAGCGGACGTAACGGACCCCCGCTTCTTTGGCGCGCTCGAAGTAATTGTCGAACCCCTTGCCGAATGCACGCATGTCGATGTAAAAGATGGTGCACTCGAGGCCCTTTTCGTGCTCCATGCCAACGATCGCGTGCTTCGTGGCGTACATGCAGCAAACGGAGGAGCAGTAATTGCGCTTCTCGGCTTCCCGTGAACCAACGCACTGAATGAAGGCGAGGGTTTTCGGCGCCTTGTGGTCTGAAGGGCGCAGCAGCTTGCCTTCATACGGTCCGCTAGCAGAGAGAATGCGCTCGAACTCGAGGCTGGAGACCACGTTGGGATATCGGCCGTAGCTCCTGGGTCTCGTCCGCCTGCTCGTAGTCGATTGCGCCTGCGTCGCAGAAGTTCACGCACGACTTGCAGACGCCATCGACTCCGCTGCGAAAGTGGATGCAGGTCTCGGGGTCGATCACCGCGGCACGCGGGACGGCCTGCGGATAGGGGATGTAGATCGACGGTCGCAGCCCGAGCCCCATATCGAACTCGGACCGAATCGGCCGCGGCTCCTTGTCAGTGATCCGCGCGAGGTCGACCGTCTCGATCGGGCAGACGACCTTGCAAGCGCCGCACACAATGCACTTGGCGGAGTACTTGTCGTAAGCCGGCGCGATGGACTTTTCGGTTCCCCGACCGACGAAGTCGATCGCCCCCACGCCCATCTTCTCCTCGCAGACGCGCACACACAGCCCGCAGAGGATGCAGTCGTCCTCCTTCTTAGGGAAGCGAGACTCCTCGACGCCCAGCTCCCGAGCCATCTCCTGAATCCGTGGAACCTCTGGGCACCGGGCCAGGAGCAGCTCCATCATCACCTTGCGGGTTCGAAGCACCCTCTCAGTCGCCGTTTGCACGGCCAAGCCCTCCTGCGCCGGAAAGACGCAGGAAGCTTGGAGCATCGGGCGCGGGCCTCCCAGCTCCACCAGACAGAGTCGGCACGCGCCGTAGGGCGCCAAGGATTTGTGGTGGCACAGAGTTGGAATGTGGATCCCCAGTTTCTCGGCGGCCTGCAGAATGGTGGATCCCTCTTCCACCTCAACCCTTTTGTCGTCAATCGTCAGGCTAATCATGGTCTGTCCCGACTACTCGGACCCACTGGCTTGGGGTCGCCTGCTGTCCAAGCTCGCCTTGAGCTCCCCATCCATCCTGTACTCGAACACGAGATCCAGCTTCGGCCTGCCGGCCAGGATCGTCCCCAACGTGGCTACGATGTCTCCCAGGGGCTTGCGATCAGGATGGCTCAGTTGAAACACCACTCTCACCGTGGTCCCCTTCCCCGGTGTGGAATCCAGTTCGAGCTTTCCGCCACTCTCACGGGCAGCTTGGGCCAGGAACGGCAGACCCAGGCCGACCCGGCGTGTTGTCCTCGTGGTGTAGAACGGGTCGAGCACCTTCTTTTGCATCTCCTCATCCATGCCGTTGCCGTCGTCGCTGATCTTCAGGGACAGCGTGTCCATCGCAGCGTCCTCATCAATCAGAATCCTGATTTCGCCCGCCGCTGCGGCCATGGAGTTCTCCACGATGTCCAGAACGTGAAGCGACAGGTCTTCCATGCTAGTGAATCACAACCCTCCGGCCATCTTGCTTGGCCAAAGCCTTTCTGAATTCGTCGAGGCTCGCCTCGGTGCCAAGGAACGAAGTTGTGCTCTTCCCGATGTCCCGCAGGCAATGCGCGTCGGAGGAGGTCACGACCGAGAAGGCGTCCCACTCCTGATCCCATTTCTTGTGCGACACCCGATGCGACACCTCCAAAGCATCGAGCTTCAATCCCGGGGGAACGAAACCCAGCTGCCCGATGAGTCCAAATCCCTCACGATCGATGTGGGCAGCGATGGCGAGCCCGTCGAAGCCATGGATCGCGTCCACCACTTCCTCCAACGTCAGTGCGGTGGCCCCAATCAGCAGTTTCGTGTTCAGCGCGATCGGCTCGTCCCGTTCGTCGACGACGACTTGGGGCCCGAAGGTTTCCGCGTCGTTCTCCCCGGACAGGTTCTTGTCGATGAGGGCGTGGATGCCGACGAGGTCCGCCTCGTTCCTGAACAAGCCCAAGATGTGCACTTCTTCGCGCGTCGTGATCTCGATCCCCGGAATGACCGAAACCGATTCCCTCTCGCCAGCCCTGATCACGGCAAACGCATTCTCGCCGGAGTTGTGGTCACAGATCGCGATCATGTCCAGTCCCACGGCCTTGACCTGCCTCACGATCGCCGTGGGGACCATCTCGAGCTCTCCACACGGCGACAAACACGTATGCAAGTGCAAATCAGCCCTGATCTCTTTCATCGTCTTCCGATCGATTTCCGGCATCGTCCCGCGCGCTCCTCCGCTTCGGGATCGCGTTCGCCTGCGCATCGCCGTGCGTTCGTCGCCCCCCACCTCGGATCCCGAGGTTGTAGAGCTTGCCGATGAGCTCGAACGCCGGCAGATCGCTGACCATGATCGGCAACCGTTCGGCTTCGGCTTTCTCGAGGGTGTCTTCCTCAGGCTCCCTGCCGTTGACCAGCACGACGCCGACGAGCTCCTTCGCGCTTGCTACGGCCACGATGTTCTGGTGGATCTGCAGCGTGACCCAGACGTTGCCTTCGGCGCTGTGAGCCAAGACGTCACTGAGCAGATCGCTGGCATAGCCCCCGGTCACCTCGCCGTCGAGGTTGCCGGGGGCCGACCTCACCCGCAGATCCAGCTTGTTCACCAGCTCAGCGAGCTTCATGCTGATTCTCCACGGTAGAGAACTTGATTTTCAGCAGCGTTCCTTTTCCGACTTCCGATTGGATGTGGAACTCGTCACTCATCTTCTTGATGTTGGGTAACCCCATCCCCGCCCCGAAGCCGAGCTCCCGGACCCAGTCCGCGGCGGTCGAGTATCCGGGCTGCAGGGCCTGCTCCACGTCGGGGATGCCGGGTCCTGAATCTTCGACGTCGACGAACACCGCGTTGGGCTGTACCTGGGCGGCCATCTTGCCGCCGTCGGTGTAGATGACCAGGTTCATCTCCGCCTCGTAGCTGGCGATGGCCAGCCGACGTACCACGTCCGGCCGGATGCCAATCCGATTCAGAGTCCGCTTGAGGCGACAAGACCCCTCGCCCGCGTGCTTGAAATCCTTGCCGGGAACATCGTATTGGAAGATGAGCGTGGCCCCGTCTGCCTCGATATCGTCGAAGATGCGATTCGACCGGTTCCGTCGAGACTCTTCCTGGTGGTAGTTGATCTCGAGCTTCTTGAGCAGTCCACGAATGACGTTGCCCTTGGTCACAATGCCAACGAGTACTCCGCGCTCACGCTCGACCACTGGAAACCGACCCAGGCCGGTTCGCCCGAACTTGTCGATTGCGTGTACAAGCGGATCATCAGCGTACAGTGTCTCCACGCGCCTGCTCATCATCTCTTCGATCGCGCAGTCATCCCGTCCGTCGGCCAAGCACGTAATGAAGTCCTCGATGCTGACGATGCCCACCAACCTGTTGCCGTCGACCACCGGGACACCCGAGATGCGATTGATGCGCAGGACCTCCCGCAGATTGCCCACGAGCGCCTTCGGATGAATCGTTATGACCTGCGTGGTCATCACGTCGGCGACCTTCAGCTCTCGCACGAGCTCTTGGGACTTGGTGACCTGCTCGCTCACCACCATCAGTGCCTCTCAGAGCAACCCGTGAGTCCTTCGCCGTAGAGTCGCCCACAGCTCTCGAACATCGGCAATTCGGTCAGCAACAAAGGGAGATTCATGCTGTGGGCCAGAGCAATCGTGTCCGGGGGCGGTCTTTTCCCCCGAACGAAGCATATGGCCTCGACGTTCGCCATTTCCGCAGTGCGAATCACCTGCGGGTTCGTCAACCCCGTCAGGAGAAGTGATCCCGTTTTGATGTACGCCAGGACGTCGCTCATCAGGTCGGCCCCGCAAGCCATCGCGACTTCGATGGAGTCGAGACCGTCACCCGCGATGACCTCCGCCTGCAGAATTCTCTGGACCTGCCGAAGATTCATGAGATCTCCAACCATCCCGTTCGTCACCTCCGGCGGTTTCACCGCGATTACGAACCGCTCAGTTGACGTTGACCGCGTCGAACTGGCAACTGTCACGGCACACGCCACACCT
>JBDHFN010000173.1:0-3824 GCA_039590375.1 Gemmatimonadota bacterium
CAGAAAGGCCACGAGGTGGGCGATGATCGACCCCCCCGCGAATCCGAAGACCACGTTGCAGAGCGCGAGCGTCCAGAAAGCACCGGTCTTGAGCGACTGCCCGAGCGTGAGACCAGAGGCCGTTGCGGGATCCGAGGTCGCGTCGCCGGGTACGGTCTCGGAGCTGGGCTCTTGCGGCGGATCGCCGTCGGGGAGCAGGCCAAGGTCGGCGGGACGGCTTCGCACCACGATCAGGATGCACGGGACGACGATCATGAAGACCAGGGCCGCCAGCCCGGCGTAGGCCAGGCGGAAGCCCAGTCGCACGATGAGTGCGCCGCCGAGCGGGGCGATGCACAGGCCACCGAAGCCGATCCCGGCAGAGGCGAGACCCATGGCCAGTCCTCGGCGCCGCGTGAACCAGTTGGCGACCAGCGTCTGGTTGGGGATCCAGGCCACGCAGTTGACGCCCACCGCCACGAGCACGTTGATCGCGAGGAAGTGCCACAGCGAGCCCATCACACTAAACAGGGCGAAAGCGGCCCCGAGCATCAGCCCGCCGAAGGTCATCACGCTGCGCGCCCCGTAGCGATCGATCCAGCCGCCAACCAGGGGTGACACGATCGCGCCGACCAGGGCGGCGACGGACATTCCAGCACCGATGCCGGCTCGGCTCCAACCGAAGCTCTCCTCGAGGGGCTTGAGGAACACCGGTGGGGAGTAGAGTCCGATCCCGACGGTGAAGAAGAGGATCACGAAGGCGGCGCCCACAATCCGCCAGCCATAGAAGACGCCGGGGATCGCGGCGGTTATCGGCTGCGCGCTGGTCGCTCGCGGCGCCTGCCTCATCGCGTCTGCCTCCCGTCTCGCGGCCCACTGTTCTGGCCCGCCTTCCGGGATCAGTCTACTCCGACGGATCACTCCCGCGCTGGCCCGGGTTGACCCTGGCCAGCGCGGGCTCTCGACTCGTTCGGGCTAGAACTCAAGGCCCCGTACACCGTCGGTGCCGTTCGGCACAGACCGATGAGCCTCCCCGCGGCCCAAGGGCCGCGGGGAGGCTGCGATCTCTGGTGTAGGGGTCCGGGCTCAGAAATCCGCGGTGAGTGCGAGGCCCCAGTGGCGCGGAGTCACGGGGTAGCTGAAGCTCCCCCATGGGTTGACAATGTTCATCCTCAGACCGGTGTCCACGTCGGTGATGTTGTTGAGGAAGAGGCTGGCGCTGTAGTTGCGGCCGCCCGCCTCGAACTCGTAGTTGATGCTGGCGTCGTGCATGTCCTTCCACTCGGTAACACGGCGCGGATCGGCGTAGAGCGGATCGTACCCCGGCCCTTTCAGGTGACGGAAGCTGTAGAAGAAGTTCAGGTCGCCCGGTCCGACCGGGAAGGTCGCGCTGGCGAAGCTCGAGATGTTGTACTCCCATTCGCCAAACGGTGTCCCGCTGTTATCCGTAACGCCCCGGCCCGCGACGAGCTGCGCCATGTATTCCTCGTACTTGCCGTCGAGGTAGGAGTAGTTGTAGCCGAGCGTCAGCCACGACGCCGGCATGGCGGTCACCTCCAGCTCCAATCCCTTGACTTCCACCTCCCCCGCGTTGTTGACCACGGTGAGCGTTCCGAGCACGTCGTCAATCAGGATGACGCCCTGTTGCTTGTCCTTGTAGTCGGTCTGGTAGGCGGCGAAGTTCACGCGCAGGCGATTGTCGAGCCAGTCGGACTTGAATCCGACCTCCCAGGCCTGGACCGTCTCCGGATCCGCCGGACCGATGTCCTCCGGTCTCGAGTTGCGCCCATTGTAGACCCCACTGTGGAAGCCCGCGGAGTAGGAGACGTACGCCAAGAAGTCGTCGGTGACCTGCCAGTTCAGGTCGTACCTCGGCGTGAACTCGCGCCACGTCGTTTCATCGGAGCTGCGTGTGTCGAACGGGCCGCTCCAACCCGACGAGCCGTTCTTCCCGATGAACTTCTTGGTCTCGCGCGTGTAGCGCCCGCCGACCGACGCGCTCAGGTTGGGCAGGATCTCGTACGTCAGATGTGCGAAGGCGGCGTAGGCATGGGTGTCCTGCTTGCCCTCCTGTCGCGGGAAGATGTTGAGGAAGCTGAGGTCGGCCATGCGAAACTGGTCCGGGGCGCAGGCGGGGTGCCCGAATGCCCCCCCCCCGACGATGGCGAAGCACGGAAGTCCGAGTTTCAGGAACTGGCGGGACTCATTATCCGACCAGTAGAAGTAGACGCCCGCGGTGTAATCCAGGCGATCGTCCAGTAGCCTGCCGGTCGCACGTATCTCCTGGCTGAATTGCCTGAAATCCTGCGGTCGGTGCGACTCCGAGATCGGGTAGGGGCTGCCGTCCCAGTCGAATTCTATGTCCTCCTCCTCGTCGATCCAGCCGGTCACCGAGGTGAGCGTCACGTTTTCGAGCTCCCAGTTCCCCTCGAGGGTGACCGCGTCGTAGTCGAGCGTCAGATCTCCGGCCGTCTTCTCCGCGTCGTTGTCGGCGGAGCCCCAGTCCGGGTTGGGCCAGTTGCAGTAGCCCAGGAAGTTGCAGGAATGCTCGCCGAGGTGACGGCCCAGATCGAACACCGACCCCGGCGGCGCCGGAGGGATGACGCCCGCGGCCACGTTGGTACTCAGAAGGCGGGTCGATCCGCCGCGATCGCGGAAATGCTCGACCGTCAGCAGCCACTCCATGTTCTCCGTCGGCTGGAAGAGGAAGGTGCCGGAGACGTTCTGCCGGTCCTTGTCCGGCCCGTAATCGCCCCACCACCGACTCTTGATGGCACCATCGTCCCTGAAAAGGGAATAGGCGAGCTTGATGGAGAGCCGTTCGTCGAGGACTGCCGGCAGGTTGAGAATGGCCTTGTAGTCGAGCCGGCCGAACTCGCCGACAGTCAGGCCCAACTTGCCGCCGAATTCTCCGGTCGGGCGCGAGCGCCTGATGTTGATGGCACCACCGATCGTGTTCCGACCGTAGAGCGTGCCCTGAGGGCCCCGCAATACCTCGACCCGCTCGATGTCGAAACCGTCCAGCGCGGCGCCCGAGATCGCCCCGCGAGGGACGCCGTCGACCGTGACCATCACGGCGGGATCGGCCGTCTTCTCGACCTCGGTCGAGCCGAGGCCCCGGATCTCGACGGTCATCGCGCCGGGAGTGATGTCCGTGCGGTTGATCAGCATGCTGGGCACCAGCCCGTCGAGCTCGGCGATGTTGCGCGTCTGCATCTGCTCCAGCCTTCGCTCATCGAAGGCGGATATCGCAATCGGAACGTCCTGGACGTTCTCCGTCCTCTTGCGGGACGTCACGACGATCTCTTCGATCCCCGTGGGACGGGCAGCGGGGGCGTCGGCTTCCGCTTCGACCGCGGGCTGCTGCCCCATTTCTTCTGCTTCGTCCGCTCTGGCTACGGGTGCTGCCAGCGTCAATGCTACGACTGCCAGATACAGTCCTACCAACCTAAATGCGCAATTCATCACCTGTCTCCCTGTATAGCTTCCCAGCTTGCGGCGGAGACTACCACGAAAGCGGGTCGCGATTGTATGACCGGCGTCATACTCGGTGGCTGTCCTGTCGACGGAGCGCGAGGCAATCCGCCTCACGAGCGCCGACTTGGACGGGGAGCTTGCGGATAAGTTTCCGATCCCTGCGCGTGCAGTAGAATGGGGACATGTTGGGCCCCGAAGATCTGGTGCTCTGTTGTGGCACGGTGGCTCAGGCGAACTTCCGCGAGCTCGTCGAGGCGGCCTCTGCCGGGGGGTACAAGGGCATGGCGCTCTGGCCGCAGCTCTATGACGCCGCGCGCGAGAGCGGTCTCTCCGTTGCCGACCTGAGGCGCATGCTCGACGATAACGGT
>JBDHFN010000174.1:0-3799 GCA_039590375.1 Gemmatimonadota bacterium
CTGGTGCTGGAACTCGTCGAGGGGCAGACACTCGCCGAGCGCCTCGCAGAGGGATCGTTGCCGGTGGAGAAGGCGCTGGACCTCGCCCGGCAGATCGCCTCGGCGCTGGAGGCGGCTCACGAGAAGGGCGTCATCCACCGCGACCTGAAGCCCGCCAACATAAAAATCACACCGGAAGGCACCGCCAAGGTGCTGGACTTCGGGCTGGCCAAGGCCTTCGCGGACGAGGCGGCGGAGATCTCGGGCGACGCGTCGCTCTCGCCCACGCTGACGATGGCGACGCGGGCGGGCGTGATCCTGGGCACCGCCGCCTACATGAGCCCGGAACAGGCGCGCGGCAAGGCGGTCGACAAGCGGACCGACATCTGGGCGTTCGGCTGTGTGCTCTACGAGATACTCACGGGCCGGCAGGCGTTCCCGGGCGAGACCGCGTCAGACGCCATCGCCAGGATTCTGGAGCGCGAGCCCGACTGGCAGGCGATTCCGCACAGCACGCCGCCACGAGTGCGCGACCTGCTGGAGCGGTGCCTGGAGAAGGCACCGAGTGGCCGGCTCCGCGACATCGGAGACGCACGGATCGAGCTCGAGCGTTCGTGTGCAGGACGTGAATGGACGGTCGCTGGCGTGCAAGGTCCGGCGGCGGTCGTGAGCGCCGGACGTGTCCGGTGGCGCGGCGTCGCCATGCTGACGGTCGGCATTCTGCTGGGTGCTGCGGCGGTGATGGTCTGGATTTTCTTCTCCACCGGTCCCGCGAACCGTGGCATCGCGCGGTTGTCGTTTCAGGCTCCTCCCACCCAGAGGCTCTTCGAATCGTTCTTCGCCGTCAATCCGGACGGTCGAACGTTTGCCTACACGGCGTACGAGAAAGGCCCAGGCGGTGGAAACTGGATCAGCAGGCTATACCTGCGCGGGCTGGATGGCTACGAAACGACCGCGATCGAGGGCTCCGAGGGCGTTGCCGGTCCGCCGGTATTCTCTCCGGACGGGGAACAGATAGCCTGGGTTGCCCCGTTGCCGACGAATCCCGCGCTTCATCTGATCGCGGCCCCCGTCGACCTGGACGCACCTCCCCGGGTGATCGGCGAATGGCCTCGGGATGGAGCCATGCACCCCAGCATGGCCTGGCTTCCCGATGGGCATATCGCCGCCGTGACCGGCTCGCCAGGCTCTGGGCTTGGCTACACGGTGACTCGGTTTCCCTCGGATGGCCGCCCGCCGGCGGCGGGGGTCCCGCTGCGCGGTTTCGAGATCGACTGGGTCGAGCCGCTTGGGGGATCCGTTCTCCCCGACGGCAAGACCCTTCTCGCCGAAGGGTATATCGCCGGAGAGAACAAGAGTCAGTTGTTTGCCGCCGCCATCGACGTGGAATCCGGCGAGATGCGCATCATGGCCGAGGATGCGCATTTGCCGACCTGGTTTCCCACGGGGCATCTTCTGTTCACGAGACGAAACGTTCTCATGGCGGTCCCTCTTGATCCGGAGCGCATCGAGGCGACTGGCGGACCGGCGACGTTGGTGGAGGCAACCGCGGCGTTTGCCCTTTCTTCCACCGGCACGCTGGTCTACCGGAGCAGCGGGGCCGGGGAGGCGGCGCGCCGCGTCGCCGTCTTCGATGCGGAGAACCGGGTCGAAGATTGGTCGGCCGACAGGCGGTCTTTCAGGGGGCTGTCTGTCTCGCCAGACGGGCGGCGAGTTGCCCTCTGGCTCGCCGACCCGGAAGAGTGGGATTATCAGATCTGGACTTCAGAGATCGATCGCCCCCATCTGCGTCCGCTGGCAAAGAGGGACTGCTGGATTCCGGTCTGGGCGCCCGACGGTGAACAACTGATCTACTGGTGTGACGGCGTAGATAGAATTCGCGGTGTTTACGTCAGCAACGTCGCCGTGGGGGGTGAGCCGCGGTTGGTTCTGGAGAGCGAGGCCGAGGCATTCCTTCCGACGTCCGTGTCGTCCGACGGGACCCATGTCTTGCTCAATCGCTCCACGCGCGGATTATGGGCCAGCGTCCTCGCGCCGTTGATCCCCCTCGAGAAAGCGAGCGAGTCACTCCGTGTGATCGTACCCGACCAGTCCGATCCCCCGAACGCCAGGTTCTCTCCCGACGGCCGGTGGATCGCCTACGTGTCCAGCCGCGCGGGAAGGCCGGACGTCATGTTGGCAAAGGTCGGCGTGGAAGGTCAGCCGGGGCCCGAGATCGTCGTCTCGACGCAGGGCGGCACCGACGTGATCTGGTCGAAGACCAAGGGATCGACGCACGAACTGCTGTACGTGAGTCCAAGCGGGCAACTGATGGCGATCACAGTCGAGGGCGACAGCGGACCGACCTCATCCGGTCCGCGACAGGTCCTCGATCTCTACGAGAGAGGTATTCACAGACAGGGAGAGTTTCTGGCGCTGGACACGATGCCGGGCGGCGGCTACCTGGCCATCCTGTTCGGGGAAGACGAACAGTCGAACCGGTTCAACGTCGTGCTCGGGTTCGACGAGGAGCTCAGGCGTCGCACGTCGGCCCAACGGTAAGGACCATCATCGGCAGCCAACCCGTCTCCACTATCTCTCCACGACTGGGGTCGACTCCAGGGGATTCGGGGGGATGCCAGGGGACTCGATGGACGGCGGAAAGCGGCGAATTGCCAGTCAGTTGCGACGAAAACCATGCGCCATCAATAGATTAGCTTTTTGCCCTTCAGTGGGTTCAAGTCCCGTCGCTCCCGCCACTCTCGTTGAGCTCGATCCGATCAAGGGACGATCCTCCAGCAGAGGCGAGGAAATGCCCTGAGCGAGCGAGGCTCATCGGAGAGCAGGTGTGTGTCGTCAGCCAAAGTGGAAGACTCTCCCACTGCTTCACGTTGCAGAGTTGGTACGGGCACTTCCTGCCAGGGGCGCAGGATGACCTCAGGAGAATCGAGCCGTTGCCGCCCTCCCGGAGCATCGCCACCGTTCGGTACCGGATCGCTTACATTGCTGTTTGCATCGAGAAGAGCGGCATATGTACAGTTCGGATGCGCGGAGTGGTTCTGGGAGCGGCAGCTGAACATCCTCCCGTCACCTGTTGTTGACGGCCGTCACGGGACCGTGAAAGGATCAGGCGGATTCCGGAGATTCACACATGTCCAAGGCAGTGAACATAGAGCAGTGCTTCGAGAGATTCAGCGACACATTCTCACCGAAGATCGTGGGAGAGCTGAACGGGCAGCACGTCAAGCTCGCGCGGCTGGAAGGGGACAAGGTCCCATGGCACACACATGACGACGAAGACGAGCTGTTCCTCGTGGTGGAGGGCGTGCTCGACATCCTGGAGCGAGATGAGACCCTGACGCTGCGGGCCGGCGAGTTCTACATCGTCCCTCGGGGGCGTGAGCATCGGGTTATCCCCCACGGGCACGTGAAGCTCCTTCTCTTCGAGCCCGCGGGGATTGCCCACACCGGTGACGTGCGCGCCGAGATCACGCGAGAGCAGTACGATCACCTGGATCCCGAGAGCTCATAGCCCGCGGGATGGGTATCAGGGCTGATCGGTCCTGCGTTTTCTACTCCACGCTCGCCGTGCTGCTGGAGGCGATGACCAGAACCCCGCGCGGGCCCTCGCTGGACGCGCCGGGGGCCGGATCAGCGCAGACGGCGCAGAGGCTGCCCGCATAGGGCTCGGGGCCGGACGAGCCGAGCAGGCCCATGGTGATGTGAGAGTGGGCACCTTCCTTGCTGAAGCGGAGGACGGGCCACTCGCCCTGGACGAGCACGCCGATGCCGGCACCAGCCTCGCCGAGAATGGCGATTCCATTGGAGCTCAGGCGCGTCG
>JBDHFN010000175.1:0-3771 GCA_039590375.1 Gemmatimonadota bacterium
GGCGCCCTGATCATGCTCCTGTTCGATCAGACGATCGGCACGACCTTCTTCCTGCCCGCAGGGGGAGGCGAGCCACTCCTCTGGCAGCACCTCTTCTGGTTCTTCGGCCATCCGGAGGTCTACATCCTGATCCTCCCGGCCATGGGAATCGCGTCGGACCTGATCGCCAACGGGGCCCGCAAGCCGATCTTCGGCTATCACGCCATGGTGCTGGCGATCATCGGCATCGCGTTCCTCGGGTGGATCGTGTGGGGCCATCACATGTTCCAGAGCGGCATGAACCCGATGCTCGGCACGACGTTCATGGTGTCGACGATGTTCATCGCCGTCCCGTCCGCCATCAAGACGTTCAACTGGCTGGGCACTCTGTGGGGCGGGGACATCCACTTCACGACTCCGGTCCTACACGGGCTCGCGTTCGTCTCGATGTTCATCATCGGCGGATTGTCCGGGATCTTCATGGCCTCGACCCCGGTCGACATCTACATCCACGACACGTACTTCATCGTCGCCCACATCCACTACGTCCTGTTCGGCGGCAGCCTGTTCGCGATCTTCGGCGGGATCACCTTCTGGTTCCCGAAGCTGTTCGGGACGATCATGAACGAGCGGTGGGGCAAGATCCACTGGGTGCTGACGATGATCTTCTACAACCTGGTCTTCTTCCCGATGCACAGCATCGGGCTCCAGGGTCACATGCGGCGGCTCTACGACCCGACCCAGTACGAGTACCTCGAGCCTCTTCAGCCCATGAACGTGTTCATTACGATCAGCGCGTTCCTCTTGATCGCCGTGCAGTTGATCTTCGTGGTGAACTTCTTCCACAGCATCTGGAAGGGGAAGAAGGCCGGACCCAACCCCTGGAATGCCAATTCCCTCGAATGGACCGTGCCGTCGCCGCCGCCACACGGGAACTTCGCAACGGTCCCCGTCGTCTACCGAGGACCGTACGAGTACAGCTCTCCGGAATCCGACGAGGACTTCCTGTTGCAGACGACCCCGCCACGTGATCAGCAGCAGCCCGAGCCCCACGCGACTCCCGCACCGGAAGGAGCGTGACGACGATGACCACCGACGCGATGGCCCTCGAGCGGGGGTACATGCCCGGAATGAGGGTCTACAACCTTAAGCTCGGGATGTGGGTCTTCCTCCTGTCGGAGGTGATGTTCTTCACCGGGCTCATCGGCTCGTACATCATCCTGCGGTTCGCCCACCCCACGCAGTTCGCAGAACCCGGCGTAGTGTTGAACGTCCCGCTGACGGCCTTCAACACGTTCGTCCTCATCTGCTCCAGTGTGACGATGGTCAAGGCGTACGCGGCGATCGCCACCGGGGATCAGAAAGGCCTGAAGATCTGGCTGCTCGCCACGATCGCCCTGGGGACGTTCTTCGTGGGCATTCAGGTCTTCGAGTACATCGCCCTGGCGCAGCATGGCTTCGTCCCGATGGCGAGCGCGTACGCTGCGGAAGGCGGCGCGCTGTACGGCTCCACGTTCTACACGATGACCGGTTTCCACGGGACCCACGTGACGATCGGCGTCCTCTGTCTCTGGTTCGTCCTGTGGCGGGCCTGGAAGGGGGCCTACTCGGCCGACAGCCTAGGTGGCGTCGAGATCGTGGGGCTCTACTGGCACTTCGTGGACCTCGTGTGGATCATCTTGTTCACTATCGTCTATCTCATCTGAGGAGCCCCGGATATGGATCCGCAGCCTGCCCAGGAGGCCGCCATGGAGCACGCCGAGGAGCACAAGGACCCACCGTACTTCCTCGTGTGGGGTGTGCTCTTCATCTTGACGATACTCGAGGTGTTCTTCGCCTTCACGGGATTGCCCAAGTTCTGGATCGCGACGGGGCTGATCATCATGGCGCTCTGGAAGGCGTTGCTCGTGGCGATGTACTACATGCACCTTCGCTTCGAGCCCCGGAGGATGTGGATCCTCGCGGCGTCGCCCTTGCCGCTGGCCGTGATCCTGGTGATCGCGGTCCTGACAGAGTTCTGAGTGCGCTCATGTCACTGATCGGGTTCCATCGGTTTCTCATATCCGCGGCCATCGCCTTCTGCTTGGGATACGCCGCCTGGGAGCTCACGGCCTTCGACGGGACGCGAGACGCCGGATCGATGATCCTGGGCCTCGTGTTCGTCGCCCTGGGGTTGGCGCTCGGCGTGTACCTGTGGCACCTCAAGAGCTTCCTGGGCTACGACGAGGACCACGGAACCGTCGAGCACTGAGGATCCCAATAGTGGGTCCCGCATCGCTTCACTTCACCTGAGGTCCGAGCTGCCTCATCGCTTCTCGGCGGCGCATTGAGCCGATCGGGTACGTCGCGGGCTCGTGAGCGGGTGGTGGCCCTTGGAATCTTGGCCGTCCTCGCCGCAGCTGCCGTCTTCTGGGTCGCCAGGTCCCTGGGCCGCTCGACCGTCGAGGCGTTCGCCCCCACTCCGCCGGAGCCGACCGAGGTAGGACTCGTGAAGCAGGGCCCCGTGTCGTATACGGTCGACGCGACATCCGAAGAGGCTTGGACCTACTTCGACTTCTCGCGGGCGTCGGTGGTGCGCGATCCGGCGCCCTCGGACTGGGACCTGGCGTTCCAGCGCTTCCGCGTCATCGCGAACGGCGGTCCGGGCTTTGATGGCGAAGGGGGGATTCTCGATCTCGGAGCGCGCGCTTTCGATTCTGTCGTCGAGGTTCCAGAGGCGGGCTATGCCGGGACCGAGGTCCGGGGGGATTCGGTGAATCCAGCCATCGAGCGTTGGTACGAGTACGGCTGGTCTACGCACCTTCTGGAGCCCAAACGGCATGTGTACGCGGTGCGCACGGCCGACGGGCGTTTCGCGAAGCTCGAGATCCTCGGATACTACTGTCCTGGCTCGCGGGGAGGGTGCCTGAGGTTTCGATACGTATATCAGGGTGCAGGAGGGACGGATGTCTCCACGTCGATCGCTGCGAAGCCGTAGGACGGCGATGCTCGGTCGGGCGGCGAACACACTGGCTGGGCTCGCGCTCCTTTCGGCGACCTCGTGCCAGCCGGCGGCCGAGGGTCCTGCGGCCGAGGGTCGGACCTCCGCCCGGTCGGCGGCTTCGTCCTACCGCGGCACGCTGCTACCGGACCCGATCCAGAAGCCCGACTTCGTGCTCCCGGACACTCGCGATCGACCGTTCGACTTCCAGGCTCGGACGCGAGGCTTCGTGACGCTGCTGTTCTTCGGCTACACGTCATGTCCGGACGTCTGCCCCGTGCACCTCGCCAACCTCGGTCTCGTGCTTGCAAAGCTCCCACCCGAGGTCCGAACGCAGATCAACGTGGTGTTCATCACCACGGATCCGGACACCGACACACCCGAGCGTATGAAAGAGTGGCTCGCCGGCTTCCACCCCGACTTCATCGGGCTGCGGGGCACGCTCGATGAGGTCAACGAGATACAGGGGCGTCTGGGCCTCCCCCACGCCGTCGTCGTGAAAAGCGATGAAGGCCACACCGTGGGCCACTCCTCGGCCATCCTGGCGTTCACCAAGGACGGCTTGGCGCATCTGCGCTATCCCTTCGGGATCCGCCAAGCCGACTGGGCGCACGACCTCCCGCGGTTGGTCCAGGAAGATTGGGTCGACTCCTGAAGACACGACGGGAGCACGCGCTGTCCTCCGTCGGGAGCGCGTAGCCGGTGCAGTGGTGGTGCTTTGCGCGCGAGGGCGCGTGGACGTGGGCCTGGCAGCCGATCCCAGGAGTCTGGGCGTTCGTGTTGTCGCTCGGGCTCGTCTACCACCTGAGGTC
>JBDHFN010000176.1:0-3730 GCA_039590375.1 Gemmatimonadota bacterium
CACGACGGCCGTGGCGCAAGAAGAATCGTTTGACGAACTCAAGAAGCAAATCGAGCGTTTGGCTGAAGTCTCCCGAAAGACCGGAGCCCAAACCGAGGCGCTCACCGGACAAGCCGCCGACGCCTCGCGCGGCCAAGCAGACCTCGAACGTGCCATCTTCGAGCTCCAAGAGGTGGCATCGCAACTCCAGGCCATCACCCAGCACTTCGACGTTGAACGCTGACGACGCCCCGCGATGCGGATGGGAACGGGCCTACATTGCGCTCGGAAGCAACCTTGGTGATCGGGAGGCCTATCTGGCGGCGGCACGGGAAGCCATGGCCCACATACCGGACACCCGGGTCCTCGCGGTGTCCCGGATCGACGAAACGGCACCGCTCGGTGGGGCGGACCAGCCACCCTACCTCAACCAGATGGCGCTGGTGGAAACACGGTTGTCTCCCCGTGAGCTGCTCCAAGCCTGTCGGGCTATCGAGGAGGCGGCCGGGCGAATCCGTACCGAGCGATGGGGACCGCGAACCGTGGATCTCGATCTTGTCCGCTTCGGAAACCGCACCATTGAGGAACCGGATCTCGTCATCCCGCATCCGGGGCTGCCCCATCGGGAGTTCTGGCAGCGGGAGCTTACCGAGCTGAGGGACTATGAGCGACAAGGCGCGCCCGGTCACCACGCGTGACCTTAGCATCATGAAGGCCGAGGGACGGCGGATCGTCGCGTTGACATGCTACGACGCGCTGTTCGCCGGACTGTTGGACTCCGCCGGAGTCGATATCCTCCTCGTGGGAGACTCGGTCAACCAAGTGCTCGCCGGTCGTGACTCGACGCTGAGCGCGACCCTCGACCAGATGATCTATCACGCAGCGTCCGTCCGTCGTGGGTCCGATCGGGCGCTGGTCGTGGTGGACCTGCCGTTTCTTTCCTACCAGATCTCGGTCGAAGAGGCGATCCGGAACGCCGGCCGCGTCCTGCAGGAGACCGGAGCCCATGCCGTCAAATTGGAGGGTGGCCAGCCGATGGTGGCGACCGTCCGCGCCCTGGTCGAACGCGGGATCCCGGTGATGGGACACCTCGGGCTCACGCCGCAATCGATCCACACACTCTCCGGATATCGCGTACAGGGAAGGGACGACGAATCCGCCGAGCGTTTGCTCACGGATGCCCAGGCGCTCGAGCAGGCCGGCGCATTCTCCCTCGTGCTGGAACTCGTGCCCACGCCGGTGGCGACGCACATCAGCGAGGCACTCACGATCCCCACCATCGGGATTGGGGCCGGTGCTGGATGCGATGGGCAGGTTCTCGTCCTGCACGACATGATTGGCCTGAACCTGGGATTCTCACCCAAGTTCCTGAAGCGCTACGCCGAGGTCGCCGACACGGTTCGCGACGCCGTCCGACGGTACGCAGAGGAGGTCCGTGCTGGAGATTATCCGGGACCGGAACATGGGTTCGACTGAGGAACCGGAGAGGTCGCGGTGAACCTGGTGACGTCGGTCGACGAGTTTCGCGAGGCACGACGAGAGTGGAAGGTCCAAGGCGCGCGCGTTTCCCTCGTCCCAACCATGGGATACCTGCACGAAGGTCACCTTCGGCTGATCGACGCCGCCCGGGAACGCTCGGACGTCGTGGTCGTGAGCGTCTTCGTCAATCCGCTCCAGTTCGGACCAGGAGAAGACTACGAGCAGTATCCCAGGGACCTCGAGCAGGATTGTCGGTTGGCGACCGAGCGAGGAGCCACGGTCGTCTTCGCCCCCGAGGCCGATGTCATGTATCCCGCCGGCTCCGAAATCCGAGTGGTGCCCGGCGCCACAGCACAGCGATGGGAAGGCACGGCTCGCCCCGGGCATTTCGTTGGTGTACTCACCGTTGTCGCGAAGCTCTTCCATGTGACTGATCCCCACGTCGCGTGCTTCGGACAGAAGGACTATCAGCAATTGGCGTTAATTCGTCTGATGGTGCGGGATCTAAATTGGTCGATAGAGATCGTCTGTGTGCCCACCGTGCGCGAGCCCGACGGCCTCGCGATGAGTAGCCGGAACGTGTATCTGGCCGCCGCCGAACGACGCGAAGCAGTGTCGTTGAGCGCCGCGCTGTCGGAGGCCCGCGACGCGTGGCGGGCGGGCGAGTCGAGTGCCTCGACCCTCGAGGCGATTGTACGTCGATGCGTTGAGGTGTGTCCCAGCGTGGCGCTGGAGTATATTGCCGTCGTCGATCTGGACCGACTCGAGCCCCTCAGTCGGGTCGACGATCGGTCCGTGATCGCGTTGGCCGCGCGTGTGGGGCCGACGCGATTGATCGATAACATCATTCTTGGAGACGGACTCTCCGGTGCGACTTGACCAGATGTCCCTGAAGGAGCCCGATGCCGATCGCACTCGCGCACCAGACCCGACACGCCCGCGAAACCCGCGCCCTCTAGGCTCCACGAACTCGTGACCCGCACACGATCCTCGTCTCCGAAGCTTCGGCCGACACTCCCGGAATGGGCCATGATCTCGCCCCAGCGCTTGGAGCATGTGGAACAGGTGGCCGAGTTGCTCGTGCAATGGGCGCAGGACCTCGGCGTTCCAGATTCAGAACGCAATCGGTGGCTGCGGGCGGCGTGGCTCCATGACGCGCTGCGCGACGCCCGAGTGGAAGACCTCGAGCACTGGGCGCCCTCGGCCACTGGGCCAATGCAGCTGCGGCACGGACCGGCCGCCGCGGCGCGCGCGAAGGCCGAGGGAGAAACGGACCGGGGTGTACTCGACGCTGTGCGCTACCACTCGATCGGGTTAGCAGAATGGGACATGGTGGGACGAATGCTCTACTGTGCGGACTACCTCGAACCCGGCCGCTCGTTCGACCGAGAAGCCCGGGCCGAGCTCGCGGAGCGCCTGCCGCGGGACGTCTCGGGCGTGCTCCGTGAAGTGGCTCGCGCGCGGGTATTCCAGGTGGTCCAGTCGGGGTGGTCACTTCCCGAACCGACGGTACGTTTTTGGAACGCCCTCTTTCCATACCCCGCCACCGACTCGCCCTGATACTCGCAGGGTTGCTCGCGGTCCTGATCGTATCGGCCGGCGCCGTCCGCTTCTGGCCGAGAACCGATCTCGTCAAGGGCCACGCCTATCCGGTCCCCTCGAGCGCGAGTGGCCGTGTCGTCGAAGTGCTAAATGGCACCGACCGGATGGGGCTGGCGAGAATCACCACCCGCTTGTTACGGCACGCCGGGTACGATGTCGTCCTCTTCAAGAACGCGACGGAGCCGGCCGACAGCACCGACATTCTGGTCCGTCGCGGCGAGATCGCTGCGGGGCAACGGATTCGGTCGGCCCTCGGCATTGGACGAGTTCGCCTGGCACCCGATACGCTGCTCCGAGTCGATGTGAGTGTGATTCTCGGGAGCGACTACCTGCCGGTCGCCGAGCTGCACCCGTAACCTCACGTATCAGCCGTGGCTTGGGGCCCCGTCGCTTGAAGCGCGATGACGATGTCCATGACGTTGGTGCCGGTGGGACCCGGCTTGAAGAGCGCCCGAACTGCGTCGAGGGCATGATAGGCGTCATGGCATTCGAGATCGCGTCTCGGATCCCGTCCGGCACCCCGAATCGCCTGCCACGTGTCCCCGCTGATGATAGCTCCGGCCGCGTCGGTTGGGCCGTCCCGTCCATCGGTGCCCGCGGCAAGGAGCCACCAGCTGCGACCGAAACCGCCTAACCCCGACAGACGGCGGGCCGCGGCGAGCGCGAATTC
>JBDHFN010000177.1:0-3727 GCA_039590375.1 Gemmatimonadota bacterium
TGGAACGGTTCTCAAGAGGCGCGGAAGCAGTGAATGTGACGGTGAGACTGGAGGAAGGGAAGGACCCCGGAGAGGATGGAGAAGTATGGGCCCGGGTGGATTTGAACCACCGACCTCACGCTTATCAGGCTTGAAACGCGCGTCCGTGGGCGCCAGTTTTCAACAACTTACGGGTTTGACGTCCGTGGGCGTCCGTACTGTTTGTCACGGCTGTCGACACCGCGGAGTGTACGGCTCATAACGACCGCGAGAGTGAGAAAGACTTATCTTCTCACGAGTGCGACGAGGCCGCGACGCTTATGGCTGTAGAAGAACTCAATGGGTCGTGAACGCTTACCGACTTCGGAGCGAAGCTCGATGCCTACAGGGCGCAGAGGCCTGCAGACCGTCCTGGGAGTAGTCGTCCTGGCGGGAGTTCTACAAATCGCCTTGTTTTCGCGTTCGGGAAAGCCCCTGCGCGCTGCCGGAGATGACGCCCAGAGTGCGTATCAGGCCGTCCCGGGGTCAGCCTTTCTCGCGATGCTTCCCGACGGCGATATGAAACGACGCTTCATCCTCGACTGCACGGGGTGTCACGTGTGGACGGCAGACTGGGTGCGAGAGCCAGGCGGGGAGATTCGCGACGCCGTTACCTGGAGCACGTCGGTCCAGAAGATGATCAAAATGTTCGGACAAGAAACAGGATTCCCGATCATCTCTTCGTGGCCCGACCCTGAAGTCCTCGGACGCTGGCTCGAGCAACATCTCTTTGCCGAACCTACGGCGCCGGTTCTCGAACCGGACCTGTTGCCGGCACGCGAGCCGCAGCTGATCGAGTACGACCTCCCCGAGCCGATGGACCTTCCGCATGACTTGATGGTGGATCCCGAAGGGCTCGTGCTCATCACCGGCATGTTCACGCACCGCATGTACCACCTGGATCCTGAAGCCGGGTCGTTCGAAACCGTCCCCATCCCCGTACCTAATGCAAACCCACGCGCTCTGGACCTCGATGCCAGCGGTCGTTGGCTGGTGCTCCTCGGGACACCGGGCAGCGTTGCACGCCACGACCCGTCGACGGGGGACTGGCAATCGTGGGAGATCGGTGTCTATCCGCACAGCGTAGCCGTCGGGCCGGACGGTAGGGTGTGGTGGAATGGACACTTCACTTTCGATCCCGAGATCATCGGATCGCTCGATCCCACGACCGGCAAGGTCACGAGCTACAAAGTGCCACGCGGGCCAGGGCCAGATGCGCCCCTCGGTGAGAGCACGATTCCGTATGGCCTCCGTGTGGCCTCGGATGGGACCGTTTGGGCTACGCAGCTGAGGGGCGGACACCTCATCCGGCTCGACCCCGAATCGGGCGACATCCGGCAGTGGAAGATGCCGAGCCCGCACGCCGGCCCTCGCCGGCCCGACGTGGCGCCCGATGGTACGGTATGGATCCCCGAGTATGCGGCCGGCAAGCTGGCGCGGTTCGATCCCGTTACCGAGACGTTCAAAGAGTGGGACCTGCCGGTTCGCGAAGCGCTGCCGTATGTGGTGCGTGTCGACCAGTCGAACGGCCGGGTATGGATCGGGACCGGCCACGGCGACTTCATCGCAAGCTTCGACCCGACCCAGGAGGCTTTCACGGTTTACCCGCTCCCCACCCGGGGTGCCCTGATCCGCCACATCGACGTAGATGAAGAGCGCGGTGACGTCTGGGCAGCGTACGGAGCGTCACCGGGCATTCCTTCCAAGGTGGCCCGCTTGCGTCCGTGAACTGAGAGGCCAACCGCTCGCCCACCCAAACCCCAGATGCACGAAAGCCCCGTCGTGCGGGGCTTTCCGCTATATGGGCCGGGGTGGATTTGAACCACCGACCTCACGCTTATCAGGCTGGAGCCGCGCGCTGACCAGCGCTGAAAAGGCCGCGTCGTTCGGGACCTCCGCGCCTGTGGGCGCTCATTGGCGCCACCCCACGCTGACCCCTCCGCGCACCCGCGCTGTATCCACGGTTGTTACCGTTGAGCGACTCGACACGGTCAACCCGCCCCCTCCACGCCCCCTCCACGCACCCCGATCTCGTCCTCTCGAGTAACGGGACGGCTCCCATACCGTTGCGCACGTTCTAGGTGCGAGGGCTATCCTGCCTGGCCAAAGCTTCCACCGAACCCGAACGACGGCCAGGGAGTCCTCAAGCAGGAGAACGGCCCATGAGGTTCAGTCGCGCGGTCTTCAGGATCTTCCCCGTCAGTTTACTGACGCTTTTTGTCATCAGTTGCTCGGGCTCGTCGTCCGACAACCCCGTCCTCACGGCCGATCTGCCCCTCCACCTGGAGGATTATCTCGACGCGGCGACGATCGAGGGTTCCGAGGTTCCAGCCGAGGTACCCGCCGCGGTCGAGTGGCGCTTCGACGAGCCGCAGCCCGACTGGACCGCTCTCGACCACTACAACCCGTCGATTCCGCCCCCAAATGTCGAGTATGTAGAGGACGCCTTGCGAGTCTCCCTCGACGAGAGCCATCTGGATCCGAGAGGAGACCGGCTGCACGGGGACATCTACGTCGAGCTTCCCGAATTGAGGCGAGGAGACTGGAGCCACCTGCTCATCCGAGCCCGCGCCTCGGAAAAGGTGACGAACGTCACCCTCGGCTACAACCTCGAGCCCCTGGACAGCCTTCCCGAGAACCGGGGTCCGAGCCGCATCTACGGAGACGACGCGCCGATCGTCAACGACGGCACGGCACAGACGTACCGGCTGCGTGCGGATTGGTCGCCTCGATGGCTGGGGGAGTGGAAGGACCCGTGGCGGCAGCTCGTTCTGGCGATCAGCGCGCGCGGGCCATCCAGCCTCGACGTGCTCTCCGTTACCCTCGTACCGAAGGCCGCGGCGTACGCGGAGGCTCCGTTCGGCGTGCGATCCCTGGAACGGGGCACCGCCCGGCGCCGAGCCCTTTATGTGCATGCCCCGGCTCGGCTCGAGTACCGGGTGCGCGTCCCCGAGAACGGGCGACTGGATCTCGGACTCGGCATCCTGAGCGAAGACCATCCCGTAACCTTCCGAGTGACATCCTCGGCAGGAGGCTCCGAGGCGGAGGTTCTCCTGGAAGAGTCCCACTCCGACCAGGAGGGTTGGGCGCAGCGCTCCGTGGACCTCGCTCATCTGGCCGGCCGCACAGCGACCCTCGTTCTGGAGGCCGATGCCGAACAGCAAGGTGCCGTGGCCTTCTGGGGAGCGCCCACTCTGAGCGGCAGTCCCGCAGCCGCGCGCCGCGATGGTGCGTCCAAGCCCAACGTCATCTTCTACGTCATCGACGGCGGCGGAGCCGACTACATGAGCGTCTACGGCTACAACCGGCGGACCACGCCGGTAATGGAGAAGCTGGCGCAGGAGGGCGCCGTTTTCGAACGCGCCTACAGCAACTCCAGCTGGTCGAAACCATCGACGACTTCGTTCATGACCTCTCTCCAGAACAGCGTTTTAGGGAACACCCGCGGGCGATTCGATCCGCTTCCGGAAGAGGCGGCGACCATGGCGCAGCTGTTCCGCGGCGCCGGCTATCTAACGGGGGTGTTTACCTCTAACCCGTGGGCGGGCTCGATGAGCAGTTTGGACCGGGGCGTGGATGTGATGCGCGACGCCGGGGCCGAGAACGACGCAAACTCCTCGGTCGAGCTCCACGAAGACTATTGGAACTGGCGGGAAGCGTATCCCGGAAGCCCCTATTGGGTGCACTTCCAGACCACCGACGTGCACGA
>JBDHFN010000178.1:0-3685 GCA_039590375.1 Gemmatimonadota bacterium
GGTGAGCTCGATGATCTGATCGCGGTAGACGGCCAGATCGGCGGCGTAGCCGAGGTTCCCGTACAACGCTAGGTCTGCGGGCTGACTGGGGTGCTCCTTAAGCGCGAACAGCACCCCCGCCAGCTCCCAGACGCCGCCGTCCTTGATGAAGACCGCACCGCCCGAGTCCCCGTTCGCCGCCTGGGCCTCGTGCGTGGTCCCTCCGGTCTGCGTGAAGTCGGTGGAGAAGGCCTCGGTGTCGAACTGGGTGTCGAAGCCGCCTACCAGGTTGGTCCCCCAGCGCATCGTCCTGCTACCTAGCCACTCGTATCCCTCGTACCCACGCCACGACGTCTCGGGTCCGCGGTTGCGGCCGTTTCCGATCATGGTCACGGCGGTGCCCACCGTGGGCGTGGAGTCTCGGATCGGCAGGATGGGAAGGGCAGGGTGGGGATCGATCTGGAAGACGCGCAGATCCGGAGGGAGGCCGGTTTCGTTCTGGAGGCGGATGCTGGAGCCCGCCACTGCCGGATACAAGACGCCCTGGAAGACCACGTCCCCGATCCCCACGTGGTTCGCCGTCAGGACCCAGCCGTTGCCCAGGTAGATGACGGTGGCGCCCTTCGTCCCCACGTGCGCCCAGCCCGGGTCGTCGGACGGCGCGCTGGTATTCCCCGTTCCGTCTCCGGAGTCGATGATGACCGCGTGCGAGGGCCACGCCAGGCAGAGCCCGAGCGCGAGTGCGGGGAGCAGGCGCGTGAGAGGAATCCCGGGCATGTGGGTCCTTATACACCCGATCCGGGGGCTCTGGAAACCCCTGGCCCTCCGCGGGCCAGGAGCCGACCTATCTATCTATCTATGTTCGCGCGCGCGCAAGACGCCGGTAGACGGCTTCGTATTGCTCCGCCATTCGACGCGCCGAACGCGATTCGGAGACCGCACGCGCTTCGGCTACCCGCCGTTCGCGGGCGGCGGCGTCCGAGAGCACCTCGAGAACGGAGCGAGCGAGGGCCTCGGGTCGATGGGGGTCGAAGAAGGCGGCACAGG
The DNA here is from genome assembly GCA_039590375.1 of Gemmatimonadota bacterium. GTDB lineage: Bacteria > Gemmatimonadota > Gemmatimonadetes > Longimicrobiales > Gaopeijiaceae > UBA822. The sequence goes on from JBDHFN010000178.1 coordinate 1,027, forward strand.
AAGCCCCCCCTGCAAACTCGTGGTGGGGGCTGATGTCCGACACGCAGAGTGGAAGCCGCGCGGCCCCCGCTTCTGCGAGCACGTTCGGGTCTCCCTCGGCAAGGGCCGGGTGCACGAGCAGATCGCACGCCTTCATCAGCGACGGGACATCCGAGCGGAATCCCAACCACTCCGTATTCGCCTCGACGCCCAGGGTGCGGGCGAGGTCCCTGAGCTTCGCCTCCTTGTACCCCCTCCCGCAGAGCAACAGGCGCGCATTCGGCCGGGTGGCCGTGATCTCGGGCAACGCCCGGAGCAACGTCGGCACGTTCTTGATAGGAGTGAGCCAACCGCAATAGAGGAGAAGCGGACCTCCGTTGCGGCGAAACGCCGCCACGTCTGCCACGGGTGCGGCGTCGATTGCCTCGAGGTCCAGGCCGTTCTTCACGACGACGACCGGCACGCGGACGCGCACATCCTGCTGCAGATACTCCCTTCCGCCTTCGGAGTTGGCGACAGCCGCTGCGGCCAGGTGGCGCCGACAGAAGTTCCAGAGCTTGACAAGATTCGGAGAATCGGCGCTCTGGCGGTTGATCCGGCTACTCCGTTCCGAAACCACCACAGGGATCCGCGACGTGAGCCGGACGACGAGCGCACCCACGATGTCCATGTAGGGAAGCCAGGTATGTATCACCTGAGGTCGGAACTCCCGCACGATTCGGACCAGCCCCAGAGGGAACGACAGCGAGGAGCGGCTGCGCCTGGGCAGGTGCCAGACATCTTCCGTGGCGGACCGGACCTCCTCGGAGTACTGCCCCGGATCGTAGAAACACACGCCGTATCGGATGCGCGTACGATCCGCCGAGCGCACGAGGAGCGCGAGTTGGCGTTCGGCTCCTCCGCCCCCCAGGCTCCCAATCATGTGGAGAACGCGGAGGGGACCTTCCTGCTCGGCGCTATCGGGCATCCTTCGGGGCCTCTCGCAGGCGCTCCAGCACCCGCGCGCACTCCTCCGTTGTCACTTCCTCGACGTCGCAGCACAGCGTCGGCATGAAACGGGGCAGCTCGAGACGATCAGCGGACGGGGCCGTGTCGCCTCGAACGCCACCAGCACCAGCTTACCCAATACGGAAATCTCCGCCCATCGAGGGGACTGCGCCCTTCAAGCTAGCGCCGCTGGTCGAGCATTCGCCAAGCCGCCGCCATCCCGTGGGCGCAGAGCGCGAGGTTGGAGTTCGCATGGCGATCAATGGAAAAGGACTTCGGCGCTCGCCCGGATCAGCCCGCCTATCATTCTGAGAAGAAGCGCTTGAGGAGATATTGCCTTTTCTCTCGTGCGTTCATCCTCTTGGTTTCGAGAGCCTCTTTGATAACTCCTTGGTAGTACTCATCAATGGTCTTGATGGGGCGCGCGGGGACACCGGCCGCTACGCAATCTGACGGGATATCCTTCGTCACGACCGAGCCTGCTCCGATCACGACGTTGTCGCCGATCGTCACGCCGGCTAAGACGAGCGTTCCCATGCCAAAGAACACGTTGTTGCCGACCTTGATCGGTCTGACGACATCAATGTCGGGATGCTCTCCCCGAAAGACCCAAACCCCGCCATCGTGAGTAACAAACTCTGTATCGGTAGCACTCACGTGGTCGCCGAGGGACACAAGGTATGGTTCAGTGCCAAATTTGACACCGAGGAGCCGACATTCTTCCCCGATCTTGACCCCCGATTTCCTTGCATGCCCGATGGGGTCTACGGCCCTGTGCAACCGGGCACCAATCGCTCTCCCCAGAGCACGCGTGCGATTCAAGAAGTCCATCTAGCGCCGTTCCCCCACCAAGACCCACCAGGATGGCTTGATCCTTGCCAGCGAGGTTACAGAGGCGGCGCTGATGGGGCCACCGAGGAAGTGCCAAGGCTGGGCATGGCGACGCCCAGATGGGCATACTCCCCGGGAACTCGATCTCGCGACATCGCCGGGCGATCGGATGTGGGCTGGCGCCGCGCTTAGCCCGAAGTTCCCGGCCGGAACGGCTCCTCACTCATCGTAAGTGGTTGGGTTTGCGAGGGAAAGGAGTGGCCTTAACCCTGATCCGTTTCGACACGTTCTGAAGCGGATGCTCTGCAATCGCAGCGGCCCACGTTCCGCCCGTCGTGGGACGCAACAGCGTGATGCTTCGAGTGCTTCCAGGCCGACGCGTCCGGACCTCGCCGGCCGGTCTACTTGGCGACCCTTCCGAACGCGAACAGCGCCGGGCGAAGAAGGCCGGGCGCGAACCGCTGATGCAGAACGCCGAGCCAGTACGCGATCTTCGAGAAGTGCAAGTAGGAGGGCTCGGCCGCGTGGCCATAGACCGCGTGCTCAAAGCCGTGCCCGCCGAGCATCTTCCTCAGCTTCGGGATGGTGTTGCAGCGGTAGTAGGCCGGGAAGATGTCCTGCTCTTCCTTCCGGTCCTCAGGGGCCTGGACCCGGGACAGGATGGTTACGTGGTGGCGCTCCGAAGTCAGCCTGGAGAAGAGCGCCACGTAGCCCCAGGCGTTGGGCGTCCGGATGCACAGGTATCCCCCGTTTCGCAGCACCCTTCGCGACTCGGAGAAAAAGGAGTCAGGGTGCTCGACATGCTCGAGCACGCTGTCGCACACACACACGTCCACGGAATCGTCGCTCAAGGGCCAGGCGT
>JBDHFN010000179.1:0-3445 GCA_039590375.1 Gemmatimonadota bacterium
GGCTCATCCTCTTCGTGCTCGTCCTGGATTTCTCCGACGATCTCTTCGAGGAGGTCCTCGAGCGTGACGAGTCCGGCCGTGCCCCCGAACTCGTCGATCACGATCGCCATCTTCGTCCGCTGCACTCTCATTTCAGGAATCAGGTCTTCAACGAGCTTGGTGGTCGGCAGGAACTGGACGGGCCGCAGGAGCTCGGAGATTTCCGTGATACCCTCCCGGTGTGCGCTCCACAGGTCTCGGGCGAGCAGCAGCCCCTCGATCTTGTCGATGGACTCGGCGTACACGGGGAGGCGAAGGTGCCCCTCCTCGAGCATGATCTCGATGGCTTCCTCCACCGTCCAGTCCCGGGGGATCGCTATCATATCAGTTCGCGGCGTCATGACCTCTCCCACGGTCACCTCACCCAGACGGATCACGTTGGTCACGACCTGCCACTCGTCTTCGTCGATGGTGCCTTCGCTGTACCCGATCTGAGCGAGGACCTCGAGCTCGGCCCGGCTGACCGTGGAGTCCTTCTTTCGTCGCAGGAGTTGGCTGAAGAGGTTGAGCGGAATGAGGATGGGCTTCATGAGGATCACCATCCACCACAGCACGTGGGCGGACGGCCTGCCCAGCCGCTTCCAGAACGTGGCGCCGATCGTCTTCGGGATGATCTCGGAAAACACGAGGATGATGAGCGTGAGGACGCCCGTGAACACGCCGATCCACGTTTCGCCGAACACGATGCCGGCCTGCCATCCTCCGAGTGCCGCACCTGCCGTATGGGCGATCGTGTTGAGCGTGAGGATCGCGGCAATCGGCTCGTCGATCTTCTGCTTCATTCGATGGAGATAGTCGCCGGCCTTCGAGCCCTGGTCCCTCAACACCTCGACGTACGAGTGCGTCACGGACAGAAGGACGGCCTCCAGGATGGAGCAAAGGGAGGAGATGGAGAGAGAGATCCCGAGGACCCAGAGCAGCGTTACCATATGCTGTGAGTATCGGAGTGTTTGCCCCCTAAAAACAAGGGGTTGGTTCCGAGGGCGTTACGCCACCTGACTGATCACGCCTGCCGCGAGGAACACGAGTTTCCCGGTGACGTCGCCTTCGCCCAATCCGTACCGCTCGCGCACCACGTCGCAGTAGGCCAGAATCTGCGGGCGATAGCGTTGGACGTGGGAGGCGAGCGCCTCCTCGTCCCCCGAGTCGACGGAGTCCGTTTTGAAGTCCAGGATCTCGGCCCCGACGATTCGTCCATCCCGCTCGATCAGGACCAGTCGGTCGATGACGCCCTCCTGGATCTCGTCCCCAACGCGGCGGACGAATGGGAGTTCGTTTTCGACGTGTACGACCGTGAACAGGTCGGACGGAAATCCGCCCCGGCTCAAGGTGCTCCGAATGGGCTCTGCCCCCATCCAGGCGCGAAACTCCGTGATGAGATCGGTGACTCGATCATCGGGCATCCCAATCGCCGTCGCCCGAGCAATGGCTCTGAGTTCGTCGTCACTTCCGATCCCGTCCGCGATCCACTCGATTTCCTTGCACCAGGCATGCACCACTTCTCCACGCTGTCGGGCGGGCGCCGCATCGAGGCGAAGCGTCAACGACAGGTCCACCCGGTCGTCGCCCCCGAGGCTCGACGGGCTGCGCCGGGCAAGGTTGCGGCCGGGTCCGGTAGCGGAGGATCGGAGGAGGCGTACGCCAGGATCGGCTTCCTCTGGCGTTCTTTCCTCATCCACTGGTCGAGCCACATCTACCCGTGGAGCCACATCCACCGGCCTAGCCTCATCCGTTGGTTCGGCCTCGTCCTCCAAGTGATCGAACCAGCGGGGATCCCCCCAGTCCCGGAGGACGCGGTCATCGCCGGCTTTCTCGTCTTCGAGGGCCAGCGCTTCACGAATCAACGCCGCGCCGTTCCGCGCGCTACTGCCGCCCGGAGGCAGAATCAGGTGCAGCGCATATCTCGCCCGTGTCATGGCGACGTATAGGACGCTGAGCCCATCTCGCAGTTTGGCCGCGCGGACCTCCTCATCCGCGGCCTCGACCTCGGGGAAGAACGCCCGGTACTCCTTCGCCATGGCCGGGTACACCTGCGTCACCAGGCCGGTGTCGGGATCGCGCTCGGGAATGAGCACGTTTCCTCCCTCGGGTGCCAGCGAGGCGTACAGTTCGGGGAGGACGACCGCATCGAACTCCAGCCCCTTGGACTGGTGGACCGTCATCACTTGCACCCGAGCCGAAGAAGGATCCTCCACTGCTTCGCCTGATACGTACCGGGTGAAGTCGGTCGGTCGGAGGGTCGCACGCTCATCCCATCGGTGGCCCAGCTCCACGAGTTGCAGGAGGCGCTGCACCTCCGGCGCGTCGCATCGGGGCGCCAGTTCGTGAACCCACATACCCAGCGTCGGGCCATAGCCCTCCTTGAGAAGCTGGACCCGGATGCGGGACGCTACAGCCCGGGCCGCACTCGGATCCATGTCCTGGAGGCCGACGATCTCGCCGAGGGGCGTGCTGGCCACGTGATAGAGGGCCGCACTGTCGCTCGGGTGATCGGCCAGGCGGAGAAGTGACAGGAGCGCATTGGCCGGTGGCGTATCCGTCAGGTACGCGCCCCCCTCTCCACTGGCCCGAACGCCAACATCGCGAAGTTCGTGCATCAAGTAGGCCACGACCTTGTTTCGACTGGTCAGGACACCGATGCTTCGGCCCGGCATCTGCTCGTGCAGCTCCTTCACGACCTCCGCCGCCCGACGCAGGAGGTCGGGCCGGATCGCTCCCCTCCCATCGCCCGGAGCCAGGTGAGCCCGCACGTGACCCGGTAGATCGCGGGCAGCGGTGAGCTCCGTGAAGTCCTCCATCCAGGCCGATGCAACCGCGGGGCCTCCGTCGATTCTGGACACTATCTCGTTGGCGGGGAGATCTCGAAAGACGTCGGCCACGAGGTCGAGGATCACTGAACCGGATCGCCATGAAGTCTTCATCGTGGCCTCGACCAGGCCGTGAGCCTCGCCCACTCGGCGCACGAGCTCGGGGCGTGCGCCCCGCCACCCATAGATGGACTGCTTGGGATCCGCCACGATGATTCCGGCTCGCTCGTCGGCGTGCCCTGACAGCAGTTCGTGGGCGAGGGGTTCCAGGGCCCGCCACTGCTCGAAGGACGTATCCTGGAATTCGTCGAGCAGTAGGTGCCGTACCTGCTGGTCCAGCCGGTAGCTCAGGTCGTCCCGGCTCCCAGTGGGATCGGGCCCACCCAACAGATACGTAATATCGTCGAACCTGTACGCCCCGGCTCGGCGCTGCGTAACACCGAACGCCGTGTCCAGGAGTTCGGCCAGACGGCCCAGCGCCTGAGTCTCGCGGCGGAGCTTCGGGGCGAGGTCTATGCGTGCCAGTTGCTGTGCCTCGCCAAAGACATCGTCGAACTCCGAGGGGATGGGCTTGCTGCTGAACGCACTCTCGCCGGCGA